>JAIRPY010000094.1 GCA_031256905.1 Spirochaetaceae bacterium
ACAAGCCCTTTAAGTTTGATTTGGACGAAAGACTGCGGATTAGGTACTTTGTGCGGAGTTATCTGCAACGGAAGGGAATTGCGGAATTCGACCGGATTGTTTTGGAAATTATGCCCCTCTTGAAAAACGGCCACACCCCGGAAGATCAGACGATCAAAAGCGTCTTGGAAGACATCGCTATTCCGGTCGGCAAAGACGCCTGGCAGTTAAAAAACAGCGAGTTAGCTTTACTGCAATAACCCCTTACCGAGAAAAAAGATGCAGGAAAAAACAATAGAAATAATAATCGCGGATCCGGCTAAAAACATCACGATTTTTGTCCTGAGTCCCGTGGAAGACCGGGCAGAAACGGCAAAACGGATTCTCGCGGACCGGTCCCTTGGGGCAGAGCAGGTGGGGTTTGTCATTCCCCCGAAAAGCCCCGAAGATCTATGGCGGCTTGAAATGATGGGCGGCGAGTTCTGCGGCAACGCCGCTCGGAGTTTCGGGCTGTGGGCGGCCCGGAACGCCGGACTTTCCGGACCCGCGGAAGTCTCCATCGGAATCAGCGGCCTGGCAAGCCCTCTGGGAACCCGGGTTCATGCGGAAAAGGGCATCGCCGAAGTAGCAATCCCCGGTCCCTATCGCCAGGAAGTTCTCAATTTCCAGGGGCAGACTTTGCGAGCCTATCGATTCGACGGCATCACCCACGTCATAGCCCCCATTCCCCCGGACGAAAAAACGTTTTTCGGGATCAAAAAGGAATTTGAAAAAAAGTTCGGGCAAGATAAAGCATTGGGAGTGATGTTCTACGATCAATCCAAAGGATTTATGGTCCCCGGCGTATACGTGTACGGCACAAATTCCCTGATTTTTGAATCGAGTTGCGGTTCGGGCTCCGGGGCTTTGGGAATATGGCTGAGCGAAGATCTGCCGGCCGGCGAAGCCTCTTGGAATATAGCCCAACCCGGCGGATGTATCGAAACGAGAGTGTTAAAAGAGCAGGGCTTGGTCCGGGAAGTTTTTATCGGCGGGCGGGTAATCCTCAGCGAACCGATGCGTATCGGCGTAAAATAAAATTAGCGGCAATTGGACTTGAACCAATGACCTAACGGATATGAGCCGTTTGCTCTGCCAACTGAGCTATACCGCCACTATTTTTTGAATATACTAAATCGAACATTTTTTGTCAATCTTTTACACCCAAGTTTTTTACTTTTTTCTTCTTCTTTTCTCTCTTCTTTTCCCCTTCTTTTTTCCCTTCTTGCCCCCCTTTTTTCCCCTTTTTTACTTTGACCTGCTCGCTGGCGGGTTAGGCTGACAAAGCCGCTACCGCCGCGCCGAACAGGGAGGCCTGTTCCACCGGAACTATCGTATAAGATCGGGGCTTTTGGGCGTTCAGCATACTATGCAGATAGGATTCGAGGGCGGTTCTCATCCCTTTGTACCGCATAAACGTGGTGCCTTCCACCGCGATGCGGATCGGCGCGAAGGGGTTGAAGCTCTGGGTGCGTTCGGCCGCGGCGGCCACCATGGCGGCGGAAAAAAGTCCGGCCCGTTCGGTAAGGATCGAAACGAGATACGCGCAGGAAGCCAGGGCATTTTCCTCGTCGGGCCCGAAAAGCGCGGCTATGTTCCCTTCTCCCGAAAGGGGCGAGTACATAAAATCGTTTAAGTCCTTGGTCTGCAAGGTGTTCCAGGTTAAAAATTCATCGGCCCTTTTAAATTTGAGCAGACCGTCTTGGACCGCTTGTTTGAGGATATGCAGAGTCAGGGGACCCAGATACGCGCCGGCCACGCTTTTTTCAAGGGTATATTTTCCCGGGGTTTTGGTGGCGGCGTCGTATTCCTTATCCAGAACGCCCATGTAGCGGTGCGCGAAGGTGCCGGTTTCGCAGACCACGATTTGCGGCGCGGTTTCCGAAGCGAAGCCTATTTTGGGAATACTGACTTCGGGGTACGCGGTATTGACGCCGGTCCCCAAGATAAAACCGATTACCGGACCTCCCGGTAGGGCGTAGCGGTCTTTTCCGCGTAATTCCCCCCGGGCGGGGAGGTCTGCAAGCCCAAAAAGCAGAGTCGCCGCAGTATCGTTAAGCAGGACGATGCGTTCCGGGATTTTTTTTACGTTTCTGCGTTTGAGGGCTTCCCGCAGGCCCTGTCCTATGGCTTTTCCTAGGACCTCCGGGGCGTCAATTTCTTTGCTGAAGGTGATGAGGATCCCGTCCGCTTCTTTGGTGATGTCCATGTGATACGAAAAGGTGAAGCCTATACCCGGAACATCCGGGGCTTTTTCGAGGAGCGGCGCGGTCAGTCCGGCGATTTGATCGAAGAATTGTTCGGCCGTTACTCTGCCTTGGGTGCCGGGCATGGGGGCTTTTTGGGTATGTTGAGCAACCGCTTTTCCGGATTCGTCAAAGCTGACCAGAGCGGCGCGGAGGTTAGTGCCTCCCGCGTCGAGGGCGATGACGGTTTTCCCCTGAGGAACCCGCCCGATAGGGCTGATATAGGCCGGAATCATGGGAAGACTGGACGATTGTCCCCGCAGGCCCCGTTCCATATCGATGAGGGTATCCTTCACCAAACCGATGGGGTCGATTCGGTCATAATGAAAACCGTAATATCGGGCGAATTCAGATAATTCATTTGGATTAAAAGATGCATTCATAAAATCAAAATACCCTAATCCGCCGGATGGATCAAGTATCAATCCGGAGCCTCATGGGCGATGGGCCGAAAAAAATATATATTAAAAGCATGGAAATGAATCATTTTGACGAAGCCGGCAACGCTATTATGGTAGATGTTTCCGGCAAAGATATAACAGCCCGAAGGGCCATAGCGAAGGGGCATATCACAGCGGGAGAAGAAACCTTGCAGGCGGTTCGCGGCGGCGGCTCGGCTAAGGGCGACGTGCTGGGCGCGGCTCGGATTGCGGGCATTCTGGCGGCGAAACGTACCGCCGAGCTGATCCCCCTCTGCCATCCTCTCAGCTTTGACGCTTGTTCCATCGATTTTGAAATTCTGGACGGGCGCATTGAAGCGGTCTGCACAGTAAAACTGTCGGGCCGAACCGGTGTGGAAATGGAAGCCCTTACCGGGGTATCCATCGCTTTACTTACTATATATGATATGTGCAAAGCGATGGATCGGGGGATGGTTATCGGCGGAATCCGGCTGTGGGAAAAGCGGGGCGGAAAAAGCGGCGTTTTCATTCGCCCCGAATAGCCGGGCTTGATATTGGCGGGTTACAGAAATCCCCGGCTGGTGAGAAAGGCCTTAGCCGCGGTTTCAGGTTTTTGCTTTAGCACATCTACCTGATAATTCATTTCCCGCATGGCCTTTTCATCGATTTGTCCGGCGAGAAGTTCGAAGATTTCCGGGAGTTCCGGGAAGGTTTTGAGGAGTTCCGGTTTTACCAGAGGAATTGCGTCATACGGAGGAAAGTGCTGAAGATCGTCTTCCAGTATGACGAGATCGAATTCCGCCAGAAGTCCGTCGGTGGAAAACGCGTCAATGACGTCGCTTTGACGGTTAATAAGCGCGGTGTATCGGGGAACGCCGTCCATCCCAATGACCTCTTTAAACCGCAGGTTATACCGGGTTTCAAGGCCGGGGAGCCCGTCAAAGCGATTCATGAATTCCATCGTAGGAGTCATAATAAGCCCGGAGCTGACCTTCGCCAAATCCGAAATACTGGCGAGCTGATACTTTTCCGCGGTGTCCCGCCGTACCGCCAGCGCGTAGGTATTGTTAAAACCCAGCGCGGGAAACATTTGGAGGCCGTATTTTTCAGCAAATTCTTTTTTGACGAATTCGTATATTTCGGTTTTGCTCAAATACGCGGACTGTCCCAAAATACTGCTGTACGCGGTGCCGAGATATTCTACATACATATTAATTTCATTTTTTTTCAGAGCTTCAAAAATAATTTGCGTGCCTCCGAGATCAAACAGTCTTACTACTTGTATATCGGTTTTGGCTTCGATGAGCTGTCCGTAGAGTTCGCTCATGAGATTTTGTTCGGTGTAATCTTTTGCGCCGAGGATAAGAGTTTTTTCAGCTTGCGGTTTTTTTGAAACGGCCATGCCCGCCATAAATCCGGCAACGCACAATCCGGCGGCGGCTAATCCGATGCGGCGTTGCATAAGAATCTTCCGGATGCGCATTTTATCGAGGGATTGTATATCCTTACGAAAGGCTATGGGCGATACGAATCCTTCGATGCGGGCTGTGAGAAAATCGATGCCGAGAGAAAGCAGACACGCCGGAATCGCGCCGGAAAGAATTTGCGCGGTATTGACGGTACGGATGCCGGAATACACAAGATAGCCCAAACCGCCCGCGCCGATAAAGGCCGCGATGGTTACTAATCCTACCGCCGCCACCGCAGAGATTCGCACTCCGGCCATGATAACCGGTAACGCGAGAGGCAGTTTTACTTTCAGCAGGATCTGCCGGGATGTCATGCCTATGCCCGTTGCGGCTTCGACGATGTCCTGGGAAATAGAATCCAAGCCGGTAACGGTATTTTTGATGATGGGAAGCAGAGAATATACCACCGCCATAAATATCGCAGGCCGGGTTCCGATGCCGAGAAAAGGAATCAGGAATCCGAGAAGCGCGAGACTCGGTAAAGCCTGTACGATATTCGCTAAACCTAATATAAAGGGCCGAAGTTTTTTCATGTAACTAACCGCGATGCCCAGGGGAACGCCAATCGCCGTGGACAGTAACACGGCAAGCACCGTAAGCCGGCAGTGTTCTATAAGAAAACGAAGGATTTCAGCGCGATTTTGCGCCATATACTGGAGTATATACATTATTGATCCACATATCTTTTGCTGAGAGCCGTCACGAGACTGCTTTTGGTGATAATGCCCGCGAGTTTTCCATCTTCTTCGATTACCGGCGCGGAAGAAACGTTCCGCTGTTTCATCTGCCGGAGAACGTCTAAAATAGAATCCTGCGCTTTGGCGGCGTATATATTTCTGTGCAGAATCTGGGCCGCCGGCTTATGGTAATCCGGAGCGTCTTCGACATCCTCCGAGTATACCGCTCCCTCAAGTTTATTCTCGTCATCCACGATAAGAATACTGTCGACGCTACGGAACCGCATGGTTTCCAGGCAACGCAGAAGAGAACAGTTTTTGTGCGTCGAGACAGGATTTATGAGCATAATATCTTCCGCCCGAATGAGTTCAGGAGTCGTCCAAATACGATGTTTTCCCACGAATTTAGCCGTAAAACCGTCTACCGGATTTTTCAGTATTTTTTCCGGCGCGTCGTATTGCAGAATTTCGCCTTGGTAAAGGATGCAGATTCGATCCGCGAGCTTTATCGCTTCGTCCATATCATGGGTAACGAAGACCACCGTTTTTCTGAGCTTGCTTTGAAGCCGTAACAGCTCGTCCTGAAGCTGTTCTCTTGTGATCGGGTCTAACGCGGAAAAGGGTTCATCCATCAAGATAATTTCCGGATCCCGGGCGAAAGCCCGGGCAACCCCAACTCGCTGTTGCTGGCCTCCGGAAAGTTGCGCCGGATACCGATCAAGAAAAACCTCCGGATGCAATCCTACCATTTCAAGAAGTTCCGCGTTTTTTTGCAGTATTTTCTTCCGCTCCGCTTTTTTCTTCGCCCCTCCCAAAGAAGAAACTATTTCGATGTTCTGCCGGATAGTCAAATGGGGAAAAAGCCCGACCGATTGAATCACATAACCGATATTGCGGCGCAAACGATACACGTTTTTTGTTTTTATATCTTCGCCGCGGATGCAAATACTCCCAGATGTAGGCTCTAAAAGCCGGTTTATCATCTTGAGAACCGTAGTTTTCCCGCATCCCGAAGGACCTATCAAAACAGCGATTTCATTTTCATGAACATCAAAGGTTATGCCTCTGATTACATCCTGCTGTTTATATTTTTTTACCACACCCTTGAACTGTATCACTAATGTTAATAGTGCTGAAAAAGAAGATAAAGATCCAATATTTTTTTAATCTTTTTTGAAAAAAACTCTTAAACTTTTAAAAGTTCTAAAAGGTGACAAACTTCTTCCACGCCGTCCACCACGACGCCTCCCATGCCAAGGCGGAGACCCGGCGCGACATCGAGATCCCGGCGGTCGCCGACCGCAAGACACTCCTCCAAAGGCGCGCCGCAGAGCCGCACAGCCTCCAGAAAGGGCTCAACAGCAGGCTTTGACACAAAACACGTATCCAACCCAACTACCCCGGTAAAACAATCTTCCACACCCAAAACCGCCAACGTCTTCCGGGCCACCAGAACCGGATTGTTGGTAACTACCGCCAGCTTCGCCTTACAACGCAGTAACGCTGTCTGCAGCGCGGTATCGGCTTTGAGAAAATCCGCCGGCTCGTAGAGTTCTTCCCGCCAGCGGATACTCTCCGCAATGGAAATTCCAAAAGCCTTGAAGGTATTGCCCAAACTTATCTGCCGGCCCCCATGAGTTTCAGCCCATTCAGCGCGATATTCGGCAATCTCCCGTTTCATCGCCTCCAAAGGCGCGCCCCGAACCTCCGCAAGCCGCTGGATAGACGCATCAATCTGAAATCGCAGATACTCCGGATGAGTATACAACGTGCCATCCATGTCAAAAATAATGGCGGATATTTTTTCAGGTCTTTTACAGATTTGCACTTTTTCCCTTAGATTTTTTATCAGAAAAATCTTTCAAAAAATCTCGGTCCTGGCAATAAACCCGATACGCTTCAGCGTACTGAGCCCGTCTCTGGGGGTCCGGGACGTACCGCCGGCGGATCCGAATCAGGCGATCCGCGGCTTCCCCAAAACTTCCCGCTTCTCCCAGGGCCATCGTTCCTAACACCGCAGACCCTGCAAGTTCGCCATCCCGTATCTCCGGAATCAGCAGAGTACAGCCGGTAATATCCGCCTTAAGCTGATTCCACCGCGCATTCCGGCCCTGCCCGCCGGAAACCCGCATCTCTTCAATTGGAAACCCGGATTTCTCAAAAATATCGAGAACCCCTCGGGTCATAAAGCCGAGAGCTTCCAAAAGACCCCGGCCTAAGGCGGAGGTATGCAGAATATTTTTTCCAAAAAAACCGATTTTAGGAAAGAAACGGACCTTTTCGGAAGATAAGGTTTCGTCCGAAGGAATAAGGTTCTCCAAAATTTCCTCGTAAGACCGCCGAACCTGCCCCGTGAGAACCCGATACTGCTCGAAAAGCCGCCCGGAATCCGGTATAACCCCGCCGATATTCCACAAACCCCTTTCCAAATGGGGCAAAACCCGTAATTCTTGGCTTTTGAGGTAGCCTTCGGCGCAGAGGTTTAGGCCCTCCGACGTTCCCGCCCGATTGCAAACCCTTCCGGGTTTGATCGCGCCCACTCCCAGGAGGGACATAATGAAATCCGGGCCGCCTGCGAGGATGGGTATTTCCGGCGGAAGGCCGTAACGCTCCCCGGCGGACGGCGAAACTTTGCCAATCCTCGTTCCCAATTGCGCAAAAGGCGGAAATTTTTCCCGATCCAGCCCGGCCGAAAGGCATTGTTCTTCATCCCAATAATACGGAACATAGGCCTCGGACGGCAAAACCGTAACCGGGTCCGCTCCAAGTTTGAAGGAAAGCCATTCCTGGGCGGAGAAAAGATACCGAGTCTGGGCGTATGCTTCGGGCTTATTCTGCAAAAACCAGAGGGCTTGGGGAAGAAAAAAGGACCGAGGCTTGGGCAGAGCCGCTAGAGAGGCTAGTCTTTCGGTCCCGGAAGGCTCCGGCGAAAGGACCGGATCGTACCAGTGCAGAGGGTCCAGGGCCTGATCCTGATTCGTAACCGGCACGAAGGTAGGACCGTTTCCGGAAATGCAAACCGCCTTCGGAGGACTGGTCCGGGGAAGCCTTTGGACCGCCTTGAGAAGCGCGGTTTCCCAGTCCGATGCCTGAATCCGCCCCGGCGATGGATAAATCTCCCGGGCAAAAGCCAGCTCCCTTCCATAGGTATCGATAATCCCAACTTTCAGAGACGACGTGCCGATATCCGCGCAAAAAATGGTCATTCCGGAAGCCCTGAAAATAATTTGACGATAATATCCCGGTTATCCAAAAGGGAACTGAGAGAAAGGCCCTGGTGCAATCGGGATATAGTTTGGGCAAAGAGTTTTGTGATATTCACGTTGATATACCATTCCCGTTTGAGCACTTCTTCATGGTAAATCGCGTTGGTGCCGATAATCCGGTAAAAAAAGCCCTGAATATAGGCTTCATCGAAGTATGAAATCGCATTTCCCGAAAACAAAGGCAGGCTGATGGCGGCTAATACTTTGCCCGCGCCCTGTTCTTTCAAAAATTGCATGGCTTTAAGCAAGGTTCCTCCGGTTCCAAGCATATCATCCGCCATAAGTACGGTTTTACCCTTTACATTACCCAGCAGTTTCAGTTCTCCGATGTTGTTATCCATTGCGTCTTTGGACACTCGGGAATAATCTCGTTCTTTGTAGAGTAAAGCCAAGGGCTTCTTGAGAGCTGTGGCGTAGAATTTATTACGGTCCACCGCGCCGGTATCCGGGGAGACCACGACAAAATCGTCGTTGAGGATCCCCGGAATTTGAGAAAGGGTCCGGATAATCTGATAACTGGCATGAAGATTTTCAACCCGCATATAATTAAAGGCGTTGCCGATTTCCCTGGAATGAATATCCAAAGTGATGATGCGGTTTACCCCGAGGGATTCCAGAATTTTTCCGACCCGGCTGGCGGTAAGGCCCTCCCGGCCCTTTTTTTTGTGTTGCCGCGCGTAGGGGTAGACTGGGATGACCAAGGTGACTCGGTCCGCGCCGGCTTGTTTTACCGCGTCTACGGTAACGAAGAGGGTCATGAGGTGGTCGTTTATGGAAAGCACCTTTTTGAGTTCTCCTTCGTTAAAGGCGACGGGGTAGCGGTTTTCGACATCTTGGATGATGTAGACGTCCTTTCCTCGGATGGATTCGAGGATTTCCGCTTTTATTTCGCCGTTGGCGAAGAGGGAGAATCGGGCGGGGACCTTAAACCGGGGGCATCGGAAGCCGGCGGTTTTATCGGAGCTCCGGTGAACCGGACTGAGGGCATCGCTGATAAAATTGATCTGTTGGGCCGCGGCCGTGGGGTCCATCGCGTATTGAACCGCCAATTCCGCGGTCCTGGCTTCAAAGTGATGACGGTATCCTCGCCGCAGATGGGTTGTAACTTCATCTGCGAAAACTTCGCCGCCGGGGCAGGCTATTACGGCAAGATTCGCCGGAGTGGAATAGTTCATGGGTTACATCGCTATAGCGCATTCCCTAAAAATATGCAAGCCCCAAGCCTAGACTTGACAAATCCTTCAGAGTCCGTTTATTTTTCAGTATGGACAAAGCAAAAGCCGGTTACTTTGAAGGATTTATTTCGATAGGGGTGAATTCGGCGTTGTTTGCCCTGAAATTATGGGCGGGAATCCTCACGAACTCCCTGGCCCTGACCGCAGATGCCTGGCATACTTTTTCCGATTCGCTAAGCTCTCTGATTCTTATTATCGGGGTGAAACTTTCCTCAAAAAAAGCGGACCGGGAACATCCCTTCGGCCATGGCCGAATCGAGCATATTACCTCGCTTTTTATTGCTTTCTTCCTCGGCCTTATCGCCTATGAATTTTTAAAAACCGCGGCCGGGCAATTTATCCGCCGGGAATCCCCGGTTTACGGAAAAACCGCGCTGGCCGTTACGAGCCTTTCGATTATTGCGAAGGAACTCCTGGCCCAATACGCTTTTTCCATCGCCCGAAAAACCCAAAATCCCAGCGTAAGAGCCGACGGCTGGCATCACCGAAGCGACGCGCTGTCTTCCGTCGGGGTGTTAGCCGGCCTCTTGTTTGGGAAAAACCTGTGGTGGATAGACTCGGCCCTGGGCGGAGCTATAGCCTTCCTGCTGTTTTACACCGCCTATGGAATCATCAAAGCCAGTGCCGCGGCCCTGCTCGGCGAAGAGCCGGATCAAAATTTAATCGATCAGATAACTGAAGAGGTTAAGGGCCGATACAATCAGGATTTGGCTCTGCATCACTTTCATATACACAATTATGTGACCCATAAAGAATTGACTTTGCACATTCGTCTCGATAAAACCCTGAGCATCGACCAGGGCCATAGCATAGCGACCGATATTGAACATAAAATCGCGGAAAAGTTCGGGATTATCGCTACGGTTCATGTAGAACCTAACTAGGTATATTTTCTTTTCGGTCCTTTTCGTCCTCCCAGGACTTCTAGGTCCGGGAGCCTCATAGCCTGATGGGAAAGCCTCGTAGCCTGGGGGGAAAGCCCCACACCATGATACGAAAACCTCATCCCATGGGGGGAAAGCCTCATCCCATGGGGGGAAAGCCTCATCCCATGGGGGGAAAGCCTCATCCCATGGGGGGAAAGGCTCATCCCATGATACGAAAGCCCCACACCATGATACGAAAACCTCACACCATGGGGGGAAAGCCTCATCCCATGGGGGGAAAGCCTCATCCCATGAGGGGAAAGGCTCACACCATGGGGGGAAAGCCCCACACCATGATACGAAAACCTCACACCATGGGGGGAAAGCCTCATCCCATGAGGGGAAAGCCTCATCCCATGGGGAGAAAGGCTCACACCATGGGGGGAAAGGCTCATCCCATGGGGGGAAAGGCTCATCCCATGGGGGGAAAGCCTCATCCCATGGGGGGAAAGCCCCATAGCAGGGGTTCAGGGATGACTACAGGTTAGGGAGAAGAGCTATTCGGCTTTGAATTTGGAAAGTTCGGATTGGAGGAGGTCGATAGAACGTTTTGTTTCGCCGCTTATGGCGTTGACTTGGAGGACGGCCTGGTTAATTTTTTCCGCTTCTTTGGCCATTTCATTCATGCTGTCGGAGATTTCTGCGGTTCCTTGTTCTAAGGTTCGGCATTCGCCGCCGATTTCTCGGCCTCCTTGCCGCATTCGGGTGAAACTTTCCTTAATAGTTTGGGTTCCTTCGGTGAGGCGGGTGACGGCTTCCAGAATCTGCTTGCTTCCGAGGTCCTGTTCTTCCATTGCGCTTCGGACCGCGCTCTCCTGGGCCGATACGGTTCTCACCCCTTGGTCGATAGCCTCAAAACGTTCGAGCACCCCCGCGGCGGCCGTAGATATTTTGTCAATCGAGGTCTTGATTTCCTTCAAAACTCCGGCGATGGTCTTTGATTGTTTCGAGGAAGATTCCGCGAGTTTTCGGATTTCTTCGGCCACGACCGCGAAACCCTTCCCGGATTCCCCGGCATGGGCCGCTTCAATAGCGGCATTCATCGAAAGCAGGTTGGTTTGGCTGGCGATATTCGCCATCACCGAGGTAATGCCGATAAGGCCCTCCGATTCTTTCGCCACATTTTGCATTTCCCCGGCAATGCCGCTCAAACCGGTTCGGCCGCTTTCGGCCGCGGCGGATAAGTTTTCCATATTTTTCGCGTTGCCTATCAAAGTTCGGGCCACATTGGCGATATTTGAAACCATTTCTTCGACCGCCGCGGAGGATTTGGCTATATCTTCGGCTTGAGTTTCAATATGTTTCCCCAAGTTTTCAATAACGCCGTCAATATCCCCGATAACCTTAGCAGTCTTGTCTACGTTTTTCCCCTGGGTTTGGGTTTGCCGCTCCACATTGCCGATACTAGCGGTAATTTCTTTGACGGCCAAGGCGGTTTCGTCCATGTTTTCCGCGAGCTTTCCCCCGATTTCCCCAAGACCCGCGGCCTGAACCTTCACCTGCCGGATAAGTTCCTGAATAGAATCAAGAATCTTGTTGAAGTAAGTTCCCATGGCGCCGATTTCATCATTACTGTAGATTCTAAGCCGTTTAGTAAGGTCTCCTTCTCCTTCGGAAATGTCTTTCATGCGATCCGCTACTCGGTTGATGCGCCGGGAAAGACTGTTGGACACCAGGTAAATGCACCCCGCCGCAACCACCGCCGCCCCGGCAATAAAAAGAAGCGCGAAATGAACGAGTTTTACCAAAGGCGCCCGGACCGTTTTGAGGTCCGCCATGGCAAGAATAAGATAAGGATTCTTTGCAGTCCCCACAGTAAAGGGATAAGCCACCCAAATAGCATCCTTGGAGGTGAAGGCGGTCGAGTCCTTTCGGGCAATGAGCCGAGGGATTATGTCCGCTCCCGCGCTGGGAAAGGACGCGCTGGTTCCTTGGGAGAAGGGTTTGCCGAGCATATCGTCTTGGTAGTGGGCGCAGATGGTTCCATCGCCGGCGACTACCGCGACATGGCCGGTTTGATAGGGCCGAAGACCCGCAACATAAGGCTGAAGAGGACCAATATTCACCTGCATTCCCACAACCCCCAGGACCTTTCCCCGGACAATAATAGCAGATCGGACTTCGATAATCAGCGCGTTTTTGCCCTGCCTATTCATCGTCATCGGGAAACTGACGAAGTCGTTTTGGTCCGTTTCCGCGAGGACCTGCTGGTACCCCGGGTAGGTCTCCGGGGTAATAATCTCGTTTAGGTGGCTGTAATAGGGGATAAACTCCGCATCTTCTTCGTCGATGACGCCTTTATGCCAGAAAGCGTACATTCCAGTTATATTTTCATCGGATTTGAGGATATTCCGCAGGATGTCGGTAAACTCGGTGCGGCGGATTTCGGGATAGACCTGTTCGTAGCCGCTCATAATGACAGAAAGAGCTTTGGTTTTTTCAAGGTAGGCTTTGTAATACTCGGTAACTTTGGCGGCGTAGAGGGCGGCTTGGCTGGTCATATCTTGCAGGATGACCCGGTCCTGCATTTTCGCTCCCTGGAAGAAGAGGACGACTATAATGACCGCTATAAGGGTCAAAGTTAGAAGCGAATTGGTAAGGGTAAGCCGGTATTTGAACTTCATGGTTTCTCCCAAAAGAGGATATACAAGAGTGTCTAACATTTTTTCAATTTAGTCAATCTTTTTATCCGTTAATTACAATTACAAATTTTTTAAAAGGTTTGCATTTAAAGTAATTGTATGGTAGAATACTTTAAAAAGCTGGTAGGAGAAAAGATGCTCATAATAGGTGAAAAAATAAACGGGTCCATACCTTCGGTGGCCCGGGGGATTGCCGAGAAAAACGGCGATATGATTCGGGACTTGGCGAAACGGCAGGCCGATGCAGGCGCGGCGTTTATCGATGTATGCGCTTCGGTGCCGCCTTCTGCGGAACTTGAAACCCTGCATTGGCTCATTGATATGGTTCAGAGCGTAACCGATAGGCCCATCGCTATTGACAGTCCCAGCGCGCACATCTGCGCGGAAGCGATTCGGTTCTGCAAAAGACCGGGCCTGATCAATTCGGTTTCTATGGAAGGGGACAAAATCGATAAAATTTTCCCCTTGATTGCTGATACGTCTTGGGAATGCATCGCTTTGCTCTGCGACGATACGGAAATTTCCAAAACCGTGGAAAAACGGCTGAGCGTTTTCGAGAAAATTATGCAAAAAGCCCAGGAATACCGCATCCCGGCGAACCGGCTTCACATTGATCCTTTGGTGCAGATGCTTTGCACTTCGGAGGACGGCATCCTCTCGATCCTCGAGGCCCTGCGGGAAATCAAGAAACGGTATCCGAAGATTCACATTACCGGCGGGGCCAGCAATATTTCCTTCAATCTGCCTATGCGCAGGTACATAAACCAGGGGTTCATCGTTCTTTCCATGAGCGCGGGTATGGACAGCGCGATTCTTGACCCTCTGAATCGGGATCTGATGGGGCTGATTTACGCCGCGGAAGCCCTCCTCGGGCAGGACGAATTTTGCATGGAATACATCGGCGCGTTCCGAGCCGGCCTTTTCGGGAACGAAAAACGTTCATAAATATTTTATAAATATTAAGGAATATTTTATAAATATTAAGGAGAAATATATGACTAAAATTCAGGAAATCGCTCAAGCCGTTGAAGCGGGAAAATCCAAGATTGTCGGCGGTTTGGTAGAAGAAGCTCTTGCGGAAGGCCTCGATCCGGTCAAGATTTTAAACGAAGGCATGATCGGAGCCATGGACGTCGTAGGAGAGAAATTTAAACGGTCCGAAATTTTCGTACCCGAAATGCTGGTCGCGGCCCGGGCAATGAAAAAAGGCGTGGAAGTGCTGAAACCAAAACTCGCAGGAAAGGCCAACGTCGGCCTGGGCAAGTGCATCATCGGCACCGTCGCCGGAGATATGCACGACATCGGCAAAAACCTCGTCTGCATGATGATCGAAAGTACGGGCTTCGAGGTAATCGACTTGGGCGTCGACGTATCTTCAGAAAAATTTATCGACGCCCTGAAAAAAAACCCGGACGCCAAAATCCTCGGCCTTTCGGCTCTGCTTACCACCACCATGCCGGCCATCAAGCAAACCATCGAAGCCGTTAACGCCGCAGGCCTAACGGGTTTCAAGATTATCATCGGCGGCGCGCCGGTTACCGCAGATTACGCCAAACAAGTCGGCGCCGACGGCTACTCTCCCGACGCCGCCAGCGCGGCGGCCCTCGCAAAACAGCTGGTCGCCTAGCCCTTAACCCGGCGCGCGGCCGCGCGCCGTAAATTTACCCTTTCCGGACGTGCAGGGGAATTGAACTGAGGATTTTTTCATCGATATAAAGAATGAAATTGACGACTCCGCTGGTTTTAAATCGAAGATTCGTAATACTGAAAACGAGATGCGATACCGCGGTGGCGTTGCCGACTCCCTTTACGTCTACATTGCCGTTTATGGTATCCATGTTCATTTCGCCGTTGAGATCCCGGGTTTCGATCCGGAAAGTATGGGATGAAAATTCCCAAATATCAAAGCGAATCCTAATCACCACCGATAACTGGGGATGAATACAGGGAAAATTACGGGAAATAATCGTATCAAAGGTGCCGACAATAGTTAGTTTGCCCCCATTTTCTTGGGCGTAATCGCAAAAGGTAAACAATTCTATCTTCATACATCAATCATACCAAAAATTTCGGTTTTACGCTGGACCCTTAGATTCCCGATGACGGGTAAACTCTCGCCGGCGAATCTGCTGAAGGAGAATCTCGTCTAAGGGCAGAGCCTCCGTTTTGGCTGGAGCGCAGGGTTTCCCGGTTTCATCTTGAATGGAAAGTCCTTCATTCCCAAGGCGGCGGGAACACTTTTCCGGAGAAAAATTTCCGGTTTGAAAATAGGGTACTAAAACTTCGGCCGCGGCCTCAGAGCCAGCCCGCAGAGCCGCATCGTAGACATCGACAAAAGAGCGGGTATCTTCTTTACCTTGTTCGGTAGGATAAAACCAGGCCCGCCGGGCAAGATTAAGATAATCCACCTGCAAAGGCAGTCTCTTCGGATGGAAATACAGAAGCGGTATTTTTTCCCCTGTTTCGCTTTCCGCCGAAGTCAGAAGAAAAAATTCTCTGCAGTCCCGAAAGGTGTTATCGATTCGTTTAAGCAGAGCGCGATCCTTGCCGGCTCGTTCTGGAAAAACCTTTTGCAAACTTTGGCAGAGCAGTTCCTTGAGCCCGGCCGGAGGCGTTTCGCATACCCTTACCAAGGCCTTTTGATCCCACGCCGCCGGAGTTTGTCCCCGTAAGAGGGCCAACATGAGAACATCCAAAATCCGCTCGAAAAAGGCATGAGCAGTTCCGCGTCTAAAAACCTGCCCGAAACGTTGAAATTTTTCAGCCTCCGAAGGAAGAACCGTCGATTTGTACACAATATAGGGATGACAAAACCGATCCAGCAGAGCATGAGTCATGAAACCCAAAGCATAAGCTCCCAAAGGCGAAACTTCCTGTCCCGGAGGCGGCAGAGTCTGAGATAAAAGACAGGCGGCAAAATTACCAAAACCCCGCCGATGCAGAAGACCGCCGTATTCCAACGACACCGGACGAGTTATCTGATTGTGGTAAAATATATCCGGTCCCTGACAGCCTAGCCAAAAAATCCCCGGATTCTCCGCCCCAACCCGCAGAGGAATCCGGGTACTCAAACCGGCAAAAAGCATCTCCCCAAAAAGACTGTGCAGAATGTGCGCGGGCATGGACTCACTCTACCGAAATTTCCAGCTTTTAACAACCGGCCCTTCCGCTTATAATTCTTCAGGTTGACAAAAGATCGAAAAAAAGTCTTCTTGGAAGTAGCATGGAATATATGTACATTGCCCAGTCGGCGAAAGAAACGGCTAAATGCAAAATCGGCAAGACTCAGAATTTAGAAAGAAGATTGAAAGAATATAACGCCATGACCGGATCAAAAAATAATGTTTACCAATACCTCTTCGCCGGCGAAGTGAAAAACGCCGGACCGGTAGAAAAGGCAGTGAAAGAAAAGTATCCCCATCTGCGGGAGGAAAAAAGCCGGGAAATATATTTTTACAACGCCGTTCTTTTTAACGATTATGTCGGGTTTATAAAAGCGCATAAGCTCTTCGTGAAAGAAATTATTTTTAAATCCGAAGATAAAATCGTAAAAGCAGTAAAGAAAATGCCTCCTTCCCTTGAAGAACGGGGAATGTCTAAAAATGACGTTTTGCAAAAAGCCAAAAAGATAAAAAACGATGAGTTCTACACCCGCTACGAAGATGTCGAAAAAGAAGTTTTAATGTACGATAAAAGCATCTGGCAAGATAAAGTTATCTTTTGCAACTGCGATGACCCGGTGGATAATGACGAAAAAAGAACTTCCGCCTTTGGGTTATATTTTCTGCGGAACTTCGAGGAACTCAAGGTAAAGCAATTAATCTGCACCCATTACGGCGGAGGCATCGATTTATTCAACCCCGGCGGGAAAGGCTACATCTTCACCAAAGAAGGTTTCGGCGAAGGAAAACAATTTCCTCCGGGCTATACCGGCAGTTTCGATGATCCGTTATCGTTACAAATCCTGCGCGAAGAAGCGGACATCGTCTGCACGAATCCGCCCTTCTCAAAAGCCAAAGAGTATTGGAAAACCATTATCGATAGCGGGAAAAAATTTCTCGTCATTTCAAACATAGCAAATCCCCTTACAAACGCCTATTTACCCTACTTTTACGCCAATAAAGTATGGGCCGGATATAACGAAGTGGATTGGTATTTAACGCCTAAAAAAGAACTTACCAGAGCGGCGGGGCATTGGTATACTAATCTTCCCATGAGAGACCGCCCGAAAAGTAAAAATCTAAAAATACTAAAGCTGAAAGAAATTCCGGAAAAATATAAAAAGCATGACGATAACAAAATGTTGTTGGTAGATAATTGCTATATTCCGGGGGATTATAAAAAACCTTTTGCCGTTTCCGCCCGATCCATATTAAACGGTTTGCTGGAGAAGGGATATATTCTTATTCATGACAAGCGGTATACTCCGTATATAAACGGAAAAGAATGTTTCGCCCGGGTATTAGTGCAGAAAACCTGACGGCCGGGTTAATTGCCCGCCGATTTAGCCGCGACAGCTTTACTGCCCGGGTTTTTAAAAACCCGGGCGGACTTCTGCGGATCAAGTTTTAAGCTGAAAGCCCTGTCTGAAATCTGCTAGGCGGGTTTTTCTGCGCGGCGGTTACTCTTTCGGCATAATTTCAAGGACCAGTTCAACTTCGCCCTTGGAACGTTTTACCGCCCGGGCAATTTCGTCCACTTTCCAGCCTTGCCGGGCAAGCCGAATGATATTATCCCGCACTCCCAGGGATGGCGCGCCCTTGTCGTCGTCAAAAACTTTGTCTGTATTTCTAGGCGCATCCATCAGCTTAACCTGATCCAGCATTTGTTTGTTTAAATCTTCAAGCCGAGTTTCAGCCCGGGCAAGCCATTCCCGGGCCTTCTGCATATCCTTAATGCGCTCTTCAACGGTCGAAAGCGCGGTGTCCAACAAAGACAGTTTATCTGCAACTTCCCGAGCCCGGGTATTCTCTTCAGTAAGACTTGCAACCGCAGAACGAAGCGAGCCAATCTCCGCGGAAAGTCCGCTCACCTCGTCAGTGATATGCCGGGATATTTTTTCCGATTCCTGAAGGGATTTGAAATTCCGATCTATGCCGTCGTTGGTAGCGTCTAAAGTTTGATTCTTTTTTTCTATGCGCTGATATTTTTCTTCGGTATCGACCAGCGCGTCGTTGAGTTTGCGTATCTGAATCTGAATTTGCTGAAGAGTATCGTCGGAATCAGAAACTTCGGTGAGCTTTTCCTCGACAGCCGCAGACACCTGCAAGAGCCGGTTAAACTCGGTTTCCATCTGTTCAATCCGGTGCTTCTCTGTGAGAAACCGAGTCATCTTCGCGTTTACCTCATCTTCGAGCCGTTTAATTTTAACGAGCTGGCCCTCCAAATCCATAGCTTCAAGTCTGCGCTGATCGATGCGGTCGTAGTCGCCCTGAAGTTCCGCAAGCCGGCGTTCCAGTTCTACTTTCAGCTCGTCGGTACGCTCAAAAAGCCGAGTCTGGCTGGCGAACTCTTTTATGCGCCGATCCGCTTCTTTTATCGCGGAATCTAACGTTTTCACATCTTCGCTGATCCGGGCAAACACTTCTGCGCGATGCGTATCTGCGTCTTTGTCCGCGTCGTTTATGGCGGAACGGAAGGCCTTCAAACGCTCCTCGCTTTCTGCAAGGAGTTCCGCAGACCGTTTCCGGGCTTCGCTCAGGGATCCGTCCAGTTCTTGCAGTTCTTGAGCGAACTCAGTCTGACGCTTGTCTAAATCCTGCCGGGACCCTTCCAGCTTATTCGCAATCTCCTGATTTTGAGCTTCAATTTTTTCGGCGACAGCGTTAATGCGTTCTTCCAAACCGCTCTGACTGTGCTGAATTTGTTCAGTAATACTGCGTTCATACCGTTCGATTTCCGCTTTCGCCGAAGCCTCTGCGGAAGCCCGGGAGGTTTCTAAACTCTGCTGAATCTGCGCTTGCAGGGCATCAAGAGAATCCCCGGCGGATTGCATTCGGGAGCGCAGGTCTGTTTCAAACCCGTCCGCCTCGGTTTTGACGCTCTCAAGCTCCGATAGTAACGCTTTCTTTTGTTCAGCGAAAGCTCCTCGCAGTTCTTCATGAAGGGTCTGCTCTTTTTGTTTATACTGGGCGTCCGCATCCTGAATAAAACCCGTAATTTTCACGTGCTGACTTTCCTGCCATTCCTTGAGCCACTGCCCGATATCCTCGCTCCGCTTCCCCAGATCCTTGGCGAAATCATCTTCGAACCTCTGAAACTGCTCCGCCACATTCTGATAAGCCTGAGACTTTAAAACCGCCAAATCCTGTTCCGCATCGTTCATGCCGGTTTTCAGGGCTTCTAACGCCGTTTCAAACGCTGAAACCGCCTTTTCCCGGGCTTCCGCAGAATCCGACTCAAACCGGGAAATGTCGTCTTGCAGTCTCTGCTCAATGCCGCTCATATACCGGCGCAGTTCAGCGTCAAGCCCCGAAGCGTCATCCGCAAGAGTCTCAAGCCGTTTAAAATGCTCCCCCTGAGCCGTCTGATACTCCTCAAACTTGGCCTCGGTTTCTTCCAAAATTCTGCGCTCCACCGAATCCGCGGCAGACCGCAAACTGGTTTCCAGCGCGGCCATAGCATCGTCAAAATGAGAACCTAAAGCCGCTATACGTTGTTCCATCGCAGAAGAAGATTCGTCAAGAGAAGAAAGTAAACCTTGGGCCTTCGCTTCCTCGGCTTCACTGATCGACTTCCACTGCTCAAACCGGGCGTCCAGGGCCTGCAAAGCCTGCTGTTCCGTTTCCCGGGCCTGGTGTTCCAGCCGGGTCCGGAGATCCGCCCCGGCGCGTTCCGCTTCCTGCCGGGCTTCGGCGAGGTTTTGCCCTAGGGCCTCAATCTGAGCGTTCCACTTAGCCAGTTCTTCTCCGGCCAGGCCCTTCGCCCGCTCTTCCGCGGCGGCCGCCGCTTCTGCCAGCTCCCCGGCGACCCGGGATGCGGTATCGTCAATTTTCGTTCCCACCTCGGCGAGGCGAGATTCCGCAGATTCAAGGTCCTGGAAAAGCTGATTCCGCAGATTCCCAAAAGCGGATTCCAACTCCGCAAATTGCCGGCGCATTTTGGCTTCTTCTTCGCCTGCGGCAGACAGGGCTTTCTCTTTGGCTTTGACAACCGCCAGGGCCATCTCGTTTTCCAGTAAAGCCTGCGCTTGATTAAGCCGGTCCTCGATGCCTGTAAACCGCTCCTCCTCGGAGGCCAGCCCGGCGGTAATGCGGCGTTCCGCCTCCGCGCAGAAAGCCTCAGTTTCAGCCATAACCCGCCGAATCTCCGCGTCCTCCGCAGAGGCCGCCTGTTTCCAAGCCTCAAGTCGGCGGGCGTTCTCCTCAGCTCCGGCGCGCTCGAGGTCTTCCCGGCCCCGCCGGAGCCGGTCCTCCAATTCCGCCAACGATACCGCGCTCTCGGCCGAGGCGTCCTGCAACTCCCGCAGAAGGGAGCGGGTCCTTTCGTTCTCGGCGTCCATACTGAGTTTCCACTGTTCCAGCCCCGCGCCGGCCAGGGCGGCGGCTTTTTCCTCCCCGGACTTTACGGTTTGGAGCATCTGGTTCTCAATGTTTGCCCTGAGGGTTTCAAGATTCCCGCGTAACGTCTCAAACTGCCTTTGGGCTTCGGCGATTTCGTCAAAAACGCGCTGTTTAGTCTCCCTGGAAACTCGTTCCAGTTCGGCCAAAAGCTGACGGGCTTGGGCCTCTCCGGTTTCTCCGGCTTGTTTCCATCGTTCCAGCCCCTGATCGCTCAGGGATTGGGCTTTTTCTTCTGCTTCGGCCGCGGCTCTGGTTAGAAGCTCTTCGATTTGATCGGCGGTTTCCTGAATTTTTGACTGAATGCCGTCGAATCGGCCCTCGTTTTCGGCGTATGCGGCTTCCAACTCTCCGAGAAGCTGACGAGCTTTGCGGTCTCCTTCTTCCGCGGTTTCTTTCCAGCGTTCCAGTCCGCGATTGCTTAGGGATTGGGCTTTTTCCTCCGCGTCCCGGACCGCGTTTTCCATCGTTGAGGCGATGCGATCCGCCGCGGCGGTAATTTGCGTTTGAGCTTCATCGAATCGGCCCTCGGCCCGGGCGGATTCCTCGGCGATCCGGTCAAGCAGAGCGCGAACCTTCTCTTCTTCGGCTAGGATTGTCTGTTTCCATGTTTCCAGAGCGGAAGTCCAGGCCATTTCGGCGCGTTTTTCCGCGGACCCGAGGCCCTCGTTTATAATCTGCTCGGCCCGGCTGGCCGTATCGTTGATCTTCGTCTGGAGTTCCTCGAATTGCCCGGCGGTTTCCCGGATTTCTTCGGAAATCCGGCGTTTCGAGGTTTCCAAAGAAGTTTCCAACTCGGCCAACTGGGAGCGGAGTTGGGCATCCTCGGTCTCGACGGTCTGCTTCCATTTGGCAAGTTCCTGAGATGCGGTTTCCGCGGCGCGTTTTTCCGCAGACTGTAGGGTATTAGTCATGGTCGACTCGATAGTATCGCAGGTTTCGTCGATTTTACTCTGCAAATGTTCGATTCGTCCCTGGGCGTTTGCGATTTCACTGGTAATTTCGAGTTCCGTGTCTTCCAAAGAGGTTTCCAACTCGGCCAACTGGGAGCGGAGTTGGGCATCCTCGGTCTCGACGGTCTGCTTCCATTTGTCGAGTTCTGCGGTGAAAAAGGTTTCGATCCCCGCAAGGCCCTTCCGGATTTCGGCGTCTTTGGTTTCAAGATGCTGTTTCCACTGGCTGAGTTTGGCGTCCGCGATTTCTGCGGCTTGGGCTTCCGCGCTGGCGAGGGCGGCTTCCAAGTCCGCGAGGGCGGCCCGAACCTGGGCGTCCCGTTCTTCCGCGGCGGCTTTCCATTTATCGAGTTCCCCGGCGGCTTCCGCGGACGCGAGTTCCTGCGCGCTGGCTATGGCGGTCCGAATCCGATCTTCGATATGAGCGGCGGCTTCGTTGAGTTCGGTCTGGAGCGCGTTGATCTGCCCGGTTCCTCCGAGGATTTCCTGGGAAATCCGTTCTTTTGTATCTGTCAGGGAAAGTTCAAGGCTGGCAAGAACGTTTTGAACCTTTACTTCCTCGGTTTCCACGGCTTGTTTCCAGCGTTCCAGTTCGGTTTCCGCGGCGGCCGAAGCTTGATCGTGCGCGTTATCCCACGCCTGCGTCAGTTCGGATTCGATATGCCCGGCGGTTTCGTCAAGTTTTGTCTGCAGCGCTTCAAGTCTTTCCGTGATTTCAGCGATGCCTTCGGAGGCCTGCTGTTTTGCTTCGTCGGCCGCGGTTTCAATATTTGCAAGCAGGTCTTTGGCGAGGCCGTTTTGGGTTTCCACGGCTTGTTTCCAGCGTTCCAGTTCTTCGTCGGCCCGCAGAAGTCCTTCTTCTTTTGCGCTGGCGACGGCGTTGACCAATTCTACTTCGATATGGGATGAAGTGGCGTCTAATTTACTTTTCAGTCCTTCGATTTGCTTGCCGGCCCCGGCGATTTCCCTAGAAATTTGATTTTGCGTGTCTTCGAGGGAAGTTTCCAGCACGGAAATGATCTGTTTCGCCTTACCTTCCGCTTCTTCGACGGCTTGTTTCCATTTTTCGAGTTCCGAATCTGCAATAGCCAGGGCCCGTTCTTCGGCTTCGCTGACCTCATTTTCGATATGTCCGATAAGTTCGTCGATTTTAGTTTGAATCCCGTCAAGCCGATGGTTCATCTGTTCTATTTCGTTGGCCATATACTTTTCGGTTTCCGCTCCGGCGTTTTCGAGGTCCCGGAGGAGCTGACGGGATCGTTCGTCGCCTTCGGCCGCGGCTTCTTTCCATCGGTCGAGGCCTGCGGTCATTTCCTCGGCGATGCGTCCTTGGGTTTCGGCGGCGGCGTTCAGCATCGTATCCTGCATTTGCTGGATATTTTCGTCCATATCTTCCCGGAGTTTGTTTAATTTTTCCGTTATCCTTTGGGTTTCGCCGCCGAATTCGGTTTTGAAGGCCCCAAGGGAGGTCTGCATTTCCTCAAGAATTCGACTCGAGGCGGCATCCCGTTCTTCCACCCGCTGATTCCACTGTTCAAAGCGGTCTGCGGCGTTTTGGGAAATTCGTTCCTCGATGGTTTTTCCCTCGGTTCCAATCTGATTCCGCAAAGCTCCCAGGGAAGCATCAATATTTTCCTCCAGGTCCCGGAGCCGTTGTTCCATAGCGTCGGTTTCCGCGGTGAAATGGGTTTTAATTTCCCCGGAGGCGGCTTCAAGGTCCGCGAGAACCTGCCGGGTTTTCGCGTCTCCTTCCATAGTAAGTTTGTTCCAGCTTGCGATGCGTTCTTCGTTGGCTTCGAGGATTTGCCGGTCCAGGGTCTGCATCCGGTCGGCGAAACGTTTTTCCAGATCCTCGATTCTTGAATCCGCAGATTTTTTAACCTCGGCGATGTGTTCTTCCAGCATAGCGGTTTGGGCTGTGGTATTTTCCCGGGATTCGTCGGCTATATTTTTCAGGTCCTCGAGAAAACGTTTCATCCTTTCATTTTCCGATTCCACGGTCATTTCCCAACTGCTCCGCTGGGCCTCGAGGCGTTCCTGAAGGTCCTGAAGATCCCGGTTCCATTCTTCTTTAAAAAGATTCTGCTGATTTTCCAATTCGGAAGCGTCGGTTTTCCAGCTTTCTTTACAGTCGGTGACGAGTTTTTGCGTTTCTTTGAGCTGGGTCCGGGCGTATTCGAGGTGGGCGTCGAGGTCCTTTTCGATGGCGGTCTGCAACATTTCGATGCGTTCTACCGCTTGTTCCCGCAGTTTGAGAAGCGCGGCGTTTTCCATGTTATCCGCCCGAACCGCGGCTTGTTCGAGGGCGTCATTAAGACTGCGGCTGATGAAATTCATATCCCGGTCGATGCGCTCGATCCGGCTTTGCTCGGCTTGTTCGATGGCTTCTTTGCCTTCGGCGATTCGGCGTTCCGCCTGTTCCGCGTCGGACCGCAGGGTATTCACCTGATCCGCCGCGGAAGCCAGGACCTGCCGGGCTATATCTTCCAGCGCGGCGGCGTTTTCTGCGGCGAACCGTTGTTCCACTTCGGCCAGCCCCTGCTCGAGGGCTTCGAATTTTTCTTTACTGTCCGCGACTCGTTTATTGACTTTTTCGACGAATACGGATTCTTCCCGAATGCGATTGAGGTTTTCCTGGACCCGGACGCTCATTTCGATGAGTTCCTTGAGGGAAACGTCGTATCCGTTGAGGCGTTCATCGATGCGGGTCACCGCGGCGGCTTTTGCCGCGAGTTCTTCGTCGGTAATTTGCAGACGGCGCATCAGTTCCTTCGCGGCTTTCTGTTGCACATCCAGGGAAATGCTGTAATCTTTCACGGCCCCTTCTTTTTCCGCGACAAATTCGGTGAGTTCCTCCTTGAGTTCCGTAGCGTACTGCTGGATTTTCTGCATGGATTGGCTGTGTTTATCGATTTGGCGGTACAAAAAGAGAACCATCCCCACAATGCCGAGGGTCGCTATGTTCCCCAGGGAAAAAATTTCAGAAAAAATATCCATACTTATACCTTAATATACTCCCGTAAAGCGGAATACCGAGAAAATATAAAATCCGCGTTTCCAACACGGCCTTTCCTAAACCAAGGCGCGATCAACGCGGCCCAAATCCCCGCGTTTTTAGCTCCCATTATATCATATTTCACGCTGTTGCCAACGTACAGCAGTCTATCCTCCGGAATTCCCAAGCGGGCCGTCAACGCCCGAAACGGAGCCGGCGCCGGCTTAAGCGCGCCAATCTGCTCAGAGCAGAGGACCGCATCCCAATAACCCCCAAGACCCAGGTTTTCAAGTTTCGTCTCCGGGGGAAAATCCGAAAGAAGCCCCAGCTTTAGGCCCGCGCCCCGAATAGCCTCCAGGGTTTCCCGCAATTCCGGGT
The DNA here is from genome assembly GCA_031256905.1 of Spirochaetaceae bacterium. Taxonomy (GTDB): domain Bacteria; phylum Spirochaetota; class Spirochaetia; order Treponematales; family Breznakiellaceae; genus JAITHW01. Next base: position 24,766 of record JAIRPY010000094.1, read on the forward strand.
AAAGCCGGATGCGCTTGAAAAGAGGCTCCCAGCCCCGATAAATGAGGTCTTCGGTTTTTTGCTTCACCCAGCCCGGGTCCGCCCGGAGAAGGGTCCCCATAATACGGGCCTGCTTATCGTAAAAGGTATCCGAATCTCCGCTCTGGAACGGGCCGCCTCTAAGGATAGTCCGGGCTTTCCCCAAGGCAAAGAGCAGACGATGCTCTTTGACGATAAAAGGAATCAGAGGCAGGTAAAACCGGTAATTCGGATAGAGGGTCCCATCCAAATCAAACGCGACCCCGTCAAATTTTCTGCTCATCGTATTCCTCTTTCATACTAAAAATATACCCGAATGGCAAGTACCGCTTTATGCTATACTACAAGTATGTATGATATTACCGCTTTGTACGAGGCCGAAACCGTGCCGCAGGCGATTGCTCTGTTGCAAGAGCATCCCCGGGCGTACATTATCGCTGGAGGCAGTGATATGCTGATCCGCATCCGGAAGGGAGGGCTCCCAAATTGCGAGCTGGTGAGCCTCCGGGGCATCCTGAATCTGCGGGGAGTTTCCCTCGAGGCCGACGAAACCCTCAGAATCGGACCCCTCACGGTTTTTTCCCATCTCGTCCGGGACCCCCTGATCCGCCGGCACATTCCGCCCCTGGCCGAAGCCGCAGAATTCGTAGGAGGACCCCAAATCCGCAACGTCGGCACCATCGGCGGCAATATCTGTAACGGCGCCAGCTCCGCAGATACCGCCCCAACCCTCCTCGCTTGGGATGCGATCCTTGAATATACCGGTCCCGCCGGAATCCGCCAGATCCCCATCGAAAACCATTACCTCGCCCCGGGGAAAACCGCCCTCGCCCGGGACGAAATCCTCACCGCAATCCTCATCCCCAAGCAAAACCGGGAAGGATACCACGGGTGCAGTCTCAAATACGCCCGGCGAAACGCTATGGATCTTGCGATCTTGGGCTGTTCGGTAAATGTCAGGCTTGAAGCCGGTATCCTGCGGGATGTACGGGCGGCTTACGGCGTGGCAGGCCCCGTGCCTCTGCGAGCCCGAACCGCCGAAAACGTCATCCGAGGAAAGCCCCTCTCCGAAGGAGCCTCCCTCGGCAAAGCCGTGCGAAACGCAATAAACCCCCGTACAAGCTGGCGGGGAACCCAAGAATTCCGGCTCCACTTGGCAGAAGAATTGACAAACCGAGCCTTGGCCCAGGCAATCCGCGCCGCAGGAAGCTCCGTATGCGATGCGTAATAAACGGAAGACCCGCAGAAGCCCGGGTAGATGTCACGATGTCCCTGGCGGATATGCTCCGGGATGAGTTCGGCCTTACCAGTGTAAAGAAGGGCTGTGAAGTAGGAGAATGCGGGGCCTGTACGGTCCTGGTCGATGGGGAAAGCGTTAACGCCTGCATTTACCTTGCGGTGTGGGCGGAGGGCCGGGAGATTCTCACCGTTGAAGGCCTTACCCGGCTTGACGGCGGCCTTTCGGAAGTTCAGCAGGCCTTCATCGAGGAAGGAGCCGTGCAGTGCGGATTCTGCACCCCGGGATTTCTTTTGACCGCCCAGGAGCTTGTTCAGCGGGGCGGGGCCTACACCGAAGAGGAACTGCGGAAAGCTCTTTCCGGGCATCTCTGCCGCTGTACGGGCTATGAAAATATACTAAACGCGGTAAAGCGATTGGTCGATCTGACGCCGCCCGGAGACGTCTAACCCTTTACCCCCGGGGTGTTCGTCTGGGGGTTGCAATAAGCTTCTGCGATTTCCGCGGCGGATACCGCGTCTTGGGCGTACATATCCGCGCCGATAGCCTCGCAGTAGTGTTTTGTTACCGGCGCGCCGCCGATCATAATTTTTACTTTTTCTCGCAATTTTGCGTCGGCCACGGCTTGGGTTAGGGCTTTTAGGTGGGGCATTGTCGTGGTGAGCGATGCGGTGCAGACGATTATCCGGGCGTGTTCTCGTTCTGCGGCTTCGATGAACCGTTCGCTTGGGACGGACGCGCCTAAGTCGATTACCCGCAGGCCTAGGCCCCGCATCATTACTCCTATTAGATTTTTTTCTATTTCCTGAATGTCTCCTTTAGCCGTGCCGATTACCACGGTTCCCTTTTGCGGGGATTCGCAGGCTTCAAGATAGGGTTGAAGCTGGCGGATTCCGAGATTTAAAGCCCGGGCGGTAATCAGCACTTCGGTGATGAAAATTTCGTTTTTCCGGTACCGGCGTTCCACTTCCGCCATGCCAGGAATAAGCCCGTGTTTCAGGATGTCCCCGACGGGGTACTGCTCCGCGATGGCCCGGGAAATCAGGCTCATCATCTCCTGGGCTTTCCCGGACTGCAGGGTCCGGGCAATTTCTTGCAATTCAAGCATTCCCATTCCTTGTTTTTTATGCCGTTTTCCTTAGTTTGCGGCTTTTATTCATCCTTGATGAGTCTGCGGCAGGCGAGGGAAAAGTTGTGTTCCGAGATCTCCTGCGCCATTCCGCCCTGTCCCCGGTATTTTCCCGGGCTTACGCCGATGTAATGTTTAAAAGTCTTGGAAAACCAGCTTTGATCTTCAAAACCGCAGGACCCCGCGATTTCGCTGAGCGAAAGATCCGTTTCGGTGAGCATCCGGCTGGCCTTTTCGACTCTGATGCGGTTGAGGTAACTCGACAGATTTTCCCCCATTTCTTCCTTGAAAATCGTGCTGAAATAGGGCGCGGACAAACCCGAAGCCGACGCAATTTCTTGCAGACTGATCTTCCGGGTGTAGTTTTCCCAAATGAACCGCTCGGCTTTCCGCAGAGCCGACGCGTGCCGCACCCCGTGGAACGAAAAGATCTGCCCGGCCATGCGTTCAACAATGCTGTGGAGCACGTCGGTTAATTCTTCCACATTTTGGGCCCTTTGAATCCGTTTTAGATGCTCGTTGTTGGTTTCCAGGAGAATCTTTTCCGTGGTGCCTGAAGCCGCATGGGTTCGGGACAAGAGAACCACAAGCTCTATAGCCCGAAACTGGATGTACCGAAACTGATCCGGATTGGCGAAGAGCAAAACCGCCAAAAGCTCGTTAAGGATGCGCCGGCCCGTATCATTATCCCCCCGCCGGAGCGCGGACAGTAACATCCGTTCCTTGTCCAAAGGATAATCCGGCAAGGGGGATCCCGCAGGATACTGCTCCTTCAGTTCCTGAATCTTCGCGGATAAATCTGTCTGCTGTTCGGCGCGGCGTTTCATGGTTTTGTAATACTCTTCGCTTCCGGCGGACAGGGATTCCGCCAAAATCAGCATCAGTTCCGCCAGAGCTTTAATCCGGTCCGAATCGCCTTTGGGAAACCGGGCTACTTTCTCCCGAATTTCTTCTATCGAAACGTTTCCGCCCCCCATCTGATACATGAGGTCTGCGGTTTCCTTAGGGTCGATTCCCAAAAAACCGGTCCCCACCAAGGATCCGACAAACCGGTCCTCCGCATATACCGGGCTGGTCCAGAACATAAAACCCAACTCGCACATGTATATATGGGACCCCCGGAACCGGTTCGATTCCTTGATCCCGTTGATGTGCATTTCCGCGCAGGGACCCGCCGAAAAATCCTGGGCAACCTCGGGCTCCACTCCCCCTCGATGCTTCATGCAGTAAAGGCAGGGCGTCCAAACCCCATCCTTGACCGCCTCAGGAATAGGCAGATAAGTATGATCCTCGACGCAGGCAAGCGCGCCCGTGGCTTTTGCGTATACGGTCAACATTTTGTATGCCTTGAGCAAGATAGGATCAGTCCGGCTTGAGGCGTTGACGTTGCTTTTTTCTTTTTTTTCTTTCATACGAGCTGACCCCTCACTGTCTTAATAATATATACTTTCTTCCTTCTTGTATTGTACTTTATTGTAATACGCCGGTTTTATTTTGACAATCGGCGAGTACCCCCCGGATTCCCGGTATTTTCCAGGACTCACTCCGAGGTAACTTTTGAAGATCTTCGAGAACCAGCTTTGATCCTCAAAACCGCAGGCGCCGGATATTTCGCTTAAAGGCAGATCCGTTTCAGAAAGCAGGGCCGCCGCCTTTTCCACCCTCAGTCGGTTCAGATAACCGGAAAGGTTTTCTCCCATTTCTTCTTTAAATATACTACTAAAATAGGACGCCGACAGTCCCGAAACCTCAGCGATTTCCTGCAAACTGAGTTTTCGGGTGTAATGTTCCCAAATATACCGCTCGGCCTTCCGCAACGCGGACGCGTGCCGGACCCCCTGAAACGAAAAAATGCGCCCTCCAATGCAGTCTATGATGCCCCCCAGGATGTGCATAATTTCCGAGACGCTCTTGGATTCCTGAATCTTCTTGAAATACCGGTTATTGACTTCGAGGGCCGTCCGGTACTCGGCGGATTCCTTGGTATGTCCCGCGCTGAGGGCCTCCCGGGAAAGCATCACCGCCAATTCAATAGCCCGAAGTTGCATAAAATCCACATTCCCCGGATTAGCCGCGCCAATGCCCTCCAGAAGTTCATGCAGAATCTTCCGGGCATTATCGTAATCTCCGCGCCTCAGCGCGGCAAGCAAAAGCCGCTCCTTATCCAAAGGATGATCCTGCTTTTTTCCCTTGGCCGCCTTCCCCGGCCCCGCCGGAACCCCGGGTTTTTTATACATCCGGGCGAAGTTTTCATTTTCTTTGGACAGCCCGGTCTGCTTCGGATTCGGCTGTTTCATACCGGAAATTTGTTCCGCGCAAAACCCAAGCATCTGGGCGAGAGCTTTTATCTCCTCATACGTTCGGGACCGGCTTTGCGCGGCATACTTGAGAGCTTCGGTCTCGGTCACCGCGCCTTTGCTGAGGACAAGAATCCGCCGGATTACTTCCTGGGGGTCTACGTGCAGTACCTGTCCGGCGTTCAAGGCCCCGATGAACCGTCCCCCCGCGTAGATCACACTGATCCAGAAGATCAATCCCAGTTCGCAGGTGTAAATGTAGGTCCCGCCGTTTCGGTGGGCTTCGAACATACTCTCCGAGTGCATGGGATTGCAGGGATATTCCCAATTTCCCCAGTCCCGAGGCGCGTCCTGGCTGTGCTTGCGGCAGAGTTCGCAGAAAAATGTTCGGTCCTTATAAGGCACAATCTTCAGAGGATTGCCGCTGTGGTCCATCAAAGCCACGGAGCAGTCCGCCGCCCGCTGATAAGAAGTCATCACTTTAGAGGCTTTCATCAGTAAGGGCTCCACTTCCCGGCGGTTTATAATACTGGATTGACAACAAGGATTCATAAAAAATCTCCTATAAATACATCAGTAATTAAAAGTGTACTCATAGCTGTTTTGAACGGACTACACCCTAATGGCTATTTTTCTTTTTCTTTTTGAAAAAAATGTCTGCCCCCAGGTTAAAGGCCCATCGATCTTAGCAAGGGGTCATACAACCGAAGAAAAAATAATTCATGGAACATTCAGGACTGATATATAGAGAAAATTTACTGTAGGGTATATATTTTTTCCGAGGATTCAGGCATCGAAGCAGATGAACCTGCTCCTTTTCCAAAGGTTTTGTGGATCGCTACCTAAACGTCTAGAGCATCCTCAACCGCAACGTTTGAGGATGGCGCAAACTTTAATGTTCCCAGCGGTTCTGATTATGCCGGCGGACCACCCGCACGGAACGGTTCTGGTATTGTCCATCGCTGGAAGTTTCTTGATATTTTTTGTAAGGGCCGTCCCCGGACTTATAACCTTCGCCAGGTCCGGCGTCAGAGTAGGCCGGCTCTTCCTTATAGTCCCGGTCCACCCGAAATAACGCGGAACGATTTCGTTTTCGTTCCCGGACATATCGTTCCAATACCTGCAAGGATTCATCAAATCCCCCAAGGAATTCCGTTAGGTCCTCGGCAAAAAGGATCACCGATTGCCGTTCAAAACCGCCGCCGCCTTCCCCCCGATTTTTACTCTCCACAATGTTAAGATATAAATCGCCCATTCGGTTCTCTTTCACATTGAAGAAATAGGTCCTATTCTGTAACTGCACTTTTGTCGAATATAACTCGCCCCGTATGCCCATGTTTTATTCCTTTTGTATCGAAGCTATTTGAGCGTATCCGCTTCGATAACCATACGCCTCTGCCACTCGATGAGGTCCCGTTCCAATGCCGTATCAGAACCTTCCGCATCAGCCATAACCCGAAATACCGGTTCCGTCGCGGAACCGCGCATCCAAATCCATGCTTTTTCCCGGCCCGCATCCCCGCAGAATGCGATCTTAAGCCCCCCTTTGCCGGCCTCCCCGAAACGGGTAATTCCCCGGCGTTCTTCCATTCCGTTGTAACACGCCGGGGTCCAACCGTTTATGCCGTACCGAACTCGCAGTTCTTCCTTTCGTTCCTCCCAAGAGCGCAAAAATATTGTCTGATAGCGGTCTTTTAACCCGGTATGATCCCTCGTTCTTACCTGCAAAGCCGCTTCCGGCGTGTACGATCCTGTGGTAGTAAACTTGGGAAGGGAATCAAGGAGGTCGGAAAGAGAAAAATCCCGCGGATACCCATTTTGATGAGAAAGACGCCGCCAGATATCGAAAAAGCCTTCGCGCCCGTCCCCGCCCCGAAGGGTCAAGAGTTTTACAATAGCCATAACCGTGTTAATCGGGTCCCGGACAGCCGATGGGTGCGTTATGTTGCCTCCGGCAGAGCCTTCTCCCAAAATTCGCACGGTCCAGCCTTGTTCCCGCAGGCGGCGGGCAAGGCCGACCACGTTAGCCTCCCCGACTTCCGCCCGGAACACCGAAACCCCGAAAGCCTGCGCGATCCGGTCGATCCGCAGGGATGTCGGATCGTTTACCGCCACCGCAACTTTTTTCCCGGCGGTGCCGTCCGGGGCAAGCTCTCCGGTCCAGACCAGATGGGCAAACTCTCCGACACACGCCAGGGCAAACCCTTCCTGAGCCTCAAGGCTCCGGGCTTTTCCGGCGGCTTCGTCCCAGATGACCAGATTGCCCCGATCCCCATCGCAGTCAGGCACGTAGCCTAAAATAACTTCGGGATGCGTCTGATGAGTTTCCTCAAGAAACCGTCGGCAAGGTTCTAGGGCCTCTCCTTCAGGCACAATCTTGTGCGCGATACCCCCCGGGGTATCGTTTATGGCGTACACCGGAATGCCCAATTCCCCAAAAAATTCCCGATCAATAGACAAAGTCCGGGCAGAACCGTTAAAATCCACCGCAATTCCCAGAGGTTTTTTCTGCAATCCTTCGATTAGAGCTTGAGAAAGGGTTTTTTCAACTCCGAAAACCACCTTTTTGGTGAAATTAAGGTATGCGGCGTAGGCTTCTTTTTTTACCGCCGGCGCCTCGGCGTACACGTCCGGGATGGGAGTCGGAGCAGACAAAGCCGGGAGCCGGGCAACCCGGTCCGGGTCGGCGGTGAAGGCCCGAAAATCAGCGATCAGCTTGGACGCTTCCTCGGCCGACAGAACTCCGCCGTCAATCCGCCCGAATTTAAGCCCGTTATGCCCAATAGGATTATGGCTTGCCGAAATGTACACAAAGCCGCAGGCGGATTCCGCGCTTCGGGCGTACGCCATAATCTCCGGGGCTGAGGTTATTTCGGCAAATCTTACTTGGCAATTTTCGGCGGCGAAGGCCCGAAGCATTGCATCCGCGATGGCCGGTCCTGTGGGTCTCGTATCCATCCCGACGATAATCGTCGGATGGTCCGTATCGCGCTTCAGGCAGTCCGCGAACACCTTGGCGGCGCAGAAGGCCATGAGGGCATGGGACTCGGAAATGTTCGGGCTGTTACTTTCCTCCCGGCAGGCGGTTTCCTTTGCGTCATCGCTGGCGAAGACTCCCCGCCAGCCCGAAGGCGAGAGGATCATATTCTCTAAAGCCGCTTTAAATTCCTGCATCATTCTTCCACCGCTTCTGAGATGAACAATGTAGTAAGGAAGGAAAACACCACCGCCTGAATCAGGCCGTCGAAAAAGTCGAAGTATATGGACAAAGCCGTAGGGATTGCAATAGGAATCGGCAGAGCGTCTTCGACGAGAAGCATGATAATAAACCCTCCGAGGATATTGCCGAAAAGCCGTAGACACAGGGACAAGGGGCGGACAATATATTCCAAAAGGTTGAAGGGAAGCATCATCGGGGCGGGCTGGAAGAGTTTACGGACCCAACCTTTCAGGCCTCGGGCTTTCAGGCCCCCGAAAAGAACCAGCAGGATCGACAGGAGCGCGAGGGCGGCGGTAAAGTTTATATCCCTCCCGGGAGGCTTGATCTCGAAGGGCGCATTGATGTGGAAAGCGGAAATCGAAAGGGGCGAAATCGCCGGGATGATATTTGCAATGAGCAGGAAGAGGAATATTGTGCCGATATAGGGTCCATACGTTTTAGCCCGATGTCCGAAGTATTGACTCGAAAAGGAGTTAAGAAATTCGACAGCCCCTTCGAGGAATATTTGGGGTCCTTTCGGCACGGCCTGCATTTTGCGGGTTAAGAGGACCCCGGCAAGGATCAAAATACCCATAACAACCCAAGACACAACGATGGTTTCGTTTATATCCAGGGCGGTTACGGTTTTGCCGAGAAACGTAATCGACATTCCCTCGGGGAGGGGTATGGAAAAAACCGTTTTGAATTCCGTCAGGGATTCTTTTATATCCATGATGGATCTTACATACTACATATTATGGAATTGATCAAGCCCTTCTTTTCTTTATTTAAAAGAGAAAAAATGTAATTTTTTTAGAAAAATCAGGATAGTTCGTTATCTTTAAAGAAAAAATCGTCTTTAAAATACTTTTTCAGCAAAGTTTCTGAAACCGCGTCTTTTTTGTTCATGTGCGTATAGGTTTCTTCGAGGAAGCCTTTGGTCGTGTAGAAGCATCCGAGGACGAAAAATTCCGCGACTTTACTAACCACCCCGATAGCGGCGTACATCTGCATCGGGTTGTCATGGACGAAATCGGACATAATGTATTCGATGACGATTTGCTCCGCCAGGCTTATTCCATAGAGGGTTTCTGAGACCGGGAAATTATGCCGCATCTGCTCTTTCCCAAGGACCACGAAGAAATTGCCCACTCCGGAACGGTCTAACCCCCGGTCTATCGTCCGGGCGACCAGGGAATACAACGCACTGTTCATGTCGATGAGGGCCTTGTCGTCTAAGGCGTTGTAGTGTTTCAGCTGTTCCGCCTTCCGAATCTTCTCTTTCCACCGGATCGCCAAATTCCGGGCGTTAAAATTCAATGCGTCGATTAGGGTACTCTCTACCATAAATAAAGTGTACCACGGCTCTTCAAAATATACAAGAAATTTCTTAAATTTTTCTCTTTTGAAAAATACATTTTTAAAAACTTTTTAAAATAAAAATATTCTAACGCAAAGTAAGGGTTAAAAGCAAGGGAAGATGATCGCTTACGCCGCCGCCGGTACGGGGATTATACCCGTAGGGTTTATCGGCTTTGAGAAAGGCCTCTTCCTGGACGACTTGGCAGTCGCTGAACTCCCAGCCGGTTTCGTCGAAGAGCCCGGGCGACAACAGAAAGTGATCAATCCTTTCCCAAGCCTCTCGGAAATAATAGGACCCGGCATCTGATATTTCGCTCCAAGGAGAATAGAAAACCAGCGAGTCTTCGGGAAAATGTTCCGGTTCCGGCGGAGTTTTCCGGCTGAGGATGAGAAAATCCGACTGAGCGGAGCCGGCGAGTTCCGCGGCCTCCGGATCGTCCGGCAGGAGCGCGAGGACCCGCGGGCTTTTGCGGTAAAATTCATCGTAATTTTCGTTGAGGTCCCCTAGGATAATCACCGGTATAGCCGGATATTCCTGCCGCAATTCCCGAAGCCGCCGCAAAATAAGCCGGGCCGAGGCTTTCCGCAGGGTTTCGGTTTCATCATCTCCTCCAAGTTTCGATTTCCAATGGCACACAAAGCAGACAAACGGAGCGTCTTTGACCCGAAACCATATTTCGAGCAGGGGCCGGGGCGGAGTTTCTCCGTTTATCGTGATAGAATGAAGGAAGGTCCCTTCAAAAGGGATGCGGCTCAACACGCCGAGGCCCAAGGCTCCGCCGGGATTTGCGCCGAAAAAACGCCAGTTGTACGGATTTTTCCCGCTTTTTTCAAAGGCTTCCGCCAGGTCTGCCAGAACTTGGGAGTTTTCGATTTCGATCAGCCCCAGAATGTCCGGCGGAGGGTCGCTTATTTTTTTAAGCCCCAGGGCAAAAGTGTTCAGTCTTCCCCGGTACTTTTCCTCGGTCCAGCCTGCGGAAGCGCGATAATCGTCATATTCTCTCCCGGTTTCTTGTCCGTCAAAAAGGGCCTGCATATTCCAGGTAATGATCCGCATTTTTTCAAAGTTTTCTAACTTTTCCGATGTCTCGCATCCCAAAAACCAGAATGCCAAGAATCCGATGAAAAGAATTTTTTCCATCTAAAACCTCCACCATGGAAAAGGTTTTATGCGGAAATCTGCTTTAATTTTTTTGCAGAAATGCTTTAGTTTAAAAGATCCTTGCGGATTAGGGTAATTAGTTCTTGAGGGGCCTCGTGGAGGGACACGAGGCGGTTTTCTTTTGCATTTCTGGGTTTTATTTCGACGCAATTCCCGGCAAGATTTTTGTCTCCGACGACAACCCGATACGGAAGGCCGATGAGGTCTCCGTCTTTGAATTTGACCCCAGGCCGTTCCGGGCGGTCGTCGAGCAGAACCTCGATGCCGGCGTGTTCCAGCTCTGCGGTCAGCTTGTCTGCGGCGGCTTGCATCTCGCCTTCGTACTTGACCGGAATGATGAGAACCTGGTACGGCGCCACCGAGGAGGGCCATATAATGCCTGCATCGTCGTGATGTTCTTCGATAATCGACGCAAGGGTCCGGTCGATCCCGATGCCGTAACAGCCCATCGTGGGAACCTGACTTTTGCCGTTTTCATCCAGATACCGGACCTGCATCCCTTGGGTATATTTATAGCCCAGTTTGAAAATATGCCCCAGCTCGTTGCCTTTTTTTTCGTAGAGTTCGCCGCCGCACTGGGGGCACCGATCTCCTGCCCGGACAATACGCAGATCGGCGGTACGCCAAGACGTAAAATCCCGGCCGTAAGCTACATGGGTATAGTGAACATCCCGAGCCAATCCGCCGGTGATCGCATCCTGCATGGCGGTTACGGTCGTATCCGCGATAACCGGAATTTTCGTAAGCCCCACAGGACCCGCAAACCCCAGGGGCGCGCCGGTGAGCCGTTCCGCCTCGGCGTCCGGGGCCAGGGCAACTTCCGAGGCTTTGAGAACCGCCGCGAGTTTCACCTCGTTTACATCCAAATCGCCCCGGATGGCCACTGCAAAAAAGGCTTCGGGATAGACTTCCGGCGCGTCCGCCCTGGGCTTCCGCTTTTCGAGTTTTTCTCCGCCGGGCGTTTCGGAAAGGTCCAGTTCCACATTCAGAGCTTTGTAGATGAGAGTCTTAATGAAATTTTTCGCATCGGTTTTGAGGAAAGCGCAGAGTTCGTTAATGGTTTTAACCGAAGGAGTATCAATTTTCTCAATATTTTTCTTCGCCTCTGCTGAGGGGAGGGTAAAATCCGGCTGGCAGGATGCTTTTTCTACATTTGCGGCGTATTCGCAGGTTTTGCAGAAGAGGAGGGTATTGTCCCCGATGTCGCTTTCTACCATGAATTCTTCGGACCCGGTACCGCCCATCGCGCCGGAATCCGCCCGGACCGGAAGGACCGAAAGTCCGCATCGCTTGAAGATCCGCCGGTAGGCCTGGCCCATAGCCTGATACGTCTCCTCGAGACTTGCCTCATTTGGATGGTATGAATAGGCGTCTTTCATGACAAACTCCCGTCCCCGCATGACTCCATACCGGGGGCGGATTTCATCCCGATACTTGGTGTTGATCTGGTAGAGCGTTAGGGGCAACTGCCGGTAACTGGATACCTCATCCCGAACAATCGCGGTAAAGACTTCTTCCGCCGTGGGGGACACCACGAAATCCGCATCGAGACGGTTTTTCACCCGCAGAAGGGATTCGCCCATCGCGTCCCATCGGCCCGATTCTTTCCATAAATCCCCGGGTACTATTACCGTAGGTTTTATTTCCAAACCGCCAATGGCATCCATTTCTTCTCGGATAATCTGTTCGACTTTTCTGAAGGACCGTAAACCCAAAGGTAAATAGGCGAACAGCCCATTGGCGAGTTTACGTAACATTCCCGCCCGAAACATGAGCCGGTGACTTGGAATGACCGCGTCGGCCGGAACTTCCCGCAAAGTTGGAATGAAGGTTTGAGAGAAACGCATCGGCTACTGCCATTCCTCAAAGTCTGATTCGGTATCTTGCCATTCCTCAAAGTCCGATTCGGGTTCGGTATCCTCCGGCACGATGGACAGGAGTTCCACCTCGAAAATTAAGGTTGAATACCCGGGAATCACATTACCCCCGCCTTGGGACCCGTAGGCCAATTCCGAAGGGATGTACAGCCGGTACTTGCTCCCGGGATTCATGAGCTGAACCCCCTCGCTCCAGCCCGGAATGACCGCGTAAAGCGGAAACTCCGTGGGTTCTTCCCGATCATAGGAGCTGTCGAAGACCGTTCCGTCAATAAAGGTCCCCCGGTAATGCACCAAGACCGTGTCCTCAGGACCGGGCTTTTCCCCGGCGCCTTCCGCGAGAACCTCGTATTGCAGACCGCTGGGGGTAACCTGAATCCCCGGTTTTTCCGCGTTTTCCGCCAGAAAGGTCTTTTCCTTTGTCTGGGCCGCTTCGTTTTGCTTGGTCATGGCTTCGGTGTAAGCGGTTTGCACTTTAGCGATTGCTTCGTCTAGGGTCAAAGCGGTGGTTTTGTCCTCGATGACCTCCTGCATTCCTTGCATAAAAGCGTTATAATCGAATGAAAGGGCCAGCTCTTTGAGGTTTGAGCCTATCATCATGCCGAAAGCATAACTGATGTCGCCCTTCGAGGCGGCTTTTTCCTCGGTCCCGGCTGAGGCAGGGACGGCCGAGGAAGCCTCCCTGGAAGAGGCCGGACTTCCAGTCCCGGCCGAAGAGCCGGAGGGGGAAGATTTTCCCTCGTGCTTTCCTTCGGAATACACGGTCCATCCCAGGGTAAAAATCAAACAGCCTAAAAATATTCTTTTCGTCATTTTCTTTTCCTTTTTTTCGTTTTTTTTTCGTTTTTTTATTTTAAAATATCGAGGAGTTCCACCTCGAATACGAGGGCGGAGTGGGGGGGAATGACGTCGGCCGCGCCTTGGGCTCCGTAGCCGAGTTCCGCCGGGATGAACAGCCGGTACTTACTGCCGACCGCCATAAGCTGGATGCCTTCGGTCCAGCCTTTGATAACGCCCTGTAATGGAAACTCGATGGGTTGTCCTTGGTCGTAGGAGCTGTCGAAGACGGTTCCATCGCTTAAGGCTCCTCGGTAATGGACTGATACGGTATCGGCGGGACCCGGTTTCGCGCCGGCGCCTTCGGTGAGAACTTCGTATTGCAGACCGCTGGGGGTAATTTGAATTCCCGGATTTTTAGCGTTTTCCGCTAGAAATGCGGCTTGTTCTTCTTTATACACTTCTGATTGGACCTCCATGCTTTTATTGTACACTGCGTTGGCCTTTTCTATGGCTTCGGTAACGGTGAATTTAGTTTTTTTGCCTTCGCTGTATTCCCGAAATCCCTGAGCGAGGGCGTCGAAATCGCAATCAAAACTGTCGATCAGATTTTTGTATCCCGCGGCGATAGCCATGCCCAAGGCGTAACTGGTATCGGTTTCCGCGACGGAGGACTTCCCGGTATTTTCGTCGTTTTTTGGGTTGCATCCGAGGAAGACCCCAATCCCCAGGCAGAAAAGTATTTTTTTCATCCTTAAATTCCTACATTTCCCTGAAAATAAAGTAAACCGGCGTCTCGCAAAACGCCGGTTTTCAGGAGTTTTTTAGACTTGTATCTCATGCCTTCTGAGCCGCGCTGGATTCGAACCATCGACCCACGCCTTAAAAGGGCGTTGCTCTACCTACTGAGCTAGCGGCCCACGTATATTTTATAAAATAACAAGAAAGAAAAAAAATGTCAAGATCGAGAAATATTTTTTTTCTTTTTTTATCTCATTTTTTTTTTCAATTTTTTTATCTCAATTTTTGGATGTAGATTTAAACGATGAAAAAAACTATACTGAAACTATGAAATGGGATGATCCAGCTATCACCCGCCGGGTGGTCCAGCGGTTTTTAGCCTATACCCGATATTGCACCACCAGCGACCGGCATATTCTGGAAACGCCGTCTACTCCGGGGCAGTGGGACCTGGCCAAAGCCTTAGTCGAAGAACTTCAGGGCCTGGGCCTTTCCGATACGGAATTGACCCCCAAATGTTACGTCATCGCCCGAATTCCGGCAAGCCCGGGCTGTTCAAACCGCCCAATCCCGGCTTTCATGGCTCATCTGGATACCGCCGACGATGTATCCGGGCAAAATGTCCAGGCCTGCTTCGTGGAGGCCTATAACGGAAAGAAAATCGACCTCGCAGACGGTTACGCCCTGGACCCCGGGACAGACCCGGACCTCGCGGCCCAAACCGGAAAGGCAATAATTCACACCGACGGCACAACCCTGCTGGGCGCGGACGATAAAGCCGGCATCGCGGAAATTATGACCGCGGTAGAGTACCTCCTAGCTCATCCCGAAATAGCCCATGGCAAAATCGAGGTGATCTTCACCCCGGACGAGGAAACCGGCAAGGGCCTCCCGGAATTTCCCCGAAAAGCCGTCACCGCAGATGTTTGCTATACCGTAGACGGCGGACCCGCCGGGGAAATCGAAGCCGAATGCTTCAACGCCTACAAAGCCGATGTCCGCTTCACCGGAAAAGTCATGCATTTAGGCTACGCCCGAGGCCTCATGGCCAACGCCGCGCTCATGGCGGCTTCCTTTGCCGCGATGCTCCCCCGCTCGGAAAGCCCGGAAGCCACCGACGGCTATTTCGGCTACTACTGCCCCATGGCTATCGAAGGAACCCCGGAAAAGGCCTCCCTCGAATGCTACATCCGAGATTTCGACCGAGCAAAGGCAGAAGGCCGGGTAACCGCTCTGGAACACTTCGCCAAAGCCGTGGAAGCCCAATTCCCGGGAGGCAAAATCGCAATAGATTCCCATCCCCAATATTTTAATATGAAAGAAAAAATCGACGCCCGCCCGGAAGTCCTCGATATTCTGAAACAAGCCGTCGCCAACATAGGCCTACCCTGGCGGCTCAAGCCAATCCGAGGCGGTACAGATGGCTCCCGGCTCACCGAATTGGGGATCCCTACCCCCAATATCTTTACCGGCGGACGCCATTGGCATAGTTGCACCGAATGGGTCTCGGTCCCAGAAATGACCGCCGCCGTAAAAACTATAATCGAAACCGCCCGACTCTGGAGCGCAAACAAATTACGCTAAAAACCTAAAACCTTTCCCCGG
>JAIRPY010000069.1 GCA_031256905.1 Spirochaetaceae bacterium
GTCTGGCACTGAAAAGCCCGGGAATGACATCCCTAAGTTTGGGACTGACTCCCGCCCGCCGGTGTCTGGCACTGAAATGCCCGGGAATGACATCCCTAAGTTTGGGACTGACCTCCGCCAGCCGGTGTCTGGCACTGAAAAGCCCGGGAATGACATCCGTAAGTTTGGGACTGACCCTCGCCCGCCGGTGTCTGGCACTCGCAAGCCTGCGGATGACATCCGTAAGTCTATGTCTGGCACTCGCAAGATTTTGTCTATGCCGGAAAAGATTTTGTCTATGGCAGAAAAGATTTTGTCTAGGCAGGAAAAGATTTTGTCTGTGGCAGAAAAGATTTTGTCTATGGCAGAAAAGATTTTGTCTGGCACTGAAAAAATCTTTTCTGTCCCCAAGTTACCTTGCCGGAAAGGATACCGAAAGATACCGGGAATCCTCGGGATGCGGAGACACTTTCAAGGGCAGGCCGAAAACTTGCTCCAAAAGAGATTCCTGCAATATTTCTTCGGGAAGACCAAAGCCGGCAACCTTGCCGGGGCTTAGTAAGAGAATTCGATCCGCGTAAAGCCCCGCTAAGTTAAGATCATGCATACTAACAAGAGCGGTACGGCCCGTCTTCGTAAGGCCTTTAACCAGATTCATCACCATATACTGATACTTAGGGTCCAAATTATTGGCCGGTTCATCCAGCAAAAGAACCCGAGCCTCCTGAGCCATGGCCCGGGCAATCAAAACCCGCTGAAATTCCCCGCCGGAAAGCTCCGTGATTACCCTTTGTTCATAACCCTCCAGCCCGGCGGCCCGAATCGCCTCCGCCCCAGCCCGGCGATCCTCCGCCGAATCAGCCCCGAAAATCCGCCGATACGGATACCGCCCCTGGAATACCAATTCCTCCACCGTAAAGGGCCAATCCGCCGAACCCCGCTGAAAAAGAAAGGCCACCGCCGCCGCCCGATCCCGGCGGCTCATCCCCTCCAAAGGAATAGCATTCACCCACACCCGCCCAAAAAGGGGAGACGCTAAACCCCCAATAGTCTTCAAAAGGGTCGTCTTCCCGCTCCCATTCGGACCCGCTAAAGCAATAAGCTCCCCCTCGGGAAAGGTAACATTCAAATCCCCTAAAAGTACCCGACCCTTAAAACCTACCCTAAGATTCTCCAGCCGAACCATGCCTCAGATCCCCCCAACCCGCCGCCCATGCCGAGCCAAAAGATAAATGAAAAAGGGCGCACCCCCCAAGGAAGTTATAATCCCAATAGGAAGCTCAAAATTGTCCGCCACATTCCGAGCCAAAAGGTCCGCAAGAATTACCAAAAGCCCCCCCAATAAAGCCGAAGCCGGAAGCAGCCGCCGATGGGCCGGCCCTATCAGCAGACGAGCCCCATGGGGGGCAATCAGCCCCACAAAACCAATAATCCCCCCAGCCGAAACCGCGCCCGCCGCGGCTAAAGCTCCGCCCCCAGCAATCAAAAGCCGAATCTTCCCCACCGATATTCCCAAACTTTCCGCCGTGTCCTCCCCCTGAAGCAGTAAATCCAAAGGACCCTGCAAAAAAAATATCGTAAGCCCCCCAATACCCATCACCGGTAACAAAGCCGTCACTCCAGCCCAGGTAACTCCGCTCAAACTCCCCAAAAGCCAGTAATACACCTGATGCAAAGCCCGATCATGCAAAACTAAAATTAACGAAAGTAAGGCCGAAAAAAGGGAACTCAAACTAACCCCGGCCAGTAATAAAGCCGGCGCCGGCGCCGGATTACCCACACTTCGGGACACCCCAAAAGCAAGAAATACAGCCCCCAAACTGCCCCCAAAAGCGCAAAAAGTTACCCCGGAAACCGGACCCGAAAGGGTAAAACCTAAGGTAATCGCCAGGGCCGCCCCCAAGGCCGCCCCCGAAGACGCGCCAATCACATAGGGGTCCGCCAAAGAATTCCGAAAAATTCCCTGAAAGGCCGCCCCGGAAACCCCCAAAGCCGCGCCTACCCCAAAAGCCATAATCCCCCGGGGCAGACGAATCTCTAACAAAATCAGCCGGCGGGTTTCATCCCCTCCGCCCCTAAAAAGATCCGCCAAGTCCTTTAAAGTAAAAAGAACCCCTCCGGTTAATACTTCCGCCAGGGCCGCAAAAATTACCATAAGCCCCAGCACAAGATTTAAAGGAAGGTTCCGGGAAGAAATTTTCTTTTGCCGAATCACCGGGAGCCCCAGAATATATCCGCTAGGGCCAAGACCGCATCGGCCAACCGAGGCCCATAACGATACAAACAATCCGCGCTGACCAAAGCAATCCGCCGGTTCTGCACCGCCGGGATTTTCGACCACCCGGGCCGCCGAGCCAGAGCTTGGGGATCCAGGGCCTTCCCATGGTCATCCCCGGCAATAATCCAATCGGGCCCTTTCAGCAAAACCTGCTCGGTATTTACCGCCGGCCACTGCTCCCGGCGGTCGGCAAACACATTCCGCCCCCCGGCCAAGGAAATCGCCTCGCTGATAAATGTATCCCCTCCGGCCGTCATAAGGGGCTCATCGGCCAATTCCCAAAACACCCCGGGCCGCTCCCGCCCCGCCCGGCGGGCTTCGGCCCGGCGAATCTTCTCCTGCATCTCCGCCAATACCGCCGCCCCGGCTTGAACCTTCCCGGTAAGTTTTCCCAAGGCCTCGATAGTTTTATAGACTTCCGCAAACGTTTGGGGTTCTACCGCAAATATCGGGATGGAAAACCGCTCCAGCAAAGGAATCAGCCGCTCATGCATATACCCGGAAAGGATAACCAAATCCGGCTGGAGCTGAACAATGCTCTCCACGCTGATCGTAGCCCCGGAAAATCCCCCAACTTTCCTTCGGGATTGGGCTTCCGGGGGAAAGTTGCAGTACTGGGTAACTCCCACCACCTGATCTCCGGCGGTTATCGCAAAAAGAATTTCCGTTATGCCCGGACTTAAACTGACGATTCGTTTCGGCGGGGACTGGACCGTAACGCTTCGGCCCAAGCTATCCCGTAAAATGAGGGGAAAACCGCTCTGCCCGGAAAGCCCGGAGGTAAATATTACTCCTAAAAATAAAAACAAAAAAGATTTCCGCATCTGCATGGGATCAGCATAGCAAAAACCTGCAATAAAGGACAAGGTATCTTAAACCGAAAGCAGTTCCTGGTAGATGCGGTAATTTTCATCATCCAAACAGACAAAAACTACCCGTTTCAGACAGGCCAAAGTAGGAAGAAGAGCCCGAACCGCAGTAAGGGCCAAGGCCGCGGCGTCTCGTTTGGGGTAAGTGTGGGCGCCGGTGCCAAGGGCCGGGAAGGCGATGCTTTCGCAAAAAGCCCGGTCCGCCAGGGTAAGCGCGGACCGGTAACATTCCGCGAGGTGTTCCGCTTCGTTCCAGCCTCCGCCCATGTAGACCGGACAGGCAGTGTGGATAACTTTCTTGCAGGGAAGTTTGTAGGAATCCGTCAAGAGGCATTCGCCTATGGCGATATTTTTTTTCTCGGTTATGATGCGCCGGCATTCTTCCATCAGCCCTGGACCTGCCTTTCGGTGGATGGCGGTATCCAAAGAGCCTCCGCCAATCACAAGTTTGACGGAGGTGCAGTTTACAATGGCGTCGGTTTTTACCTGGGTAATATCGCCTTTGAGCAGTGTTATATCCATGCTGAAGTATCTCTCTAAAAAGCCCTTTGTAGTTAGCATCCCCTAGGGGAGTTGAACCCCTGTTGCCGGGATGAAAACCCGGTGTCCTGACCACTAGACGAAGGGGACTTTTTCTTATTGTTTTTAATATACTGAAATCGTTAAAAAAGGTCAATATTTTTTTCTTTTTTTAGAAAAAATAATTACCGCCGGAAGTCTGCCAATAGAGCCTGCACTCTTTGATAAACCGCCCGGTCGAAGGCGGCGCCCAAAAGCGAATCTATCGCGCCGTCGACTTCGCTGTACCAAAGCTGTGCTTGATTCGGAGCGATCTGATGGACCTTTAAGCCGTACTGGGTCATGGTTTTTACCGCGTCGGCTTCGAGCCGGATTACCGAAGCGTTAATCTCTCCGGATATAGCCTCGGCGCGGCGCATAAACTCCGGTTTATACCGCTCCGGAATCGCCCGCCACCCGGGCTCATTGAGAAAAATCCCCGCCATAAAAGGCGCCACCGGTAGGGAAGTCATGTGCTGGGCCGACCCGAAAAGTTGCATCGCTCCGGCAAACAGCGGACTCTGATAAAAGGCCTGAATCTTATTACTGTTCAGAGCTATCAATATATCGTTATCGCTGACCGTCACCATTTGATACCCCAGGCTCCGAAAGGCATAAGCGAGTTCCGGCGCCTCAGGCCGGGTCCCAATCTTCAGACGTTTCAAATCGCTAGGAATAAAGACCGGAGATTTTGAAAAAAACGTAACCCACCCCGCATTAGCCCACGTCAGAGTGTGAAAACCCTTCGCGCTTATTTTCAACTCCAATTCCGGTTTGAGGGCCTCCAGAACCCTTTTCAATTCTTCAGAAGTTCTAATGAGAAAGGGCGCGCTCAAGGTCATGACTTCCGGCGAAATGAGATTAATGCCAAAAGACGTCAGCACCGCGCCCTGAATCTGGTTTATTTTGAGCTTTTGCAGGACATCGCCTTCATTGCCGGCCACGCCGTTATGGTACACCCGAAGTTCCACCTCCCCGCCGCTTACTTCAGACCAGGCTTTCGCCAGCCGGTTTAAGGCCTCTCCCCAAGGGGTGTTTTCCGGAGCAATAGACGCTACTTTTATCGTAACCTTTCTTTGCCCAAACGTCCAGCCCGGATTCATCCCAGTCAGCAAAAGAATCCCGCCAAGACAGACTAGTATTTTCTTCATCGTTATTTCCTTATTTTTAAACATATAAGTATAACGAAATTATATCAAGCCTTCAAAAGGAAATTTGTGCGCTAAATGCAACAACTTCACACCAGTGTCTGACACCGTTATAGGGGCGGCGAGCTTGGACTTGGGGTGAAGAGCGTTGCTGGGTCTGGGATGGGGTCGATTAGGCCGAGGATGCGCCTTAGCCGGTGAAACAGCCCGCCGAAACGCCACTGCTCAGGCTTCTTCGCCAAACCAGCCTTCACCGGATTCTCATCGATGTACTCCGACACCCTCGCAAAGTCCGCCTCATCCTTGATTATCCGGGAAAAAAACCGCCGGCCCCACAAACTGCCGGTAATATTATGCATCTTGTTCCACCATCGGGCAAAGCGGCTCTTCAAATACTGCATTATTTTGGATAAAGACTCCCCGGGTCCAGGCTTCATAAGAAAATGTATGTGGTTATCTAGGACGCAAAAGTTCCACAACTCGAAGCTGAACTTCTTTTTTGTCTTTTTTACGAAGTCCAGAAAGGCTTGCTTGAACCGAGGCTCTTGTAAATCATGGCTACCTCGGTTGATCTCGGAGGTGACATGATACGTCGCGCCGTCTATAAGTATGCGTAAGGGTCTCATACCTTATGTAAGGCATCAATACGCTTCCTGCTTCACTTTAATGTCTGGCACTTTTACCGGTGTCCTTTCTAGGACTTTAGTGCCAGACATAAATACATACATTCAATTCTGAAACTTTTTTTAAAAAAGGATATACTGATTTTATGATACATCGTTCAATTTTTTTATTTTTCTTAGCGAGTTGGGGTCTTCTGTATGCCCAGACCGAAGACGATGCAATTTTCAGGACTCCCCTTACTTCGGAAACCCGTCCTGGGTTTGTAAAAATTTGCGCTGACCTGTCGGGCAAACCGATTATCAAAGGCAATTTCGAGCAGACAAAAACCATCGGGCGTTTGAATCGTTCGTTGACATCGAAAGGCGCGTTTATCATCGCTGGGGACCAAGGCATGGTGTGGGAAACCCTTAGTCCCTTTCCTTCGACTTTGGTGATGGGGAAGAATTACATGATTCAGATGAATGCTTCCGGGGCGAAAACGAAAATCGACGCCGCCGGGAATGCAACGTTTATCCGTACCGCGGAAGCCCTTGCCGCGGTTTTTGCCGGCAATTCAAGAAAGCTCGCCGAGGCTTTTGAAATTTATTTCACCGAATCCGGCGGAACGTGGACCCTAGGGCTTATTCCGTCGGATTCGTCGATGCGGGTTATCGCCTCCCGAATCGCGATGACCGGCGATTCGGTAATCCGTACCGTCGCGCTGTACGAACAAAACGGCGATGGGGTCCGCTATGTTTTTTCAAATTACACATTTCCGGAAACCTTAAATCAAAGTGAAAAAAAACTTTTTTCCCTTTAGCCTCTGGGGGGCGGTTCATGGAGGAATGGCCGCCGCCTTGGGGCTTTCTCTGGTTGTACTGGGTCCCGTTAAGCTGAACGTCAATCTGTTTGATATACTTTCCGGTTCGCATTCGCTCAAGACTGTCGAGGCCCCGGAAAAAGCTCTAAGCGATAAAAACGGACGGCAAACGTATATTCTTGCGGGAAATCCTGACTTCGCTTCTGCAAAACATTCTGCGGCGCAGGTATATGAGGCTTTAAGCGATTCCGGCGCGTTTGAATCGCTGTCTCTGTATATTGACGAACGGGGATTGTCCCAATTTACTGAATACCTATACAAGTATCGGTATATGCTGTTGGATGCGGAAACCCGAAACCTGCTGGAAACCGGAGGAGCTTCCCGGGTTGCAGAAGAGGCCCTCGGCGCGGCTTTTGGGGTATTTACCATTTCCTTGGACACCCTCGAAACCGATCCGTTTCTGCTTGTTAATCGAGGAATACAGCGGTTTTTGGCTTCGGCTCTGCTGGCCGGCGGAAGGATGCAACTTAGGGAAGAAACGCTGGCCGCGCAGTATGAAGGCCTCTGGTACGTTCTGCTGAGAGGAACGCTGACTCCGGCGGGAGTCGCGCTAACCAACAAAAACAGCGGAGCGCGAAAAATATACGAAGTGTGCAATCAAGTGAAAGAAAAAAATCCCGCTACGGTTTTCGTATATTCCGGCCTTCCGTTTCACAGTTACGAAAGCTCTTCAAAAGCTCAGAGAGAAATATTTATCATATCCGGCGTTACGATGGGCGTCATTCTTCTCCTGTTTTGGCGGGTATTTCGGTCTCTTTTGCCGGTAATTATTTCCGCCGCCGGGGTAGTAATTTCGATTCTTTTCGCCCTGGGAACATCCCTTCTTTTTTTTCGGGAGATGCACATTTTGACGTTTGTTTTCGGCACGACTCTTATCGGAATAGGGGTGGATTACTCGATACATTTTTTTATTCATTGGAAAGGGAGGCGCATCGAAGCTCAGGTTTTTCGGGGAATAGCGATGAGTTTTGCATCTACCGCGATTTGCTTTATCGCGTTGGGCTTCGCGCCTTTTCCGATTCTAAAACAGTTCGCCTGTTTTTCCGCCGCGGGCCTGGCCAGTTCTTTTTTGAGCGTTATGTGTTTATATCCTAGGCTGGCAAAAAATTTTACCGAAAAAACTTTTTCTTTGCCCCGGATCCGTTTTTCTAAAACGTTCAAGACCGGGTTGCTGATTTTCCTGATTGGAGGCTTGGCAGTAACGCTGTTTTTAAATAAAAAAAATATTCGTATAGAGAACAATCTCGCGGATTTGTACACCATGTCCGAGGCTCTGGGGGAATCCGAAAGGATCGCGGCGCAAGTTTTGAATCATGGCTCTTCGGGGCGGTATTTTATTGTTTCCGGGGATAGTCCGGAAGAAACGTTAAGCCGGGAAGAACTCCTGCGGGACCGGCTGGAAATCGAAATTGTTAAGGGAAATCTTCAGTCTTATGCGGCGGTATCTCTCTTTATTCCTTCGATTCGGACTCAGCAAAGCAGTTATACCGCCGGGAAAGCTTTACTCTCTTTAGCCGAGGCGCAATATGAAATTTTAGGTTTTCCGGCTGAAACCGCAGAAACGTTTCGTCAAGATTTTGCCGAAGCCCGGGATCGGTATATTCTCCCGGACGGAGAGCTTCCGCAGTATCTCGATTCCCTTATCTCGAATCTTTGGATTCCAACGCCGGCGGGATATTTTTCGTGCGTTTTGCCTCTGCATACCCAGGATGAATCGGTATTTCGGGATCTTGCCGGGGAAATCGACGGAGTATTTTTTATCAATAAAACGAAGGACCTCAGCGCGGAACTTGACGCGCTCACCCGGGAGATGTTACTGTTATTTTTCGCCGCGTATATTCTCATCGCTCTGCTCGTTCGGGGTTTTTATGCGTGGAAACCTGCTTTGCGAATTTGCGGAGTTCCGTTTTTTCCGCTTTTGACCAGCGTTGCAATCCTTGGGGGTTTGAACATTCCCCTGGGGTTTTTCGGATCCGTAGGGTTACTGTTAGTCTTCGGTCTTGGTTTGGATTATATGTTTTATCTTACCGAAAGCGAAAACGTCCCGGCCAGTCATTCCCGGACGATCGGGGCCCTCGGGTTATCCTTTGGTACCACGGCGTTGTCTTTCGGGGCCTTGGCCTTGAGCAGTTTTGTTCCGGTTCATATTTTCGGACTTACCGTGTTTATCGGTTTAAGTTCTGCGTTTATGGCTTCTCTGCTTTTGCGGAAGTAGTTTTTCTATCGGCGTACAGCTAAGGCGTTGATTAAATTCGCTTGATAGCCCGCGCCGAATCCGTTATCGATGTTGACGACCGATATGCCCGGAGCGCAGGAAGTGAGCATCCCCAGGAGCGCGGAAATACCGCCGAAAGCCGCGCCGTATCCGACGCTTGTGGGCAGAGCGATGACCGGCGACGATACCAGCCCGGCGATGACTCCCGCGAGGGCGCCTTCCATGCCGGCCACCGCGATTACCGCGTTGGCCTTCCGGATGTCTTCCAGCCGGGCGAAGAGCCGATGAATGCCGGCCACGCCTACATCGCTTATCACCTGCACCTTACTGCCGAAAAACTCGGCGGAGCGCGCCGCTTCCCGGGCGATCCCCAGGTCAGATGTTCCGGCGGCGACCACCGCGATAAGTCCCTGACGTTTATCCGGGGGGCAGAGGCCGCTTATAGTAATGGTCTGGGCCAGTTCGTCATATTCGGCTTCGGGAAAGCGGGCGCGTATTCTCGCGCCCAATTCCGAATTTGCCTTTGTTCCCAGCACCGGCAGTCCCTGGTCCCGCATCTTCGCGATAATCGCTTCCGCCTGATCCAGGGTTTTTCCCGCGCAGTAGACCGCTTCAGGATACCCGGTCCTGCCGCTCCGATGCTGATCGATGAGCGCGAAATCTTGAACGGAAATATCCATGGCTATTCAGATTGGTAGGTGATGAGGGTTTGAATCGGAAGTTCCCCCAATATTTTCCTATAATTAAGGAATGGCAACCCCACAACGCCGAATATTTCGGGAACCTCCGCGCCGGCGGCAATAAGGAGCTGTTGCGCGGCTTTGAGGGTCCCGCCGGTAGCGATCAGGTCATCCATAAGGAGAACTCGTTTGCCCTGGGGAATATCTATCGGCTGAAGTTCGATTTCCGCTTCCGCGTATTCGAGCTGATACTTTTGGCGCAGAGTTTTTCCCGGAAGTTTGCCTTTTTTCCGAATCAGAATGAGGGGAATCCCCAGACGGACCGCAAAAGGCGCGGCGAAAATAAACCCCCGGGCTTCAATAGCTCCTACCGCATCGATGCGTTTCTCCCGATAAATCCCGACCATCGTGTCGATACAGTAAGAAAAGGCTTTTGGTTCCGCCAAAATACCGGTAATATCATAAAAAAGAACCCCTTTTTTAGGGAAATCCGGGATTTTTCTTATATACGCATCAAGATTAAAAGTGTCTATGACGTTTTCCACAATGCCTAAGAATAACCTACATCCCCAGATGTGTCAACCGGTTTTTCTTTTAGTTGGATACTGGACAAGTCCGAAGGTTTTGGGGTAATCTGAGGGTATGATCGGTACGATTATTACCCTATCGGAAGATACCGTTACCCTCAGCCCGGGAAAACTCGAAGGATGTTTCGGCTGTATGGCCCAGGATGA
>JAIRPY010000118.1 GCA_031256905.1 Spirochaetaceae bacterium
CACCTCCTCTAACTCCTCCAAAGAAGTGTGTACGTCAAAATAGGCAAGCCACCGATACAACGCATCGCTCTTGTCCCGGCTCTTCAGCCTCCGAAACTTTACCATATTCAAAAAATGTACCGTTTCATACTGAGAATATACCCGGTCTTTCAGGCTTTATCAAGCCGGGGCGGGATCATACCAGAGCCCGCGAGGGCTTGCCAAAACGGGCTTGGAAAGTTATACTTTCGATATGGGAAAACCCGCTGAAACCGCCGATCAAGGAAAACCCGCGCCTCAGAAAGGAATAGTACACCCGGAAAAACCGCTCGACGAAGACGAAAGGGATCCTCAGCTCCGTCCGCAGACTCTCAAGGAATTTCTTGGACAGGCGGCGATGAAAGATAATCTTCAGGTGTTTATCACGGCCGCAAAAGAGCGGCGGGAAAGTCTGGATCATCTTTTTCTGATAGGTCCTCCGGGTTTAGGAAAAACAACCTTAGCGCAAGTGGTCGCCCGCGAACTCGAAGTGGATTTTAAGGTAACTTCCGCGCCGGCTCTGGAAAAGCCGAAGGACCTCGCAGGCATCCTCACAACGGTCACCGAAAAAACCGTATTCTTCATCGATGAAATTCACCGTCTCAAACCAACCATTGAGGAAATGCTCTATATCGCCATGGAAGATAACGAACTCGACTGGATCATCGGGCAGGGTCCCAGCGCGAGGACTATCAGAATTCCGGTGCCGCCCTTTACCTTAATCGGCGCGACAACCAAAGCAGGCAATGTTTCAAGTCCCCTCATAAGCCGTTTCGGGATAACCTGCCGATTCTCTTTTTATGAACAGGAAGATATGGAGGCTATTATTCGGCGTTCCGCAGGCATCCTGAAAGTTGCTATCGACAGCGATGCCGCGGCTCGGCTTGCGAAATCCTCCCGGGGAACTCCGCGAGTCGCCAACCGGCTGTTGCGGCGGATGCGGGATTACTCCCAAGTCATGCGGTCCCCTTCGATTACTTGCCGGATCCTCGAAGAAGGCTTGAAACGGCTTGAAATCGACGCCCTAGGACTTGAACGCTATGACCGGGAAATTCTAAAGATGATTATCGAGCGGTATCAGGGAGGACCGGTCGGAGGAGAAACTTTGGCCATTTCGGTGGGCGAAACCGTGGATACTCTGGAAGATTACTACGAGCCTTATCTGATTCAGGCGGGATTGCTTCAGCGCACGCCCCGGGGCAGAATGGTCACCAATTTTGCGTATCGGCATCTCAACATTCCGCAAACATCCAATGAAAACAGCGGATTTTTCCTTTGATCTTCCGAAAAGATTAATCTCCCAAGTTCCTCCGGCCGAACGGGGAACGAGCAGGCTTATGCTTCTCAACCGGCAGGAACGCAGTATCGGTCATTACCGGATCGGCGATCTGCCCCGTCTCATACCGGAAGGTTCTGTAATGGTGTTCAATAACTCTAGGGTCCGCAAAGCGAGGCTGATAGGGACCGCTGAAGCCGGAGGCGCAAAAGCCGAATTTCTGCTTTTAAACCCCGAAGCCGACGGCCTTACCTGGAAAACCATAACTCAACGGACAAAACGTAAGCGGATTGGAAATCGGTACTGTTTTGCCGGCGAAATGATCGGGGAAATTACCGGCTCGGCCGGGATGTACCGGTTTTTGCGGTTTGACCGTCCGGTGGACGACAGCTGGCTTGATCGGTATGGGCATATTCCTTTGCCTCCGTATATTCAGCGCGGAGATACTCGGCAGGATGCGGAACGGTATCAAACGGTATACGCTGAAACTATCGGTTCGGCCGCGGCGCCGACGGCGGGTTTGCATTTTACCCAAGAATTGCTGAGGGCCCTTCGGGAGCAGGGAATTGAAATAGTGTTTGTGACCCTTCATGTGGGGCTTGGCACGTTTCTTCCGGTTCGGACGGAGCATATCGAGGCTCATAATATGCATGAAGAACGATTTTTTATCGATGCCTCTGCGGCGAAGAGGATTAGCGACGCAAAAGCCTGCGGAAGAGCGGTAATCCCGGTGGGTACGACGAGCGCCAGGACCCTGGAGTCGGCCTGGCGGGACGGCGGGCTTTGTTCCGGGGAAGGTTCTACGTCGATTTTTATCTATCCCGGCTACGAGTTTAAGGTTATTGACGGATTATTCACCAACTTTCACACTCCTGAATCGACGCTGTTGATGCTGGTATGCGCCTTTGGGGGGCGGGATTTTATTATGGAAAGTTATCGCGATGCGGTGCAGGCGGAGTATCGGTTTTTTAGTTACGGCGATGCCATGCTGATTTTGTAATTTTTTAGAAAGAAGCAGGCTTGCTTGTTTGCGGGGTTGGTGGGGTTGCGGGGTTTGGGCGATACAAGAGTCGAACTTGTGACCCCCAGCGTGTCATACTGGTGCTCTAACCAACTGAGCTAACCGCCCTGGACCGGTTTTGAGAACCGGCTTTCTTTTAAAATACGAAATTTCTTTCGTTTTGTCAAGTTTTAATTTTTAAATATTCCGGATCTTCAGATTTGCTCTGTATATCCCCCGCCGGGCGGTTAATGCCGTTCCCTTATAGCGACGTTTACGTCGATTCTGCCGTTAGCTCCGTTAGGACCCAGATCCATTGGTACAATGAGGGCTTCTACCTTTAGGTTATTGGAAACTTCCATATTGTCGCCGGTGAAGAGGGCTGGCGGGGTCAGGTCGAATTTAAAACCGAGGTCTGCCAATTGGGTGACCGCTCTGGCGGTTATCATATTGGCCAGTTCTTGGATGGTGGCTTTTGCCATTTCGTCCATGGCGGTAAAGACTTCACCGCCGTTCATTGCTCCGGCTACGAAGAGGGCTGTTGGTTTTGTCATATCGAAGAGAACTCGTCCTTCGACGTCTCCGGCAAGCCCTACCAATGCGGCAACTCCCTGAATTGCCATACTTGAGGATTTAAGATAGAGATTTCCCCGTTTAACCTCAGCACCAAGGACTTCCTGAAGTATACTAAACGTGGCTTCAACAAAAGGGTTAATGTATTCGACTCTCATTTTTATGCTCCTTCCAAATAATAACCTATTTATTATGCGTAAACGCAGAAACAGGATCCTTGCCTGCGGCGCGCCATTGGTCGCCGGTGAGGACTTCATTTTTTCCTAACAAGACGATGCCCCGGTTTTTCAACTTTTCTCCGAACTCGCTGATGAGGCGGGTTTGGTTTTCCGGGGCGAAGAAGGACAGAATGTCCCGAACCAGGATAATATCCAAATCCGGTAGCTGGTTATTGTTCAGCACATCGTGGTATTCAAAGACAATAGAATCTTTGATGACCTGATTGAAACTATGTCCGTTTCTGCCTTCTACCATAAAACTTCGGCAATATTCCGGTATTTCGTTGAGGGTGAAGGTCATGTTCGGGGCGTTGGCTATAGCCATGATGTCGCTGTCATTCGCCCAGATTTTGATATGTCCATCGGGATACCGGGATTTGAGTATACAGGCAAACGAAAAGGTTTCATAGCCCTTTCCGCACCCAATATTCCACACTTGAATATTATTTGAGCTGAGGTTCGGCAGGACGTCTTTGATCCGGGCCGCGTATTCGGAACTCCAGAATTTTCCGGAATCCGGGGAATAAAAGGCGGAGAGGTATTCGTCGGCGTCGGCGGCGTTTTTGAGCTGAATATCGGCGTCTTTTCGGGAGCCGCTCCATTCTTCAAAGCGTTTGCGGATCCAGCCGTCGTTTATGGGGCTTGCGTGGAACTGCTTGAGCGCGGCGAGGCTTTCCTTGATGAAGCCTAGGGCTGTGTCTGCCAGGGCGGCGAGTTTTTCCCGGGCCTGTTCCGGCGTGGGCGGCGGCGGTCCCTTGGGGGCGGTTTGCGGAGGGGCGAGGTAGGCTTCGCCGGGGGCTTCCGCAAGGGGCGTGAGGGTTTTTTGTTTTTCCTCTTCTTTTTGGGTGAACATCCGTACCACATCGAGGATTACGTAGAGTTCGCCCTGTTTTTCGACCACTCCGGTGATGAATTTGATGTTGATTTCCCCGAACATTGGGTGGGGGGGCTGGATGGTCTCGGAATTGATGCCCACGACTTTATCGATTTTATCGACGATTGCGCCGTACACTCGTTCCTCGATGTGGAGGATGAGCATATTTTCCTGACCGTCGTTTTTTCGTTCCAACGGCATATGGAAGAAGGTTCGGAGGTCTATGATGGGGATGATGTCTCCCCGGAGGTTGTAGACGCCCTTGACGTAGGAGGCCGCATTGGGGACGTAGGTGAACTTATCCGCTTTTGCGATTTCCTTGACGTTCATGATGTCAACGCCGTATTCTTTTCCGGCCAGGGAGAAGGTTACCATTTTGAAATTAACCGTATCGGCTCGTTCTTTTTGTTGCTGAAGTTCTTCGCTTACGGTTGTTAAATCTTTAATTACCGCCATATTTTTCTCCTACCGTATCGCGGCTTCCCGGATTTGGCGTTCTTCCAATTCTTTCCGCAATCCCAGTTCGAGGAGCTGTCCAACGTCTATGATGAGGGAAACGGACCCGTCTCCCAAAATCGAAGCTCCTGCGATGCCTGGGGAATTAGTATATTGATCCCGCAAGGGTTTTATGACCACGTCTTCTTCTCCTATGAGGCTGTCAACCATGAAGCCCATTTTCTTTTCCGCGGTCCCGACAATGACGATGAAGTTATACTCCTGCTGTTCTTCGGTTTTGATGCCGAAGAGCCGGTTTAGGCGAAGCAGAGAAACGACGTCGTTTCGGATGTTGAAAACTTCGTAGTTATCGATCATGCGGATATCTTCAGGTTTGATCCGGAGGCTTTCAATGACCGAAGTAATCGGGATGGAATAAATTTCCGGTCCCACCCGCACGAGGAGGCCCTGAATAATCGCCAAAGTGAGGGGCAGTTTGATGATGAATTTTGTGCCCTTCCCTTTTTCTGAGGTAACGGTAACGGTCCCGTTGAGTTTTTCTATTTGCCTGCGGACCACATCAAGGCCGACGCCTCTGCCGGAGATGCTGGTGATCTGTTTTGCTGTGGAAAAGCCCGGTTCGAAGATGAGGTTGTAGGCTTCTACATCGGTAAGCAGTTTATTTGGATGAATTAAGCCCCGTTCGATGGCTTTAGCTTTGACTGCTTCGACATCGATGCCTTTGCCGTCGTCGGCGATTTCGATGATGATCATATTGCCTTCGTTGGCGGCTTTGAGGATTACCATGCCTTCTTCGGGTTTTCCGGCCGCGGCCCGGGCTTCTTGGGATTCGATGCCGTGGTCCACTGAATTCCGTACCGAGTGCATAATCGGGTCCAGGAGGTCTTCGATGACCGATTTGTCAAGTTCGGTTTCTTCCCCTTCGATGACGAGGTTGATCTTTTTATTAAGGCTTTTGGAAAGGTCCCGCACGAGCCGGGGGAATCGGCTGAAGATCTGGCTGATCGGCACCATCCGGATCCGCATGACTCCTTCCTGAAGTTCCCCGGTGATGCGCCCTAAGTTTTGGGCGGTGGACCGGAATTTCCCGACGTTGTTTTTGACCGAAGCCTCAAAGCCGTCGAACAAGGTGAAAATATCTCCGTATTGATCGTTAATTTCTTTCCGCACATCCTTGATGGACCGGCCCCCTTGGATGCTTTCAAGGTAATCCGGGAGGCTGTCGAAGAGGCTTTTGGTTTTGTCCCGATAGGTGACTTCCAGGTTGTGCAGTTCGTTGAGCAGTTCCGCGAACTGCATACTTATTTGGTTGAAGGTGGCTTTGGTGATGACCGTTTCGGAAACCAAATTCAAGAGATCGTCGATTCGTTTTGAATCGACCCGCAGGATGGACCCGGCTTCTTTGCCGGCTTTTGCCGCGTCGGAAGAAGACTTGGATGCGCCGCCGGTTTTTGGGGGCGAAGCTTCATGGCGGTCTTCGGCTTCTGGTTTTGCCGGACTGGGCTTGGGGGGGGCGGCGGGCCCGGGTTTTTCCGGAGCCGGAGCCGGGACCTGGTGGGCTGGAACTTCCGCCATGGACATAATCGCAACGCCTTTAATATCTTTGATATTGATAATTTCCGCGTTGAGGCTTACGTCGGGGATGAGGACGTGGCGTTTGATCTCTTCCACGGGTTTTGCGCTGGCTATAAAGTAATCTACCCAGGGGTAGAAATTATCTTCGTAGAGTTTCTCGAAGTCCGGCAGGGTTTTGAGGATTGTGCCGTCCCCTTTGAGGGATGCGTAGACTTGGATGCCGCTGACGGTATTCATCAGTCCGCCTTCGTCGAGCTGGACCGAAACCCGGTAGATCGGCAATCCTCCGTCTACGGATTCTTTTAGTTCCAGGAGGTCGTATTCCGTGAGGGTGCCGGCGTTGGAGGTCGCGGACCCGCCGCCCACCGCTTGAGGCACCGGAGCCGCGGCGACCGCTTGAGGCGCCCCGGGCTTGGACGGCCCGGCGGTGACTGCTTGCTGGGGCCCGGGCTTATTTTTTTTGCGTCCTGTTCCTTCGGGGAGCAGGGCGGAAAGCTGTCGTTCTATTTCGGAGGTATCGTCCTGATAGACAGAACCTTCCATCCGTTTGCCGAGCATGGCTTTGATAATATCTATCGCCGAGAGTAAGGTATCGACTACATCTTCGTTTATGGTGACCGCATCGGAACGGATGGCATCCAGCACATCTTCAACGAGATGGGTGAAATGAGAAAGTTCCATCATTTCTACGGTAGCGGATCCGCCTTTTAGCGTATGGGCGGCTCGGAAAATTTCGTCTACCGCGTCTCGGTTTCCCCCTTCGGTTTCGAGGACCAGAATGTTTTGCTCCAGGGTATCAATCTGCATTTGGGCTTCGCTAAAAAAATCTTTGAGAAGCTCCTCATTATTTGGATCCAGATAGTCACTCATATACCATCATTTTATCAATATTTATCATTGCGTCAAGAGGGCAAATCTTTTTCTTTTTAATTTTCCCCCTTGATCTTCCGCAGGGTATCCAGCAAAATAAAAAAATGCAAGAAAAACGAAAAAGCATCAGATACACTACCCGGGCCCAGGCGACTATTCCGGGTTTTTTTGACTCCGAAGCCCTGCTGAAAGATATTAGCGTCACCGGATGCTGTATTGAAGCGATGAGATGGGTAAATATCCAACCCGATATGCAATGTACCATTCAAATCATCCCCGAGCCGGACTCAAAAATAGGTAAATTCGAGCTGACCGCTCAAAGCCGCTGGACCCGAAATAACGACGATTCTTGTGAAATAGGCTTTCTGATCCTAGAATCTCCTAAGGGAAAACATTTTCAGCGGTATGTGGATTATCTGGCCTACCGCGCATCCTAGTGAATATTACCCCTCTGCCGGGGCGGATATACCAAAGCATCCCTCGGTTTGAGCCCTATTTGGCGGCGGAAATCGGAGTTTCCGGGCCGGCCTGGGGGATCCTGTACCAGACCCCGGAACCCAGGGACCATATTTTCTGGCATCGCAATGTATGGCTTGAACCGTTTCAGGCGGCCTTCGGCTCGGTATCCGAGGCGGCGAAGATTCTGCGGGGGATTCAGCGGAATTGGTCCCCGCTGTGGCACACCCGATTCCGCCGGGGAGCGTTGATACGCGAACAGTTGCCCCGGATTTCCGATAAACCCCGGCCTTTCCCCTGGCTTGTTCCGGCCGCGCCCATGGGAGCTTGGACATTAATCGATGATCATACAATAATCGCTTCCGCCAAATGTTCAAGCCCCTTTCCGGGAGGATGCATTACCTTTATAGAAGATAAAGAAACTCCTCCGAGCCGGGCTTATCTCAAGTTGTGGGAAGCTCTGACGATCCTCCGCCGATTTCCCCGCCCCGGAGAACGATGCCTCGATGCCGGCGCGAGTCCCGGAGGCTGGACCTGGGCGGCGGCTCAGTTGGGGGCGGAAGTGCTTGCGGTGGATAGGTCGCCCTTGGCAGACCGGATTCTCGCCCTGCCCGGGGTGGAGTACCTGAAACACGATGCCTTCACCCTCCGCCCGGACGAGACGGGTCCGGTGGATTGGCTATTATGCGATGTTATCTGTTATCCCTCCCGGCTTTTCGACTGGATCAGCCGGTGGCTGGCTTCGGGACTATGCCGAAACATCATCTGTACTATAAAAATGCAGGGCCTCCCGGACATGGAAACTACCCGCAAATTCGCGGCGATTCCCGGGGGGCAGGTTATCCATCTCTGGCACAACAAGCATGAACTTACCTGGATATACCCCCTGGCGGGTTATTCGTCGTCGATGGCGTAAAGCTGTAAGAGCTGAATAAATTCTTCCAGAACTTTGGATACGTTGGCCATGCGCTGGTCGATGGGGCGTTCCGAGACGGATTCGATTTCCTTCCAGTTTACCAGCAAAACCGGATGGGGTTTTGCGTAATCGGTACTCAGGTTTTTGAGGTAGGATTGAACTTCGGTGAACACATCCAGCCCTTTATTGAGCATTTCTTTTGCTTCTGCGTTGATGATGCTGAAGATAACCTTCAACTGGGTGATGTGTCCCTTATCCATTTTGGATTTGTTGAGATGATTCCGGAGTTTACTGCCGTTGATGCCGGTATCGGAAAGGGTTTCGTCGAAAGCGGTCAGCTGTTCGGAAATATCGGAAAGCTCGTGCAGGCCCTGGGAGATTTGCCGGGACAGGTCTTGGGACATCCACTGCCCCCGAATCAGGAAGAGGTCGCACAGGTCCCGCACATCCGGATGGGCGGTGAGAAAGGCCTTGAGGTAATTCAAGGGCGCAATGTAGATATACCCTTCGAGGTTTTTTTTCAGGAAGAGGTCGTTATTGGCGTTGGTGTAATACTGGAGCCGGGTGACATCCGTATCGCCGAAGAGCTTTTTCGCCAAGGCATCCCGTTTGCTTGCCCGTTTATCGTTTTTGATCTTTTCGATTTGATTTTGGACTTCGTTTTTTTTGGCTTTCATGAATTGTTCGACAATAGGTTCTTCGGCGATTTCAAAGTCCCGCATCCAGTTTGGGTTTTGGTCGATGTGCCGGACCATAAGCACGAGAATGCTGGAGCGATGAATATCCTGCAAAGTCGCGACCAATTTCTTCCATTGATTAGGATCAATCACATTCGTTCCGGACTTATACTTTTTCAAAATTTCAAACATAACCTTCCAATCCTCCGGGGAGGCTTCAAAGGGAGGAAGATCCAGAAAATCCTTGATGTTATCCACCAAATATTTTCCATTCACATACCTGAATTGGGGGAGCAGAGAAAAATCCCGTTCCCGCAACCGGGAATCGATTTTTTTCAAAAGCGTAAAAAAATCGAAGCTCACAAAATTGGTGAAAGACAAAATGAGGTTATAGCATCGATCTACAGAATTCATCTCGGTGATGCTGAAAGCCCCGGAAAAGGTGTTGAGGTCCTCCTGAAGCTGAACCGACAGTTCCTTGGGGGTTAGATTTTTGCCCCGTTCCGCAATCGAATCCGGGGCAAGCCGCTCGTAAACTTCCCGCAATTCTTTACTCATAAAATGTTCTATGGTAATTTGCTTGAGGATCGCGGATTTTGCGGCGTTTTTCATAAAACTTTGGGCGGGCGCAATGGCTTTATATATATCATAAAAAAACGCCGCCCCTACCGGAGTAATTTCTCCGGAACTGGTTTTATAAAATTTCCGATGCTTGCTCTGATTAATTTCTTTGGCTATCAGCTTTACGGCCCGTTTTTTTTTCGCTCCGGGATCATTCCCGCCGAATAATATATCTAAAAAACCCATGCTGTATCCTTCCGTTTTTTCCTTACAAAGATAGACTGAAAAAACCTTTTATGTCAAGATAAGTTCTTTAATTTTTTGTAAAAAACAACGTTCCTTTGAGGTTTTTACAAGCAAATTACCGGAGCTTTCCTATTTTAAATTATGAAACATCCCATGATTCTTGCCGCTTTGGGCGGCGCGTTGGGCTATTACGGCCCGGTCGGCTCGGATCGGCGGTGGATTATTCTGCTTCTTCTGCCGATTCTCTTTTTTATTACCCTGGGGCGTTGTCCGGCTTGGTTTTGGAGGAATCCTTTGGGGATTCGGGAAATCCGAACCCTGACGGGATGCTTGGCCGGGCTGTTTTTCGGATGTTGCCTCGGTCTGCGGGCGGGCAACTTAGAACCGGTCCGGCTGGGCCTGCCTGAAACCTCGGTTTTAGGGGTACAAGGAATCCTTCAGGACGATCCCCGAAGTCTGCGTTACGGCCGGGGCCGGGGAACCTTACGGCTTACCGCCGCAGTCGGACCCGGAGGGCTTCGGACCTCCGCGTCGGGCTTGGTGATGCTGAATTTCCCGGAAGAAGCTATACCTCGGCTTAAAACTTTCGGGCGGGGGAGCGAAGTGTATGTGGAATGTCGGGAATTTCGAGTCCAGGGGGTTCATGTTTTAGTTCCCGGGCCGAAACTCGAACAGTTCCGCACGGACCTTCGGAGCAAAGGGACGGCTCGTTTCTCTGGAACTCCCTGGGGAGGCCTGGCCCTGGCCTTGTTGTTAGGGGTTTCCGAGGCCCTCGAGGCCGACCTCGCCGCATCTTACCGCCGGGCCGGATGCGCCCATATCTTGGCCTTATCCGGGATGCATCTGGCGGTTCTTGCCGGATTCCTGGCCCTTTTGTTGAAGAAGCCCTTGGGAGTTAAGCCGGCCGGGGTTATCGGTCTGGTCTGCATCGGATTCTATGTATATTTGGCGGGAGCGTTGCCGTCTCTGCATCGGGCGGCTTTCATGTATAGTTTGGGGGTCTTGGGAGTTTTGACTCTTCTGCGATTGCCTCCGATGTCCCTTTTATCCGGGGCTTTTTTGATTCAGCTTTGTCTTGAGCCGGAATCGGGCCGGAGCATTTCCTTTATACTTTCGTATTTATCTTTGGGGGGAATTGTAACGGTAGGGGAATTTCTGTACGGCTGTTTTCGGGGGTATATACCGGACTGGATTCTTCGGCCGGTAACCGGGTCCTTGGGGGCTTTTATTATTACGGCTCCGGCCGGGGCCTTATTTTTTGGGACTCTTCGGCCTGGGGGTATTATTGGGGGGCTTATTATTGCTCCTGGGACGATGGTATTTATGCTGGGGGCCCTAGTTTTTCTTGCGGCGGGGGCTTATTTTCCCTTTATTGGGGACTTTCTTGCTTTGATGTATGCTATACTCGAGGGAATGACGGCTTTATGCGGGGAGGTTCCGGGAATTTCGGCGAGGCCTGGGGTAGTATTGGGGGTAGTATTGGGGATCTGCGGGATCTTGGGGATCTTAAAATATTTCGGGAGGAGGAAGGATTATGCGCCCTTTGCTGTATAACGCTCCTTCGGACCTTCGGGCCTTTCTTGAAGAGCAGGGTTTGGGTCTGAGAAAACGTTTCGGCCAGAATTTTTTGATAAATCCGGAGGCCCGGACTCGGCTTATTGACGCTTTGGGAGCGGGGCCCGGGGATGAGGTTTGGGAAATCGGTCCGGGTTTGGGAGCTATGACCGGGGAACTCCTGGATCGGGGAGTTTCGGTCCAGGCCTTTGAGATTGATCCCGGATTCATACGAATTTTGAAAACCTTTTTCGGAGGAAATTCCCGGTTTTCTCTGATTGAGGGGGATGTGCTTAAAACTTGGCGGACCGCCAAACCGGCCGGGTATCTTCTGGGGAATTTGCCCTATAGGATCGGCGCGCGTCTCCTGGGGGACCTGATCGAGGGAGGCCGAAATTTTACCCGGCTGGTCGTGATGGTCCAGCGGGAGGTGGGGCAACGTATTATTGCTCGGCCGGGATCTCCGGAGTATTCGTCCTTTTCGGTGATGTGCGCTTCGGCTTATAGGGTTAGGCCCCTTATGGTTTTGAAGGGCGGGGCCTTTTATCCGGTTCCCCATGTGGATTCCCAAGGGTTGCAGTTTGATTTTTATGCGAATCCCCGGGAATATCCGCCGGGGTTTTACGAACTGGTCCGCCGGAGTTTCGGCTCCCGCCGGAAAACCCTCAAGAACAACCTTCGGGGCTGGGATTATGCGGAAGCCGGGATGCGGCTCTGCGGTATAGCCCCGGACCGCCGGGCCGAAACTCTGGAACTTTCGGATTTTATTGCCTTGGCCTCGGCCCTGGAGAAGGCTCGCCTCGGCCCGGCCGCCGAAAAAGCAGGCCGAATCAGCTTTCAAGGGAATTAAAATGCCAAAAAAGCAGGCCGAATTAGGTTTTAAGGGAATTGAAATACCGAAAAAGCAGGCCGAATTAGGTTTCAAGGGAATTTAATTCCCGAAAAAGCAGGCCGAATTAGGTTTTAAGGGAATTAAAATACCGAAAAAAGCAGGCCGAATTAGGTTTAAAGGGAAACCGGGGCTTCCGGGGCCTTGGGGGTTTCAGTCCCGGGGGGGATTTTCTAAAAAGTACCGAACTCCGCCGGGTTTAAAGCCCTGCCGGATTAGGACTTGGGAGAAGCCGCTGATTTCGCTGGGGATGTCGATGGCGATTCGGGCCCCTTCTTCCGGGCTAAGGTTCTTCAAGAGCCGGCCGCAGAGTTCTTCTCCCAGGCCGAGGCCCCGAAATTCAGGTTTTACTTCCAGAAGATTTACCTGGAAGGCCCCGGCTTCCGAAATTCCCCCGATACAGCCGGCTAGTTCTCCGGCGGCGGTTTCGGCAATCAGCCGGACCCCGGCCGGCACAGTCCGAGGCATCAAGAGCAATACGGTTTCTCTCGTTTCTTCCTGGAAGATTCGGTCATGCAGGGCCTGTAAAGCCGGCGCATCTTCGGGATTGGGCCCTCGGAAGGTAAAATCCTCCAGCACGAGGTCCCCGGTTTCTTCGGGTTCCAGGCCGATTCGCTCTAAACCCCAATCATCCCGCAGAATATTGTACCATTGGATCACTTTTTCCTTCAGGGTACGTTTTTTGAAAGCCCGCCAACGGGCTTCCGCATAGGGAAACCGGCGCAACACATCTTTAAAGGCCCGAAATACCCCTTTCCCCTGATCCAAAGCTTTCGTCAGTTCTTCTTTAATAAGGGGATTTTTAAAATCCCCGGTGAAACTCTGCATCAGCCGGAAGCCGTCGGAAGAATCCCATTTGGGAAGCTCCGCATACCGGGGATCGGCCTGGTTCCCGGGCTCCGCCGGAAGAATCCTCCCTTCTTCCCAATCCAACACAAAGGGCCCCTGCTGATTTTCCATCCCAAAGAGAATTGCCTCAAGAAGGGAGGAAGTCAGTTCAAAATACATAGCTCACTATACGCCCCGGGCAGGCCCCGGTCAAGGAGGCCCCGAGGTTTCCGGCCGGCGGGTTTCCTATTCTCGATTTCTATAGTATATTAAATATTAGCGGAGGAATGATGATAATAAAACCAATGATACGGAATAATATATGCCTAAACAGCCACCCCGCCGGATGCGCCAAAGGAGTGGGCCGGCAAATCGCTTTTGCCCGGAGCCGGGCCGGAATCAGCCCTCCGGGAGCAGAACCTCCCCGGCTTATCCTGGTAATAGGCTGTTCCACAGGATATGGCTTGGCCAGCCGGATCGTTGGGGCCTTTGGGTACGGCGCGGCGACGATTGGAGTTTCTCTGGAGAAGCCGGGAACCTCGACTCGGCCCGGCACTCCCGGTTTCTACAACAACCGGACCTTTGACGCGGAAGCTCTGCGGAGGGGGCTCTTATCCAGGACCCTAAACGGCGACGCCTTTTCAGAAGCCCTCAAAGAAGGGGCCGCCGAAGCGGTCAAAGATCTTGCATCGGCCCAGGGGATTCCGCCGAAAATCGATCTTATTATCTATTCTTTGGCTTCGCCGGTTCGGCTGGATCCGAAGGACGGCGTGTTATATCGTTCGGTAATCAAGCCTATAGGCCAAGGCTACGCCGGAAAAACCGTGGATATGATGACCGGGAAGTTCTTCGTTAAAAGCGAAGAACCCGCTACCGAAGAAGAAATCGCCCATACGGTAAAAGTCATGGGCGGAGAAGATTGGGAATGGTGGATCGACGCCCTGGACCAAGCCGGAGTTCTAGCTCCTAGGGTCCGAACCATCGCGTATACCTACCTCGGCCCGGAACTCTCTTGGCCCATCTACAAAAAGGGCACCCTCGGCCGGGCAAAAGAAGACTTGGAACGGGCCGCCCGGGCCCTCGGGCAACGTCTAGCCAAAACCGGCGGAAACGCTTGGGTTTCGGTAAATAAAGCGGTCGTCACCCGTTCCAGCGCGGTCATTCCTATCATTCCTCTGTATGTATCCTGCCTTTTTAAAGTCATGAAAGAAAAAAACCTCCATGAAGGATGCATCGAGCAGATGTCCCGGCTTTTCGCGGAACGCCTGTATACCCCGGAGGTCCCCACGGACCCCGAAGGCCGAATCCGGCTGGACGATTGGGAAATGCGGGAAGACGTACAACAGGAAACTATCGCCCGAATGGAAGCCGTCACCGAAGCTACGGTCTTTGAAGCCTCGGATCTAGCCGGTTTCAAACAGGATTTCCTCGAAGCTCACGGCTTCGGAATTGCCGGCCTAGATTACGAAGCCGCCGTGGACCCAGCAGACCTATAGGGAGTATTCATGCAAGCTGAGCTGATAACCGTAATTTTAGAAAAATTCAGCGCGGGCGCCGCAGTAGAACTAGAGTTTCAGGACGAAACCTGCCGGCTCGTGCTTAGAAAGGCCCGGGAAAACCCGGCTTCCCCGCCGCCCCCGCCAGGGTCTTTCGGGCCCTTGAATCAGGCCGGAAAGACCCCCAGGGAACAGGCCGGAAAGCCTCCCCGGGAAGAAAACCCCCAGGCCTCCCCGGAAAAGTCCGAAATCATCGCCAGTCCGATTGTCGCTACCTTTTACGCTTCGGCGGGGCCCGATTCGCCGCCCTTTGTCGGCCCCGGCGCTTCGGTAAAAAAAGGCGACCCCCTTTGCATCCTCGAAGCCATGAAAATGATGAATCACCTCGAAGCGGAATTTGATTGTGAAATCCTAAGGGTTCTCGGAAAAACCGGGGAAATGGTCGAATTCGGCCAGCCCCTCTTCGAAGTAAAACGGCTAAAGTATGATTAAACGTCTGCTCATCGCAAACCGAGGGGAAATTGCGGTGCGGATTATCCGAACCTGCCGGGAAATGGGCATCGAAACGGTGGCCGTCTACTCGGCCGCGGATAAAGACAGCCTGCATACGCTCCTCGCGGACCGAAAGGTGTGCATTGGCCCCCCTTCTTCCGCCCAGAGTTACCTTTTTCCCAGCAGTATTATTATGGCGGCAATCCACACCAAATGCGACGCGGTACATCCCGGGGTGGGCTTTCTCTCGGAAAACCCGGCCTTTGCCCGGCTTGTGCGGGAGAGCGGCCTCCTTTTTATCGGGCCGGACCCAGAAGTTATCGCTCTGCTGGGAGATAAAGTCCAAGCCCGGAAAACCGCCGGCCGTTTCGGTCTGCCGGTCACGCCCGGCACGGAAAACCCGGTGTCCAATCTCGACGAAGCCCGGCACGCCGCCCGAACCTTGGGCTTCCCGATAATCATCAAGGCCGCGGCCGGGGGCGGCGGCAAAGGTATGCGAGTCGCCCGGGCCGAATCGGACCTCGAAGAAAATTTCCGAGTCGCCCGGGCCGAATCCGAAGCCAACTTCGGAGACCCCCGGGTCTTCATCGAAACCTACCTCGAAAACCCTCGGCACGTGGAACTCCAAATTCTCGCTTCCAGCCTGGGGACTAAAGCCGGGGAAGTTGCGGTTCTGGGAGAACGGGATTGCTCGGTACAGAAAAATCACCAAAAACTCATCGAGGAAAGCCCTTCCCCGGGGGTATCCCCGGAAATGCGGGAAGCGATGCAAACCGGGGCCATCCCGATGTTCCGGGACTTGGGCTATTCCGGGGCCGGAACTATCGAATTTCTAGTTTCCGGGGATCAGTTTTATTTCATGGAAGTCAACGCCCGAGTGCAGGTGGAGCATCCGGTCAGCGAGTTCATTACGGGCGTGGATATTATTCGGGAACAGATTCTCGCCTGCACCGAGGGCCGCCTGGAAATGGACCCCGGGGCGGTAAATCCTTCGGGTTGGGCTATTGAGTGCCGCATCAACGCCCTTACTCCCGGCCGAGTATCGGAGCTTAGGGTCCCCGGGGGGCCGGGCGTGCGGTTTGATTCCTTTTTGTATACCGGTTGTACGGTTCCGCCTCACTATGACGCGTTAGTTGGGAAACTTATTGTGTATGCCCGGGATAGGCCGGCGGGCCTTGGGAAGATGGAACGCGCGCTTCAGGAACTTCGCATTGAAGGGATCAAAACGAACATTCTTCAGCAACTTTGGATTATTCGGGAGCCTCGATTTCGTTCCGGCCTGTTTGGGACGGCGTATTACGAGACCATAGCAAAGGAGGCGGAAAATGCCTGACGAAAACGAAAAATTAGAAGAGCCGGCCGAGAAATGTCCGGTCTGCGGGGGCGGTTATACCGAAGAGGAAATTCAAGCCGGGTTGAAAACCTGTCCGGGATGCGGGCATCACTATCGAATGGAGCCGATGGAACGGATTCGTTACCTTACGGACCCCGGCAGTTTCGTTGAATTCTCGGAAAATCTGACTTCTTTGAATCCTATTGATCTTATCGGCTATGAGGAAAAACTCTCGGAGGCCGAAACCAAGGCCCAGATGAAAGACGCGGTTATCACCGGAATGTGCGCAATAGAAGGGAGAAAACTTATTCTTGGGCTGATGTCCTTTACTTTTATGGGCGGTTCTATGGGATCTGTCGTGGGGGAAAAGGTTTGCCGGGCCCTGCTTAGGGGCGCGGAAACCGGGATTCCGGTGGCGATTTACACAACTTCTGGGGGCGCGCGGATGCAGGAGGGTATTTTTTCGCTTTTGCAGATGGCGAAGACCTCCAGCGCGGCCGCGGAACTTGACAAAGCCGGGGTTCCCTTTTTTATTATTCTTTGTGATCCTACGGCTGGAGGGGTTACCGCGTCTTTTGCGATGTTGGGGGATGTGATTCTTGCGGAGCCCGGGGCTTTTATTGGGTTTGCAGGACCCCGGGTGATTGAGGGGACTATCCGGGAGAGTCTCCCCGAAGGATTTCAGCGCGCTGAATTTCAGTTGGACAAGGGGTTTGTGGACCTGATTGTTCCCCGCCGGGATCAGCGGCAGGTTTTGAAAACCCTTATTGATCTGCATACTCCCGTTTTTGGGGAAAAGGAGGGCCCATGACCGCTACTGGAAAACTGCAGGAGAAAATCGAAGAACTGAAAAAGTTAGTTCATGAATCGGGCATTGATGCGGCTCAAGAGCTGAAACATCTGGAAGGCAAAATCCTGACCGGAGCCCGAACCGAAGCCGCTTGGAAACGGGTGGAGCTTGCTCGGCATCCGGAAAGGCCCTATTCTTTGGATTACATCCCCCGGATTTTTGACGGTTTTATTGAATTGCATGGCGACCGCGCTTTTGGGGATGATCCGGCGATTGTCGGGGGGCTGGGTTTTTTGGAGGGGCGGCCCGTCACGATTCTCGCAAATCAAAAGGGGCGCACCCTCAAGGAAAATATGCGCCGGAACCACGGCATGGCAAACCCGGAGGGCTACCGGAAAAGCCTGCGGCTCGCTAAACAGGCAGAGAAGTTTCACCGGCCCATTGTCACATTTGTGGATACCGCTGGGGCTTATCCGGGCTTGGGCGCGGAGGAACGAGGCATAGGGGAGGCTATCGCCCGGAATTTGCGGGAATTCAGTCAGCTCAAAACGCCGATTGTCTGCATCATCCTAGGCGAAGGCGGATCCGGAGGGGCCTTAGGACTCAGCGTTGGGGATAAGATTTATATGCTTGAAAACGCTATTTACTCGGTAATCAGCCCGGAAGGATGCGCTTCGATTTTGTTGCGAGACGCGGCGAAAGCGAAAGACGCCGCCGCGATGCTCCGCATCACCAGTGTGGATCTGCTTGAATTCAAGGCGATCAACGGCGTCATTCCGGAGCCGGCCGGAGGGGCCCATACAAACCCGGACGAAGCCGCCCGGATTATCAAGAATGTGCTGGTCAAGGAACTGAAGGACCTCTGCGAACGTAATCCTTCGGTATTGGTTCGTTATCGGAATCAGAAAATCCGCAAAATCGGACGCTGGAACGAAGACATCAAGGAAGACATCAAGGAAGACATCAAAGAAGGGTCCGCCGAAAACAGCCGAGAAATCAAGGAGGGAAAAAAATGAATTCAGATCAGGTGAAAACCCTGCTCCTGGCCCTGGAAGATTCGCCTATGGATTTTACGGTCCTTTTTTCAGGCAAACAGAGCAAAAAGATAAACGGCCTCTACAAGCCGGAATCCCGGGAAATCGTCATTAACAATTTAAATTTTACCGAGGCCAATCTTTTGGTGTACACGGCGGTTCACGAATACGCTCATCATCTTCATGCCTGTTCTCGGGGGGGGAAGTTATCGATTCGGGCGCATACCGCCGAATTTTGGGCGATTTTTCATCGCTTGCTGGAAAAAGCCGAAGCCGCCGGGGTCTATAAGAATGTCTGCGCGGATTCCCCGGAACTCAACGAGCTGACCAAGGTAATTCGTCAAAAGTTCCTTCAGGAAAACGGGAGTTTGATGAAAGAATTCGGCCGATACCTGCTGAAGGCCCATGAACTTTGCGCCGCCGCGGGAGGGCGGTTCGAGGATTACCTTGACCGAGTCCTCCGCATCCCCCGAACCGCGGCAACTACGGCAATGAAAATGTACCAATACAACCTAAACACATCCGTCGGGATTGACAATATGCGGTTTCTCGCAGGCCTTCAAAACGAAACCGCCCGCATGACCGCTGAAGCCGCGCTCCTCAAAGGCGACAGCCCGGATACGGTCCGAACAGAAACAAAACGCCGGGCCCTGGGGGCTCCTTCTCCGGAGGAAGAACCGAAAATCCGGCTGGAAAAAGAAAAGTCCCGGCTCGA
The DNA here is from genome assembly GCA_031256905.1 of Spirochaetaceae bacterium. Classification (GTDB taxonomy): domain Bacteria; phylum Spirochaetota; class Spirochaetia; order Treponematales; family Breznakiellaceae; genus JAITHW01. The sequence goes on from JAIRPY010000118.1 coordinate 18,848, forward strand.
ACGCACCATCGCTTCCCTCTCGAAGCGTTTAAACGAAGTCGAAAAAGAACTGCAAAACATCGTCGAATAGCCCGGGGTTTAAAGCCCTCCGGGAGTTTAGCCCGCCTAAACTCCCGGGCAATCCTCGAAAATTTCAAAAAAGTCTTTTTGCCTCTTGCGCTGTTTGGTTATTTTAATATATATTTTGGAAAGTAAAAGTCTTTAGACAGTATATAGGAGTCTTTAGACCGTATAGAAAAATCTTGAGAAAAATAAAAGGAGATTGAGATGAAAAAGGAGATTATTGCCTGCCTTTTTTTGCTGGCCCTGACCTCGGGCGGATGGAGTCAAAATGCGATTCCTGATGATAATCCGGAAAACCCTTTGACCCCGCCGCCGTCCACCGAGCCGAATCTGTTCACTCCGGAGAGCGGCGCGCACCGAGCTACTCTGGGGACCATCAAAACCGATATTGACGGCTTTCTGGATGTCGGGGGCTTTCGGGATACCGGTTTTGGCACGTATATGGCTTATGCGGGTTTTGACCCTCGGGGGGTTACCGTGGGATTTGGCATCAAACTTGATTGGTTTTACTTTGGCTTTGCCTACGGGGGAAGCCTCATTCAGGAGTTGATCGCCCGAATGACCAACCAAAGCACTTCCGAACTCCGCCTCGCGCTGGAGGACGATTCCCCGGGAGTAAAAACCGATCAAGGAGAATATCCCAAGGACGTGCAAAACCGCAACGAATTCAGCGTCCTAATAGGATTTTGGCGGCTTGGAATAAAGCTGGGCTTCTCCCAAATCGTAAGCGCCATCCAGCCGGACGCCAAAAATATGTATGTCGGCATAGCATCCCCCTTCAGCTTTGAAAACGCTTTGGTTCCTTCCGTCGCCATCGGCGCAAGCATCCCCATCGGCGATAAATTCTTCATCATCCCCCAAGTCCAAGTCCAAATGGATATTCACCAATTCATAGACGGCGACAAGGAGGAGAGACCCTACGCTAATGTCTCTAATCCAGGGTCATCATCAGACACCGTCGAATATTTTTCTATGTACAGCCAGATGTATACGGAATATAAAATCGGCGGGGATTTGGGATTCGCAATTAGGAACGATACAAGCGAAGTCAGATTCGGCGCCGGCTTCACCCTAAATAAACGAATAAGCCCCGATAACCCCCTCGATTTATCGAGCGGAGAAGATATAAAACATTACGTCAAGGACACTACCGGCTCAGAAACAGCAATCATAGAATCTGTCTATACTAACACCGAATTCGAGATAAAACCCTACGGCAATTTTTCAGGAAACGTTACGGAAAAACTTAAACTCGGATTCAAACTGTTATTCGACGTCCGCATCAACATGAGCGAAACAGAACGAATAAGCCCCGATACCATATCCATAACGATTAATAGTACGAGTACGGATTTTGTTCCCGGTGCGTTTGGGGATTACAACAAGGAAGGCCTGGAAGTGTATTTAAAACCGGAGTTGGATTTAGGGTTGAGTTTTGCTATTCTGCCGGAGCGGTTCGCGCTTCATGCCGGATTTGGTCTGAATCTTTTCGCCTTTACTTTTTTCAATGGGACTCTTGACAAGCCCATCTATAACGATGGCGAGAATAAAGATCAGAAGGTGTTTGCGGAAATTCTGCCTTCCGCCCGGTTTGCTTTTGGCTTTACCGTCAATCTTACGGCTAACATCGCTTTGGAGATGCTTCTTATTACATCGGGAAAATTCGACTTCAAAGACGAACCGGATTACACCAACATGACTTCTCTCAAACGTTCCATGCGGGATGCCAGCAAATTCACTTTATTCCTTACTATGAAACAGTAAATCAATAAGGATTAAATGTGAAAAAACGCCAAAAACAAGGGGAAAAACTGGTTTTTTTGGTTCTCTTGGTTCTGCAATTCCCGGGATGCAAATCCATCCTAGAATACTGGGACCTCGATAACCAAAACCCCGAAATCGCCGCTCAAGAATCCGCCGAGGACCCAAAAGACTCCAACCCTTCCCGCCGGGTCAGTCAAAACCAAGAACAAAACAACGGCGAATCCGAAGAAGCTCAAACCGCCGATACCCCAGATGCCGAATCCGAAAAAGCCTCGGCCGGCATCGCGGGTGATAAAGCCGACAGCGATGAGGCCGCCCAAAAGCTCGCCGAGGAAACCGGGGCCCGGCAAAAAGCCGAAGATGACCTCGCCGGGGCCCAGAAAAAAGCCGAAGATGACGCCGGGGCCCGGCAAAAAGCCTCGGCCGACCTTGCCGCCCGGCAAAAAGCCGAGGAAACCGGGGCCGGGCAAAAGGCCTCGGCCCCAGATGCCGAATCCGAAAAGGCCTCGGCCGGCATCGCGGGCAATAAAGCCGACAGCGATGAGGCCGCGCAAAAGCTCGCCGAGGAAACCGCGGCCCGGCAAAAAGCCGAAGCCGAACTTGCCGCGGCTCAGAAAAAAGCCGAAGATGATGCCATGGCCCGGCAAAAAGCCTCGGCCGAACTTGCCGCCGCTCAGAAGAAAGCGGAAGATGATGCCATGGCTCGTCAGAAAGCCGAAGCCGACCTCGCCGCGGCTCAGAAAAAAGCCGCAGATGATGCCATCGCTCGGCAGAAAGCGGAAGCTGATCTCGCCGCGGCTCAGAAAAAAGCGGAAGATGATGCCATCGCTCGTCAGAAAGCCGAAGCCGATCTCGCCGCGGCTCGTAAAAAAGCCTCTGCCGACCTTGCCGCGGCCCAGAAGAAAGCCGAAGATGATGCCAGGGCCCGGCAGAAAGCCGAAGCCGAACTTGCCAGGGCTCAGAAAAAAGCCGCAGATGACAACGCTGGACCAGATCAGCCGGAGGATGATCCCGCCGGGCTAAACCAGTGGGATTATGACTTTATCGCTATGCAAGATCTGCCGGCCTCTGCCGGCGCGCAAGATCAACCCGCCGAGGCCGTCCCGGAAGCTGACGCCGAGACCGGGCAAATCGGCCTTCCTACCGGACAAAATCCGCCGGATCCCGCCGGGCCCCAGCAAACGGAAGAAGAGAAAAAGCTCGCCGATGCTTGGGGAAAACCGCCGGTTTATGCCGTAACCGTGCCTACAAACATTCCGGCATCCCCAAAGACTATTCCCTCGACGCCGGCCGTCCCGGTAATCAGTAAAACGGAAAGCAGTCCGGACCAGGCCAAGGCTTCAAACCAAGTTCCGCTTCGGGAGGCTCGGTCCTACACCGTAGTTGCCTGGCCCCCGGATTGCCTATGGAACATAGCCGAATTGGTCTACGGGGACCCCCATAGATGGACCGAAATCTACCAAGCCAACCGGTCTAAACTGGTAAATCCCGATGTGGTTAAGCCCGGAACGGTCCTCGTAATTCCGCGTTAATCCTCTGCCCGCCCTCGGGCGGGCCCGAGATTAAGCGCGTTTATCTTTTTTCGCTTTTTGCAGGCAGTCGAAGCCGACGGCGAGCATGAGAACCGCGCCTTTGAGAACCATTTGGGTATACTGGGAGAGGTCCATGAGGATCATGCCGTTGCTTAACACGCCGAGAATTAGAATTCCGGCGAGAACGTTTGAGATGCGGCCTGAACCGCCGTTGATGCTGACGCCGCCTAAAACTACTGCGGTTAGAACGTCGAACTCGAAGCCTTTGCCCGCGAGGGC
>JAIRPY010000051.1 GCA_031256905.1 Spirochaetaceae bacterium
ATAGTACCTTATCGTATTATTTTATAAAACAATACGATTGTCAAGCAGAAATTTAAGTTTTTTAAAAAATAACGCTGACCAAATTTTTAAAATGAAAAAAAATTAAAAAAAGAAAATACAACTAAACTTTTTTTTAGTTTTGCTAAAAAGTAAGACTAACTAAATTTTTTAAAAAGAAAATTTTTCTATTTTTTAAAAAAGCCGCTAGGTTACGCAATCTGAATTATTTCATTTGTTTTTGCAAGCGACATCGCCGCGCCGTAAGCTACTGTGTACTGAGGTTCCGGGAGGACATTCACGGCCGCGCCGAGTTCCGCGGACAACGCGGAGACGAGGGCGGCGTTTTGGGCGGGCCCGCCGTCAAGGTAAAGTCCGCCGGTTTCGTCCGCGGGGGTTTCGCCTAAAAAGCCGGCGATTCTGCGGGCTACGGAATTCACGAGGGCCCGCAGTATATCTTCTTTGCGCGTCCCTTCGGCAAGGAGCGAGATGATTTCGCTTTCCGCAAAAACTACGCAGGTGCTGGTAAGTTCGATTTCCCGGGACGAATCTTTGATAAGTCCGGCAAAGTCCGCAAGGGGAGCGTCGAGAATCCGCGCGGCTTGCTCAAAAAAACGCCCGGTGCCTGCGGCGCATTTATCGTTCATCTTAAAGTCCAGTACTCCGCCGGTTTGGGAAATCCGTATAATTTTCAAGTCCTGTCCGCCGACGTTTATGCCGTATTGCGCCGCGCCTCGGCTCTGCTTCCACAGCCCCAAGGCGTTTGCGCTTACTTCGTCGATATACTTTCGCGCTGAACTGAAAAGTTTTTTGCCGTAACCAGTAGCCGCGATTTCGTAAACTTCCGACGCAACGCCCTGAGACGCAAGTTCCGCGCATCCGGCTTCTATGAGCAGTAACGCTACTCGTTCCTGATGCGGCGCGGTAGGACGGACGCCGCGCCAGAGTATCTGTTCTCCATCGGTTATCGCAACTTTTATCGCGGTACTGCCTATATCAACGCCTATATGCAACATATTCAGTTCTCCAGACTTTGTTTAAACGCCTCAAGACGGGTAAGCAGATTCCGGCTGTCTTCGGCGGTATAGCCGGTTTCAAGCCGGATAAAGCGATAACCTCGGGCTTTAAGCGCGTTTTCTAGGGTGTAACTTTCTATATCGCAAGGGTGACATCCTTTGAGGATATGGTATATTACCGCTTTCGTTTTTTGAGAAAAGATACTGTTTCTGCGCCGGTCGTTGTCCGCGAAGGTTGGACAAAGACAGCCGTGATGATACCGTTCCGCCAACGCCGCAGTTATGCCCCAAAGGGATTCGTCAGAAAGATCAACTCTTCCGGGAAAAATACGCCCGGAAGAGCAGAGATCGTCTCCGCACACATAAAGCCCTGCCTCTTCCAAAAGACGAGGAAGTTTCCATCCTGGAAAAAAAATAGGCGAACCCGCCAGAAAAACCCTCGCAGACGCCGTCTTTCCCGCTTCGCCCTTGCTGTCCAGGGTCTTGACGAGCGCGAGAACAGCATCCGTCCAATGTTCAGGACTGTCAAGAAAAAAACTGTTCGTTACCGCGAGAAACCAGATAAACGGAACGCGCCCCGCGCTCCGATGTTCCTCCAGCAGAGAGAGCGCATCCGCGGCGCGGTTATACGCCAAAACCGATTCCCGTAACGCTTCTCTGCGTATCTTTCGTCCCGACTCAGTTTCGAGAAACGTTTTAAACCGGAATACCTCTTCCCGCCAAAGCGTTTCGCCCCGCTCAGTTTCTTTCAAATGCGGCAGTTCCACCCAATGTATTTTCGGGACTGCTCCTTTCATACTCAGCATTTCGGGAAACTTCACGATCCAGTCGCAGGTCGTAGGCAATACCCAAATTCCCAAAGCATCTTCAGCGCGCATCGTCATAAGCCCTAAGAGCGATTGAAGCATAGGACACATCAGCGCAGGCAGTCCGCCGGCAAAAGAAGCTCCAGAATATGAACCGGAAAACTGTTTGAAAGGCAGAAAACCTGCCGCGTGAATAAGTTCCAACGGCGTCTGAATACAGAGCAGATTTACAACCGGCTTTCCTGTCCGCTGAAAAAGCGCGCCGGCGGAAACGCCGCGTTCAAGAAGATCAAGAAAGTAGTGGTATTCAGGATGAGGCAGACAGGCGCGTAGTGACGCTACTTCCCGGCGTTCTTCCTCCCGCGCCTTTTCCGCCCATTTCGCTGTCCGATCAGAGTTTGTCATTTTTCCCTCTTTTGCCGATATTTTGCCGTTTCCTCCGGGCGCGGTATATCCTCTTTGAGATAAAAAACGGCTTTCCTAAAAATCGGACAGATAAACTGTCGTCAGAAGGACATCCCTCAACACAGCGGAAACAGTCAACGCAGTTGCCGGTTTGTACATCGTTTTTTTTCCGTTCCAGATAAACAGCGTCAATATCCATAGGACAAGCTCGGCGGCAGTTCGCGCATCCGGTACAAAACTCCGGCGTTTTTGACAGCCTCAGCATAGCAATAGGTTTCAGCAAATTGATAAGACCCAGCATAGGACAGAAAAGACAGAAAAACCGTTCTTTAAAAAACATTCCCGTTAAGGTAACTCCGGTTACGATCAATAGCAAAATAGAAAAAACCAGCGAAACCGTATTTCCCCTATTCAGCGCAAGATAACGGGTATTGCCGGTAAAAAGCGGCAGAATCGCTTTGCCCGGACAGATATTGCAGAAAGGCGCGTAAAAGTCATCCCGCAGAAGTCCTGCGCTCACCAGCGGCGGAATAAGGCACATCAGGATAAGCAATATATACTTGATAGGACTTATAATATTCCGGGTTTTCAGCGCGATAAACCGTTCCCGGACGCCGAGTTTTCTCCGCAAGAACGTAACCCAATCCTGCACAAGCCCCATCGGGCAGACCCAGCCGCACCAAACCTTGCCGAAAAGCGAAACAAGAAGTATAAACGCTCCCATCCAAAGTAATGCCCGAAAGAAAAGCGTTCCGCCTAACGCCGCAAAACCCATACCAAAGCCGATATAGCCCTGCAAACCCATAAGGTAGCACTGACCGCCGCATCCGGCGACAAAAGGGCAGGCGAAGCAGGGAACGGCCGGTCCAAGATTGACGCCGATCCTGCCGCCGTACATCAACACAGCAAAACTAATGTGCTGAACAAAAGTCCGCAAACGGCGAATCGTCATACTGCGAACCTCCTTCCTTTGAATATAACCAATCCTGCGCTTGCCGCGATAACCCCAGCCAGCAAGATAAGACCCGCAGGCAGATTCATCCGTCCGTAGAGGGAGCGGTACACAGGAATCGTGCAGGAAATCACCTCGTCCGGCGTATCGAAAACGAGGCAAACGTCTTTCCACGCGAAAAGGCTTGCGTCCGCAAGTTCAGGATAATCGGGAAAGGTATAGGTGAAAACGCCGTTACTCGAATTCACAGTACCGCTGAACGCGTCGCCCTCGTAAATACGCAGAGTTTCAGGTTTCCCGGAAGATACAAGCCGAATCAGCGCGGTTTCGCCGGCTTGCATTATCGAATATAGGTAGGCGTGATTTTTGTCCACTCCTTCCTGTTCAATAGATTCGGCGTCAGGATTCGCTACATATTGAGAACGATACACTTCCACGCTGGGAAGAGCCGGCAACACGTCAAGCCGGGTAAAATCCGTTTCACCCCTGTTTTCGGACTCGCCGTAAAGGTTTATGCGGGTTTGCGCCACAAAGACCCGCCCGTTAAAAGTCGCCTTCGCCCATAACTCCGCCAGGGCAAAACGACTGCTATACAGTTGCAGGGTCCGCGTGTCCGGCTCCAGTTTGCGATAAAATACTTCCGCCGGGCTTGTCTCAAATTTGCCGGTTTGCGAAGACTTAAAAGGCAGAGCGGAATAATACAGCTCGATAGTTTCCGCGCCTTCTCCGCCGCGCAGTTCAAAGTCCGCGGTAACTCCGCCGTCCTGCGCCCGCTTTTGCCCCAACTGCCGCCAGTACAGAAAATCTGTTTTTTCTATATTTTCCGCGCCGAGGAACATTTCCGCGCTTACGGCAAAAAACAGTATAACAAACAATTTTTTAAATCCGGATGTTTTTTTAAAAAATTTCAATCGGCACTTCCTCATTTTGCAGGCACGTCAAAAACCGCCCGGACTCCTAACGTAAAATTAAAACCGGGCATGGGGTAATCTTTAAACGATTCATAGGAAGTATTCGTCATGTTGCGGAAGGTCGCGAAAACGTTAAAGTTCTGTCCAATTTCTTGATTTACGGCAAGAGTCAAAAGAAAATGAGGATCAAGTTTGGCGGTATTCGATGTATCGCCGTAGCGCAAAGTTTCGTAATGCCCGGAAAGTAAAACAGAACCGGTACCCCAGCTTACATCGAGAGAAAGTCCTGCGGTGTGTTCCGGCATATAGGGGATCCGTTTTTCCGATTGCCAGGTATAGCCGTAACTCAACAAGTAACTTCGCATATATTGATAGGAAACCCCGGGGCTGATTTTTTCAATAGGACCGAGTTTAACCGGAATAGTAAAACGCGCTTTACTGTCAATGCCGAAAAACGTCGCCTCTCCGACATTAACCGGCTTCCAGCCGTCCGCGCCGGAAGACCAGTGAATAGAATCGACCGTCCATTGGATAAAAAAGGTGCTTTCAAGGGTTAGAAGCTCCTTAAATCGGTAAGAAAAGCCTACATCTCCGCCCCAGCCGTCTTCAGGTTTGAGGTTGGGATTACCTTCGGTTTTCGATGATCCCATACCTGATGAGGGCCAATAAAGGTCTTCAAAATCAGGATACTTAAAACTGCGGAAATAATTATTTTTAATAGTGATGAAATCCAAGGGCTTAAAAGCGAATCCCAATTTCGGAACCGGCGTGATCAGTTGAGAACCGGCATTGCAAAACAATAGTTTTACTGACGGGATGATTAAAATCTTTTTTATAATTTGAAATTCGGCGGTAATGTAGACGCCTCCGTCGTGACGGCTTCGGTCCCCCATATCCGTTGAATCAAGGGTGATAAACCGGTAATCTCCGCCGAAACCCAGGGTAACAGCATCGTTTGTATACCACGTCCAGCGGTTTATGGCAGAAATTGAATGTTCGTCATGCAGGGACTCGGACGACTGTTTATACCGCAGAGTCTGCCATGAGTGCGTGATACTGCCTTCAGTACTCAGAGTATCGATAAACGCCATCGGCGCGTCAAACATGATATTCTGCCGGGTAGAAAAGTCCTGCTGTTTTCCCTTAATCGGAGAATTCCCGGAGGTGGGAATATTTTTATCCCCATAATACACGCTGGCAGAAGCGATAAGTTTCGCCGAATCAGGCAGATTCCAAATAAACGAACCCGAAAGCCCGGCATCGTATATTTCGTTATTCACCTTCCGGCGGGTTGACTCAGTGATTCTGTCGAAAAAAAGAAAATGATTCCCCACCCGGTTAAAAAAGCCGTTAAGTTTGAGCGAAAACATTTCCGCGCCGTAAGAGCCGAAAAGAGAAAGATTTTGGGTGTCAAACAAATCTTCCCCATGGGGTTTTTCCTTTTTCTGATCAAAGTTCCAGGAATACCCCGGCAGGAATCCGGCGTTAGCCAAAGACCCGCCGAGCCGCAATCCGGGCTTTTGCCCTTTGGCGGTAACGATATTGATAACCCCGCCTAACGCGCCGGATACATTGTATTTGGTATCTGATCCGCCGTAAATAACCTCAATCCGCTCAATCGCATTGAGGTCGATTTGGCTTAACTCAAATTCTCCGGATTGGGCGGAATTAACCGGAACGCCATCGATAAGAAACGCAATGCGCTCGGAATCAAACCCTCGCAGGGTAATATCCGCCTGATTGCCGTAACCCCCATACCGGGTAAAACCTAAATCGAGGGTTTCCTGCAATAAAGTCGCTAAATCCGGGGCATTCCGGCGGATGATTTCTTCCTTATCGATTACCTTGATTTCCTGCGTCGTTTCCGCGGTTCCCGTTACGGTAATACCTTCATCTTCTATAAATAGAAAGTCTTCCCAATTTTCCTCTTCCTGCTGTTGATCATCCTGATCCTGCGCTTCCTGGGAGAAAAGAGAAAAAAGAAGCATGGCAAACAAAAGCGGAAGTAAAACTATCCGCTTCGCATAAAACCGAAATCCCATGGGAGCCGCTTATGGATTTACCCAAAGCTGAGGCGATCCGATCTGCGCACTGCCGCCGCCGTAAGTTGCGGCGTTTGCAAACTTGAAGCGTTCTTTAGCCTCCTCTAAGGTAGCCACAGAAATATCAACCGTATAATCAGCGGCATTAAACGCGTCGCCAAGCAAAACACTGGTTCTTGGATTCAAGTCTTTAAACCAAACCGCAGTGTACGGAGCGGCGGAAACATCGGCTTCATTTCTTCTTATTATTATTCCGCCGGCAGTTTTGCTTTCGTTAAAATTATATACGAATACAATATCAGCATTAGTAAAAATGGAGTTATACGTTATGGTGTTCCGGGTAATGATATAGTCATCGCTATATCCCCCCTCGAAGTCTGCATGCCATCTCCCGATTAGATTTGTATTCAGCTCGTGATCATCTTCCCATTCGCCGTCGTCTGATTTACAGCTTAAGAACCCCCATGCGCCGATTACAAGGCACAAGCCGGCAATCCAAGGAAACGCTTTGCGCGGGAAAGCGGACCTTATTGCAAACATAATTACTCCTTTTCCGAAGCAACGAAGACTTGAGTAAAATACCGGATATAGAGATACGGATTTTCTCAGGTTCATTCCTCGGAACCTAAAAAATTAAGATGCAGTAGACCAAAGTTTCCTGACTTACGAGATTTTTTTCCGCAAGCCTTCCCAACACTCGGCGGCGGATTGAACGCCGGCGGGTTTTAACGTCAGTGGCTGTCTCTGCGGAAACTATCCGGCTATACCGGATTCCCGATTACAGTTACGGGCTAGTGGGGGATTTGCACCCCGCTTCCTTATGAAATCTACATTTTTAAGAATACAGAATTAAGAAAAAAATGTCAAGCAAAATTTTTCTGTTTTTTAAAAATATTTTACGAAGCAGGATTCTGAAAATAATATACTTTGTGAAGGGCCTCCTAAAAAATTTAAATGTACCGTATAACTACGGCTTTCATATAGGTTTCTTCCAAGAGTTCGGCGATGCGTTTTACGACATTGCGCCGAATTTCAAGCTCCACCGGCATGGATGGGTCTTGATGCGCTTCGTTGATTTTCGTTCCCACTAGAAACGTAATTCTATCGCTGTCCAAGAGCAGTTCCCGGATTCGCGCAGAAGGACTGGGTGCCCCGCTCTGCGCCGCGCTTCCGGCAGACAGTTCTTCTGCAACCGTTCCCAAAGTAAGAATACCCTCGCATACCAAGTCCGCTCCTTCCATTTTCGCCGCCGGAGGCTGATCGCCCGAATACGCGGTAGTATCGCCGGTAATGGTTCTGCCAAGCCCCCGGGCAATAATCTGCCCGGTAGTCCCGCCGGAAATTATCTTTCTGCCCGGAAACTCGCTGAAAAACCGCACAAACTCCCGGTCGCTCTCGGGCCGGAAAGGCGGGCCGGTAAGCACCAGCAAATCCCGGGGTTTTCGGAAATACACCACCGCGCAGGAAATGTCATCTTTTGGGCCCTTCCGGTCGGCATATTCCGCAGACTGCACCAAAGCCTGCGCAAGAGCCATCGCGCTTATCGAAGGATTTGAACGAACCGCGGTAATAACCCGGTTCCGGGCGTTGCCGATTCCCCAGCCGGCCGGATGCGCGTCTCCGCCCATGCCCGCTTGGGTTACTCCGTCAGAGAAAAAAATAATCCTGTCTCCGGGAAGAGCCGACAGATTAGACAGAAACAGCGTTTCATTTTGGGGTCCCGTATTTTTCTTTTTCCGTTCAATAGGAACCCGCTCTTTTTCAAGGGTAAGCAATTCCCCATTCCGCAAAATAAACAGCGGCGGATTTTCGTATTCGATAATACGAGCTGACATATCATGCCGGGCGTCTACCAACGTGAAAGTCGCATAGGCCAGCCCCCGCTCCCGGCAAACAGGAAGACTGTCGATCATGATTTCCGCGGCTCGGCCGGGCGGTATATCCATCAACACAAACTTTGAAAGCATCGTCGCGGTAAGGGACGCGAGAACATTCGCTTTGACGCCGCTCCCAAGACCGTCGGAAAGCACCGAAACAATTCTTGCGCCGGATCTGCTTTTTTGCGAAAGAAAAACATCTCCGGGCGCGCTTTCGCCTTTCTTTTTCACCTGATACGAAGCGGTTTCGATAAACATATCGAGAGCAGGATTTTCCGGCGTCATTTCTTTTTGCCTCCGGCGGTGTGGGATTCGATTATCGAATGCAGTATCGATTCGGTTTCCGCCGCGTTCTCTCCGAGCAGAAAAGCTATTTTCTGTACCGCTTGAACATTTTTCGCGATGATTTTCTTTGCCCAAGCAACGGTTTTATCCCGCCGGATTTGGGGCTTGGTAATATCCTCCAACACGCCGCAGAGGGTCTCCCCTTTTTCGATTACATACACGCTCAGATGCAGGATTTTATCCTCATACTTGAAGTCATAATCAAAACGCGCCTGCCCATCCGCCTGAAAAGCCTCTTCAAAATAATTCCCAAAACCCGAAAGTTTACGCAGGTCCAGACCTTTCAACTCGGGATCAAGTTCGTACAGTTCTTCTATCTCGCTTCCTAGAAGCCGGGCAAAGTTTCTGTTGCACTCAACAATTTTGCGGTTCTTGTCAGCGATAACAACCCCGGAAGGAATCGCCCGGATAAGCGCGTTAGCTTTCTTTTGAGCAAGATTGCGGGTGTAAGCGGCGCACATGGTCTTCTCGGCGCGTTTTTCCAGCATAGCCTGAGCAAAGGCCCGGCAGGTTTCGTATCCGCAAGCCGAACAGTTAAGCTCATCTTTAGAATCATACTTTCCCAACTCCCCAAGGGCGCCCCGGATTTTTGACGCCGGATAAAGAGACATCGGCATTTCCTTTGCGGTAAGGCTTCCGGTAAGCGGTACCTTTAGGGCGGCGGTTTCCGGGTTCAGCGCGTCTCCGGCGGATTCGGCGTAACCCAAAAGCCGGGCCCGGCGGCGGATCGCCGAATCATCCCGGGTTATGCAGGGGCCGTTCACACAGCCCCCGGAACACGCAAGCAGTTCAAGAAAAAGCGGCGATTCAAGCTGGTCGTTAGTAAAGCTGTTTCCGGAAAGAGTCTGGGCTATCGTATCGATCCCGGAAATTACCATATTCGAGGTTTTGGAAAAACCAGCGCGCTTTCTCTGAAGAGAAATAATCATACCGCCGTCAACCGGATAAAACGCTCCTTTCGCCGCCCGATGGGGTATAAACTCTGCGGTTTCGGTTATTTCTTCGGGCTTTATGCCGGCGGCGTCAAACCACTGTTTGAGTTCGGTAAAGGTGAGCGCGGCGGCGACTTCTTTGAACTGATCGGCTTCGCGCTTTTTCGCAATGCAGGGACCGATAAACACCACCGCTGTTTTTTTACCGTAAAGTTTCTGCAACAGGGCCGCATGAGCTAGGAGCGGCGAAGAACGGTCGTTCAGATACGGAACAAAAGCCGGGGCGTATCGTTTGATATACAGCACAACCGCAGGACACGCTGAAGACAGAAAGAGTTTCTGTCCATCCTTTACGGTAGATGCGGTTTGCAGATCGGAAACAATATCTTCGGATACAAAATCCGCGCCTAACGCGGTTTCGGAAACCCCGTAAAAACCGAGGCGTTTAATCGCGCCGGCGAGCTGTCCGGGGGCGCAGTTGAATTCCGCCGGAAAAGACGGCGCCAGGGACGCAAAAACCTGAATCCCCTCCCGGAACAGATTCTGTACCCGGGCTACATCGTTTCTCGCCCGTTTCGCTTTTGCCGGACAACTTGCGGCGCATTTCCCGCAGAAAATGCACATCTTGGTAAGTGCTTCAGGATGCCCGTTCTGCACCCGAACAGCCTTAACGGGACATCGCCGGACGCACTTATAGCAATCCCGACATTCACCGTCCTCGGTGTATATCGGATATTCGTTACTAGACATTATCAACTCCTTTTTCTTTTAACTTTTTTAAATATTTTTTAAATTTTAAAATAGTAAAAAATATTTTTAACTTAGAAAAAATTGAAAAATTCGTACTTTTCTATTTTTTCTATTTTTTCTATTTCTTCTGTTTTCTCTGTTTTTTTAGAAGAACTTTTTTCTAGGGCTTCCCATAAGCCGTTAAGATAGCAGGCTCCGAGGGCGCGATCATACAAACCGTAGCCCGGCATTGAGGTTTCGCCCCAAATTGCCCGGCCGTGATCCGGGCGCATAATTCCGTCAAACCCGATGGCGTACAGGGCTTGCATTATTTTAAACATATCTAACGAACCATCTTGGGAAAAGTGGGCGCATTCCTCAAAACAGCCCGGACCGGTATGCCGTACATTCCGCACATGGGCGAAATGGATTCGCCCGGATAAAGCGTGAATTATATCCGGTATATCGTTGCCGGGATTTGCCCCGAGACTGCCGGTACACAGAGTTACGCCGTTAAAAGGGCTGTCCGCCAGGCGGATAAGCCTCAACAGATTTTCTTTCCCCGTGATGATGCGAGGCAGATTAAAAACCGGCCACGGCGGATCGTCCGGATGAATCGCCATTTTGATTTCGTACTTTTCACAAACCGGCATGATCCGATGCAAAAAATACTCAAGATTAGAAAACAGCGTTTCTGCGTTCACGTCTTGATATTGTTCCAGCAGAGATTCGAGATTACGCAGTCGTTCTGTTTCCCATCCTGCCAGGGCATAGCCGTTAGATTGGCGGTTCATCGAAGCGGACAGAGTATAGGGCGTATGCCTGTCGATAACCGGCTGATCGTAACTCATCGCGGTCGCGCCGTCCCTTCGGAGTTTCGCCAAATCCGAACGAGTCCAATCGAATACCGGCATAAAGTTATAGCACACAAGATGTACTCCCGCTTCCCCTAATCGCTCAAGGGATGTTAGGTACGCCTCGATGTGCCTTTCCCGATCCGGGGAGCCTATCTTGATAGAATCCGGCACCCCGAGACTTTCGATGCCCGCTAAAACCAGCCCGGAAGCCTCTATTTCCCGCTGTAATGCGCGAATCTGCTCGGTTTCCCACGCGGTTCCTACCGGGACGCCGTACAGAGAGCTGACTACGCCCTTCACTCCCGGAATTTGACGAATCTGATTCAGCGAGACCGAATCTCTGTCTCGGCCGAACCAGCGCATTGTCATCCGCATACCTTCTCCTTATCTGAAAAACATTTCTTTCTAAAGGTTTTATCCTCGAAACCTAAAAAATTAAAGGGCCCTAGATCAAAGTCTCCTGACTTACGGATTTTTCGCAAGTCTTCTCAACATCTTAAAAAACCGGAAACGCTGAAAGCGGAAACCAGACATTTCCGGTGGGTTTACCTTTTTTTACTGGTATTCCGCGACATTCGCCCAATGCGAAAGCAGTTCTTTTTCTTCCGGTTTTGCTTTGGGCAATTGGGAAGCGGCTACGATGGAAAGCCATTTTTCCACGTACTGTTTTGCGGTATCGCTCTTTTTGCAGAATCGGGAAAGATATTTGTCCGCGATCTCGATATTGCCCGCAAGCCAGAACAGCAGATAGGTCTGCGCCGCATCCGCCGATGCGTTGCCCTGAGAGGCATGGGACCAGTCGATAATATAAGCTTCGTTTTTTTCGGTGATGACGATGTTGCTGGGATTGAAATCGCCATGACAAAGTTTCGCGTGTTTAGGCATCCCGGCCAGACGGCCCAACAGCTCATAGCGAACCGTCGCGTCCAGCCCGGAAATTTTTATCTTGCGCTCCATTTTCTCCGCCAGCCGGGGAAGCCGAGGCGCCGAATAAGTGTGCATATCCAGCTGAAGATCCACAAAACCTTCAAGATACTCCCCTTCTTTGCTCTTGTTTTGTTCTATAAGCCGGTCGAGAGTAATTCCCTCGATGTATTCCCACACGATAGCCCAGCGGCCGTCGATTTTCGTAACTTCGATAAGCCGGGGAACTTTGAGCGCGGTTTCGCCCACCGCGGCGAGGTTCAAGGCTTCTGCCAGGGCATCCGAAGGAGGATACTCTTCTCCCAGGAGTTTTATCGCTTTTTTGCCATCCCGATAAACGGTCTTCGTGGGCCGTTGGGCGATTACTTTTTCAAGGCGGTATTTTTCCATTACACCCGTTCCTTCTTTCCGTAGAAAGCGTTGAGATACATCTTCTTGATTTCCCCGATCAGAGGATACCGGGGATTCGCGCCGGTGCATTGATCGTCGAAAGCCTGTTCGCTCATTTCGTCCAGCCCTTCGAGAAAGTCTTTTTCCTTGATGCCGTAGTCTTGGATGCTTTTTTTGATGCCCACTTGTTCCTTCAGTTTTTCCACCCCGGCGATAAGATTTTCAAGTTTTTCCTCGTCCCGGGCGCCGCCGAAACCCAAAGCGTCCGCGATTTCCCCGTATCGGGAAAGGGTCTTGGGATGATCGTACTGAGGAAAGGTCCCCATCTTGGGCGGAGCTTCCGCCGCGTTGAAACGGATAACTTCGCTTATCATCAGAGCGTTGGCTAAGCCATGGGGAAGGTGATGAAATGCGCCGAGTTTGTGGGCCATGGAATGGCAAACCCCAAGAAAAGCGTTGGCAAAAGCCATACCCGCGATAGTCCCGGCGTTAGCCATTTTTTCCCGGGCCAGGGGATGAGCCCCTCCTTCGCGGTACGCCGTCGGCAACCACTGGAAAATCAGCTTGAGCGCTTGGATCGCCAGGCCGTCGGTGTAATCGCTGGCCATCATCGATACGTAGGCTTCCAGCGCGTGAGTCATCGCGTCGATGCCGGCCGCGCTGGTGAGGCCCGGCGGCGCGTTATCCTGCAAATTCGCGTCAATAATCGCCAGGTCCGGCAGGAGTTCGTAATCCGCCAGAGGATACTTCATACCGGTATTTTCATCAGTAAGGACCGCGAAAGGCGTTACTTCGCTTCCCGTTCCGGCGGAAGTCGGTACGGCAATAAAGTACGCTTTTTCGCCCATTTTCGGAAAGACGTAGATCCGCTTCCGCAGGTCCGCAAAACGCATCGCCAGATCCGCAAAATCCGCCTCCGGATGTTCGTACAGCACCCACATGATTTTGCCGGCATCCATAGCCGAACCGCCGCCTAAAGCGATAATCACATCCGGCTTGAATTCGCTCATCCGTTCTGCGCCTTTTTTCGCGCAGGCTAAAGTCGGGTCCGGGGAAACGTCAAAAAACGTTTCATGAACAAGCCCCAGCCGGTCCAGTTTTTCGGCGACGGTTTTTGTATACCCCTGTTCGTAAAGAAACGAATCGGTAACGATAAAGGCCCGTTTTTTATTTTTCAGTTCCTCCAGAGCCGGGGGAAGACAGCCCCGCTTTATATATACCTTTTCAGGCGCGCGGAACCACAGCATATTTTCCCTCCTGGCCGCCAGAGTTTTGATATTTAAAAGATGGTGGACCCCGACGTTGTCCGAGACCGAATTGCCCCCCCAACTGCCGCACCCTAAGGTCAAAGAGGGCCGCAACCGGAAGTTGTAGAGATCGCCGATGCCGCCCTGGGACGCCGGGGTGTTCAGCAGGATTCGGCAGGTTTTCATGCGGGCGTTGAAGGCCCCAAGTTTTTCCTGAGCCGTCCGGGGATTGAGGTACACCCCGGCGGTGTGACCGTAGCCTCCGTCTTGCACGAGCCGGTCGGCTTTGTCCAGAGCTTCGTCAAAGGTCTCAGCCCGGTACAGGGCCAGGACCGGAGAAAGTTTCTCATGCGCGAAGGCTTCGGATAATTCCACGCTTTCCACTTCTCCGATGAGGATTTTCGTTGTTTCGGGAACGGTCACGCCGGAAAGTTCCGCGATTTTCGCCGCTTTTTGCCCGACGATTTTCGCGTTCAAGGCGCCGTTGATGATAATCGTCTTTCGTACTTTTTCGGTTTCTTCCGGATTGAGAAAGTAACATCCCCGGCGGGCGAATTCGGCTTTGACGTCCTGGTAAACCGATTCAAGGACAATAACCGACTGCTCCGAAGCGCAGATCATGCCGTTGTCAAAGGTCTTTGAGTGAATGATCGAATTCACCGCGAGGAGGATGTCCGCGGTGTCGTCGATGATCGCCGGGGTGTTGCCGGATCCCACGCCGATGGCGGGTTTGCCGGAAGAATAGGCCGCCTTGACCATCCCGGGGCCCCCGGTCGCGAGGATTAGATCCGCCTCTTTCATTACCCGATTCGTCATTTCGAGGCTTGGTTCGTCAATCCAGCCGATAATGCCCGGGGGGGCCCCGGCGGAAACCGCCGCGTCCAGGATTATCTTCGCCGCCTCGCAGGTACAACCTTTCGCCCGGGGGTGAGGAGAGATAATAATGCCGTTACGGGTTTTCAGGCATAGCAGGGTCTTGAAAATCGCCGTTGATGTGGGGTTAGTCGTAGGAATCACGGCCGCCACCAGCCCAAGGGGTTCGGCGGTCCGGATGATGCCGTAGACCGGATCGTCTTCGATAACTCCGCAGGTTTTTTCGTTCCGATAGGCGTTGTAGATGTATTCTGAAGCGTAAAGGTTTTTGATCGCCTTATCTTCGGCTATACCCATGCCGGTTTCTTCGGCCGCCATTTTTGCTAGAGGGATTCGGGCTTTTGCCGCCGCGCTGGCTCCGGCAAAGAATATCCGGTCCACCTGCTCTTGTCTGAATCCGGCGTATTCCCGTTGGGCTTTCCGGAGGCCCTCAAGAGTCTGCTGTAATTTCATACTGGCTCCTTACTTTGCAATACAGTCTTTCAATGCGGAGACTCCTGCGGAATGGATCATTTGGACGGGAATTTGTTTTGCTTCCGCGCATCGTACGACTTCCCGCCGGGCACTGTGGGAAACTCGGTTGGTGCAGAGGATCAGCACGTCCGCTTCTCCCAACTGCTTGCGGATGCTTCGTTCTTTTCCGCTGAACACTTTGAGGGCTACCCCCAGGGATTTGGCTGTTTCGATATACTCTTGATACAGACGGTCAAGACCGCCGACCAATACCGCGCACATACATTGCTCCTTTTCCAAGAAAAGAAGACTGGAAAAACGTATTCCATGGGATCACGGGTTTTTCTCAGGCTTTATCCTCGAAACCTAAAAAATAAGATATAGCAGACCAAAGTCTCCTGACTTACGGGTTCTTTTCGCAAGCCTTCTCAACCCCCCCGCCGGCGGCGGGTTTCAGGTCAATGGCTGTCTCTGCGAAAACTGTCCGCCAAAGCGGACTCCCGATTACAGTTACGGGCTAGTGGGGGATTCGCACCCCGCTTCCTTATGAAATCTACATTTTAAGCATACTCAACTCCGCAAAGAGAGTCAATCGGAATTTCCTGCTTTTTTTAGTTTTGAGTAATAAATGTATCCTAGCCTTTCATTAAAGTATATACAAACGAATTATTTGTCAATACAACTCGATAAGAAAAACGGTAAGACATACTAAAGTTAAGAAAAAAAGCCAAGTAATTTTTGTAAGTTTAGACTAACTAAACGCGCCAAGAGGGTCAGGCCCCTCTTGCCGGAACTACAGGCCTTTCTCCGCGTATTTCGTTAATTGGGAAATCGCGGCTTTGGGATTGATAATAACCGAAGGGCCTGCAATACAGCCGCCCTTACAAGCCATTACTTCGATCAGATTGGGAGTATCCGGTCCCGGGGGAACCGCGCCGGAATGGATTTTGCCGAATTCAGCCAAACGTTGCATACCCGCCTTATCAAGGCCGTCGATTAACGTTTCTTTTAACCGGGAAGGCTCTTTCAGCCGAGCCTTGACCGCTTGGGCTACGCCTCCGGATTTGGCGAAATTCCTTCCCCATGAGGTGGGGAGCCTTTTCCCCGGCGCCGGCGCCGCCTTGGCCGGGTCGATCTCTTTCGCTATAAATAACGCGTGGAGTTCTTCGATAGAAATGACATAATCCACGTACTCGTCGTCCATACCTTCCCGCCGTTTTGCCAGGCAGGGTCCGATAAAAACGGTGATTCCCTGGGGATTTTCTTTTTTAGCGATTTCCGCCGTGTAATGCAGGGGAGTCCGGGTGCTGGAAATGCAATCCTCCAATGCCGGGGTGTGCCGCCGGACGGCTCGGACATAGGCCGGACAGCAGGAAGTGGTCATCATCGTTTCGCCTTTTTCAAGGCGTTCCGTAAATTCCGCGGCTTCTTTTTCCGCGGTAATGTCCGCGCCCCAGGCGACTTCCAGCACTTGAGAAAAACCCGCCGCCAATAACGCTCCCTCAAGCTGACCCGGGGCGGTTCGGAATTGGGAGGCCGCGGCCGGCGCGTAAAGGGCGATTACCGTTTTTTGGGCCAAGATATGCTTTATCACATCCACGAGCTGGCTTTTGTCCATCATGGCGCCGAAGGGGCATTCCCGCATACAATTTCCGCAGAAGATGCACTTGTGGTAATCGATGCGCTGTTTGCCCTTTTCGCCCCGGGCGACCGCTCCCACCGGACAAGATTCTTCGCAAGGCACCGGAATCTGAATGATCGCATGATACGGGCAGTTATGGAGGCACAAGCCGCAGTTGACGCATTTTTCTTCATCGATATGCGCGCGGCCCCCGGTAATGGCAATCGCTTTTTTGCCGCAGTTCGCCAGGCAGGGCCGGGCAAGGCAGGCTTGGCAGGCGTTGGTCACCATAAAATGAGCGCGCACACAGGCGTTGCACGCCAGATCCAGAACCGTAAGCATGGGCCAGGTCGGTTTTTCCCGGGCGAGAGCTTCCGTTACGTAATCGGCCAGCCGTTTTTCTTCGTCGTATTCTTCCAGACTGCATCCCAGCCGGGCAATTACCCGTTGCCGGAGAATCTCCCGATCATGGTACGCACAGCACCGGATCGAAGGGCTTCCGGCCGGAGCCAGCTCTCGGGGGATGCTGTGAACCCCCTCGGATAATTTCCCAGCCAGTTGGAACCGGGCAATCCGCACCAGTATTTCTCGTTTCAGCCGGGCCGTGTTGTTGTTGATAGTAAGCATGGATTCCTCGTTTTATATATAGTTGATATACTCAACTCCGCTCAAAAGGTCAAATGAAATTTCTCGTTTTGCCTAACTTTGAGTTATAGGCGTAAAAAGTATATCTAATAGATAAACCCGGCGGGACATTTCTCCCCCCCTTGACTATACGCCTCAAGAATCATACCATTTTGGTATGGATGTGTATGGTCCTTTGAGGGCGGTCTTTTTTTTCTATGAATGTATTCGGCTGATTATTCTGCTTGGAGCGTTTATGCTGACCCGATTTTTGCAGGCTGGACAGGACAGCCTGTTTCCGTATACGGTATACCTTGTGCCGAACGCGCTGTTTCCCTTGATGACCTATTTTGTGTGGATTCGTTTGTCGGTATATAAATCGTACATTCCTTTGTATATTGCGGGCAAAAGTATCGGCGGGGCGTCGATTATCGGATGGTTTTTTTTCTCCTTTTTTTCTCAGGTCTCTCCGAATTTTACGGTCCCGGTTGAGGCGGGGCTTTTTGTTCCGGGTTTTTTCGTTATCGCGATGCTGGATGGACTGACCATTCTTGGGGGCGCGATGCTGGTAAAAAAATTGAAAAGCCCGGCGGCCGAAACTCCGACTTCAAAGGCCCCAAGTTCCGAATATGGAGGTAGTATATGCGAGTAATTCCCGTTGCAAGCGGTAAAGGCGGGGTAGGCAAATCCCTGATGGTGGCGAACCTGGGGGTAGTCTTCGCCAAATCGGGCCAGCGGGTGGTGGTGGCCGATTTAGACTTGGGCGCGTCGAATTTGCATCTCGTGCTGGGGCATCAGTCGCCCAAAGCGGGAATCGGCACCTTTCTTAACGATACCAAACTGGACTTTTCCAAAGTCATCGTGGATACGGATGTGCCGGGCCTGCGGTTTATTCCGGGGGATACCGAAATCCCCGGAACGGCCAACCTCAAAGTTTCTCAGCGGAACGCCCTCTGCAAACGGCTCCTTGCCCTGAAGGATGAGGCGGATATTCTCCTCATCGACCTGGGCGCCGGCACCCACCAGTCTATTCTCGACTTTTTTCTCCTTTCCGGGCAGGGCCTGGTGGTGACCTCTCCGGCGGTAACTGCCGTATTGAATGCCTATGTTTTCCTGAAAAACACGGTCTTCCGGCTGATGTACACGGTTTTCACGAAAGGCACCGGGGCCTTCGCGTATTTGGAGCAGATTCGCAAAGACGGATCCGGACCCCAAAAACTTTATATTCCCAAAGTACTTCCTGAAATTAAGGTGATTGATCCGCCGTCCTATGAAAAGTTTATGAATCGCATTAATCAGCTTCATCCCCGGCTGGTCACCAACATGATCGAGGACCCGAAAGACGTGGAAGTAGCCATGAAGATCCGCCGGTCCTGCGAGGAATACCTGGACCTCAAAATCGAGCATCTTGGGGTGGTGTATCGGGATTCGATGCAGGATACCGCGTTATCCGCCCGTCTGCCGGTAACGCTCTATAAGCCTCAGTCGATTTTAGCCCAGGGCATTTACCGCATCGCCGAGAAAATTCTAAAATCTCCGGAAGATAAATTCGCTCCAAACACGCAGGATATAGAAGACAGTTTCACCGAAGCCGGGGCGGAAGCGGAAATCGATTTCGAGAGCAAAATGGAATACGTGGAGGAGCTTTTACACTCCGGCGCGATGAGTCAGGGAGACCTCGTGGAAACCGTTAAAACTCAGCAGTTGGAAATTTCAAAGCTGAAAAAAGAGAATAACTTTTTGAAACTCAAATTAACCCAAGCCATGAATCAGGGCTTTAAGCCCACGGCTTCGTATAAAGGATAAGGCTATGGTGTTAAGCATAACCTTTCCCGCCTGGCTGACTCCGCAAATTATCCCGGGATTTTTTGTCCGATGGTATAGTCTTATGTACATCGTCGCTTTCGGGGTCGCGTTTTTGCTGTACCGCGCGCAGGTTCGGGAACGCCGATTCCCCATGAGCGAAGACGAACTCTGGAGCTTGTTTTTCTGGGGAGTTCTGTTTTTAGTTGTCGGCGCAAGGATTTTTTCCACCCTTGTCTACGAACAAGAGGACCTCTACCGCCAAAAGCCCTGGCTTGTGTTTTGGCCCTTCCGGAACGGCGTGTTTACCGGCCTTCAAGGCATGAGCTACCACGGAGGCGTCATCGGCGGAGTTCTGGCGATTCTGATCTACTCCGGGGTAAAACGTTTCGACCATCGGGAAATCGGGGATATGTTCGCCGCCAGCATCCCCTTGGGCTACACCTTCGGGCGTCTCGGAAATTTCGCTAATGACGAACTCCACGGCCGGGTAACCAGGCAACCCTGGGGGATGCTTTTTCCTCAGGCCGACCGCCTCCCGGCCGCCGAACCCTGGGTCCAGGAAATCGCGGAACAAACCGGCGTAGCCATCCAGGGAAATATGGTAAATCTCCCCCGGCATCCCTCTCAGCTCTACGAAGCCTTTTTTGAAGGTTTCGTTTTGTGGCTTATCATCTGGATTCTGCGAAATCACAAGCCTTTTAAAGGCTTTTTAATCGGGATATACTTAATCGGCTACGGGACCTTTCGGTTTTTCATCGAATATTTCAGAGAACCGGACGTAAAACTCGGATACCGATTTCAGATCGTAGAAACGAATATTCCCCTTGCGGCGGGGCATCCCTGGCTGAGTTTTTCGACCGGGCAGGTTTTTTGTTTCGGCATGGTTATTATCGGGCTTCTCTGGCTCTTGATCGCATCCCGCAGTCCGAATCGGCAACCGGTTTTTGTGTACCTCGACTCAGGCAGAGTAAAGCCCAACCGTAAGGCCGAACGAAAAGCCGCCCAAAAGGAACGCCGGAAATTGCGAAAAAAACGTCGCTAACCCCGCCCGAAGTCAAGGCCCCGGAGTTTCGCCAGAATTTAAGGCCCCGGGGTTTCGCCAAGCGGATAAAGGAGAAAAAATGAAATATTTTAGTACGAGAAATAAAAAGTCCGGAGCCGTGGACTTTGGAACCGCGGCCTTAACCGGCCTGGCGCCGGATGGGGGGCTGTATGTTCCCGAAACGTTTCCCCAGTATCCGCCGGAGGTGCGTTCTTCTCTGGGGTCGATGAGTTTTCAGGACCTTGCCTTTGAGACCGTCAAGCCCTTTACGGCCCCGGAGATTCCGGATGCAACCCTCGGGGACCTTCTGCACGAGGCTTTTACGTTTGAAGCTCCGCTGATTTCCGTTGGGGACCGGCTGGTCTTGGAATTATTTCAGGGTCCCACGGCGGCCTTTAAGGATTTCGGCGCGCGGTTTATGGCCCGGACTTTTGCGTATCTGCGCCGGGGGGAAAATAAGCCTCTGCACATTCTCACCGCCACGTCCGGCGATACCGGCGGCGCGGTAGCCGACGGTTTTTATGGAGTGACCGGCCTAAATGTTACGGTCCTCTATCCCAAAGGCCGAGTTACGCCCTTACAGGAACGGCAAATCGCGGGCCTGGGGGGCAATATTTCGGCTGTTGCGGTGGAGGGAAGTTTCGACGATTGCCAAAGATTAGTAAAAGAAGCTTTTAAAGACGGGAAATTGAAAAAACGAAAAGTTTTATCCTCGGCGAATTCCATCAACATCTGCCGGCTGATTCCCCAGGCGGTATATTACGCGGCGGCGGCGGGCAAAGCCTTTGCCGGAAAAACCGATGCGCCTACCGCGGTCAGCCCATGGAAATCCGGCGCCGCCGGGGGCGTTAAACCCCTCGGCGGAAAACAGCCTATCGTTTTTTGCGTTCCCTCCGGCAATTTCGGGAATTTGACCGCCGGACTGTACGCGCTGGAAATGGGCGCGCCGATTCGGGGTTTCATTGCGGCGACGAATGTTAATCGATCGGTCCCAAAATATCTTGAGACCGGGTATTACGAAGCCCGGTTTTCGGAAGCTACCATTTCCAACGCGATGGATGTCGGCGCGCCGAGCAATTTTGAACGGCTCATTACGCAGTGGCCTAATCTGAACGAGTTTCGGCGGATGGTCCGGGGGGTTTGGGTTACGGACGATGAAACCCGGGAAGCTATACGCGAAGTGTATCGGGATACCGGGTATTTTCTCGATCCCCATACCGCAGTGGCCTGGCGCGGGGTGAACCGTCTCGCCAAAGAGGGGAATCTTCCTATGGGACCCTTGGCGGTTTTAGCGACCGCGCATCCCGCCAAATTCGCCGAGACCGTTCAGCCCCTAACCGGTCCGATTCCGGTTCCGCCGGTTTTGGGCAAAGTAATGGAACGGATTCCCAAATCGGTAAGTATTCCGGCAGAATTATCTGCATTTTTGGAGGTATTAGCATGAAATCCTGTCCCTGCGGCTCCGGGAAGCTCTACAGCGAATGCTGTGGGCCCTACATTTCCGGTGTGAAATTACCGCCCACCGCGGAAGCTCTCATGCGGAGCCGGTATTCGGCCTATGCGGAACACGCCATTGACTACATCGTCGCCACCTGCATCAGAAAAGAAAACAAGCAGGACATCGATATACCGCAAACTAAGGCTTGGAGCGAACATTCCCGATGGCTCGGCCTGACAATCTTGTCTGTAGCCAAAGGCGGAGCCGACGATACGGAAGGAACGGTAGAATTCGAAGCAGGCTACGAACACGAAGGACTCCGCGACATTCACCATGAAAAAGCAAAATTTAAAAAGCAAAACGGAAAATGGCTTTACGACGAAGGGGATATTGTTCCTAAAACTATAGTCCGGTCCGCTCCCAAAGTCGGGCGGAACGCCCCATGCCCCTGCGGAAGCGGCAAAAAATACAAATATTGCCACGGCAAAGGGGCATCGTCTTTTTAAAACTTTAGAAAAAAGAGGAGAAAATATGGCTGATGAAGTTGATCAGGGCGTGCATACCTATAGTCCCGCGGACCGGTATGTGACGCCCCAGGACCCCCTTATTCTTGAACGTCTTGAGTGGTTTCAGGATCAGAAGCTGGCTTTCATGATGCATTGGGGACCCTATTCTCAGATTGGACTGGTGGAATCTTGGGCTTTAAGCGATGCCGACGCCGACTGGTCCTGCCATGACGTCGATTGGACATCGGATCGGGGGACCTTCAAAAAACAGTATTTCGAGCTCAACCGCACCTTTAATCCGATTCGGTTTCTGCCCGAAGCCTGGGCGGACCTCGCGGCGGATTGCGGGTTTAAGTACCTGATTTTCACCACGAAACACCACGACGGCTTTTGTATGTGGGATACCGCATATTCGGATTACCGCATCACCGCGCCGGATTGTCCCTTTCACACAAATCCGCGTTCCGATGTGACCCGGCATATTTTCGATGCCTTTCGGTCCCGGGGACTTGGCATCGGGGCGTATTTTTCCAAGGCCGATTGGCGCACGCCCTATTACTGGAACAAGGAATTCCCCGGAGATCAAACCGCCCGGGGGCCGTCCTATTCCCCGGCGGAGCATCCGGATCTTTGGGAAAGTTTCAAATCTTTCACGAAACATCAAATTTTAGAACTCTGCCGGCATTACGGCAAACTCGACATTCTCTGGTTCGATGCAGGCTGGGTTCGGGGTCCCAAACAGGACATCGATCTCGGCGGAATTGTTGACGAAGCCCGCAAAATACAGCCCTGGCTTTTATCCGCAGACCGCACCGTGGGAGGGGCGTACGAAAATTACATCACTCCGGAACAGTGTATTCCCGATAAACCCCTGGGGGTCCCTTGGGAAAGTTGCGTAACCCTGGGGACTCAGTTTTCTTTCAAGTACGAAGATGCCTATAAATCCCCTCGGGAGCTGGTTCGGCTTCTTACGGACATTGTGAGTCTCGGGGGCAATCTCGCGCTCAACCTGGGACCCCAGCCGGACGGACGCCTGCCGGCCGGAGGAATAAAAAGCCTGCGGGGTCTTGGGGCATGGCTCCAGGTCTACGGCGAAGCGATTTACGGCACCCGGGCCTGCGCGCCCTACAAAACCGGCAATTTGCGGTTCACCAAAAAAGGCAACAAGACGTATGTTATCTATTTATACCCGTCAACGGATGAAAGGCCCGAGGGCCTAACGCCTCCGGCGAAACTGGACATCCCGTGGACCGGTCCGGCGGAATCCCTCACCTTCTTGGATACCGGGCAAAGGGTTCCGTTTGAGCGCACCCGGGAGGGCCTCCGGATCGAGTTTCCGCCGGGCCGAAATCCGCTGGGGGAATCGATAGCCGAAGGGTTTGCGATATCCTAGAGTTCCGGCAGAGTGTAAGGAATCCGGCCGGCCTTGAGGTCCGCCATGAAAGCGTTGAATTTTGTCCGGATCGGTTCAGGAACGTAGTCGAGGTAGCCCGGATCGTCGGCGATGAAATCGAGGTAGCCTTCTTTCGCGCCGACGGTTTTCGATATACCGTAGCGGATTGACCCGGCCAGTACGTCTCCGAGGATTTCTTCGGTTAGTTTTTTCTGTTGCATCAGGCCGCATCCTACAATAACTCCCGGCGCGGTTTTGTATACGTTGATGTTGTGATACACGATATAAGCCCCCCGGTCTTGGGCGGTTTTGATAAGCCCTTGGGCGGCGCCTCCGGCGATAGCGGCAAACACATCCGAGCCGGCCCCGATCATGCCTTCCGCGAGGTCTGCGGCTTTATTCGCATCGAACCAATTCCCGATTATCCGGAGATCCACGGTTATTTCCGGGTCCACTCTACGGGCGCCGTCAAGAAAACCGGGGACGATATGCTTGTTTAAAAGCGGATACTCTTGGGAGGCAATAAAGCCGATTTTTTTGTCCCGATTGGCATACTTCATGTTACTGGTGGTAATCAGCCCCGCAAGATAACCCAAATACAAAGACTGCTCATACTGATTAAACAGGTAAGTGCTGATTTGAGGATTTCCCGAAAAATCCGCATCGGTAATGACAAACTTTTGATTAGGGAATTTTTTCCCCACCGCTTCACAGATTTCCGGCAGAGACGGATTAGACGTAAGCACCAGGTTGTACTCCCCGGGGGCCACAAGACCGGTAAGTTGTTCTTCCCATTCGGCTTGATTGAACCCGGCTTCATATACTTTTATAGATACCTCCGGGTGGGTTCCGGCGAAACTCTCCGCGCCGGCGACCATCAGTTCGTAGGGCGGGCTTCCGGCAACGGTTCCCGGAATGTAAACCAACACCGATAAGCCTTTTTTTTGCTCCGGCTGTTTCGAGCCGACTCCAAAGGCCAAAGCTCCCATCGCGAGGAACAGCAATACGTTTGCAATTCTTGTATTTATCATGTATGTACCTTACCGGTTTTTTAAAAAAGATGCAAGCCGATGCTTTTCTAAGGGCTTGTCATTTTTTTTAAAAATGAGTATTGTAAAGAAAATTAGGGAGGAGTCGTGCTGACGCCGCTTCAAAGTTATCTTGAAAAGACGCCGCCCCAATCCGTGGAGCCGGCCTTGGTCGCCTATATTGCCAATTTACAGCAGACCGCCGCAATTATGCCCCGGATTGCCGGGGCTATCGTGAAGGAGCTGGAATCCCAGCGGTCTCATCTCAAGCTGATAGCCAGCGAAAATTACTGTTCTTACGCAGTCCAATCGGCCATGGGGAATCTCCTCACCGATAAATACGCCGAAGGATACCCCGGATTCCGCTACTACGGAGGATGCGAAAATATCGACGCCGTCGAAACCGCGGCGGCCGAAGAAGCGAAAACCCTCTTCGGCGCGGACCACGCGTACCTTCAGCCCCATTCCGGGGCGGATGCCAATCTCGTGGCCTATTGGGCGATTCTGTCCGCAAAAGTCGAAGGCCCCATCCTCGCGAACCTCGGGGAAAGCAACCTCAGTAACCTCCCCGAAACCCCCTGGGAAGACCTCCGGAAAAGCCTCGGAAACCAAAAACTCCTCGGTTTGGATTACTATTCCGGAGGGCACTTGACCCACGGATACCGCCAAAACGTTTCCGCCCGAATGTTCCGGTCCTACTCTTACGGAGTAGACCGAAAAACCCATTTACTCGATTACGAAGCCATCGAAAAACAAGCGATGGAAGTGAAGCCCCTCATCCTTTTGGCGGGATACAGCGCATACCCCCGGACCGTAAACTTCCGGCGGTTCCGGGAAATCGCCGATAAATGCGGCGCGGTCCTCATGGTCGATATGGCGCATTTCGCGGGTCTCGTGGCGGGAAAAGCCTTTACCGGCGACGAAGACCCAGTCCAATGGGCGGATATCGTCACCACCACGACCCACAAAACTTTACGGGGTCCCCGGGGAGCGATGATTCTCTGCAAAAAAGAATACGCCGATTTTGTGAATAAAGGATGCCCCCTCGTGCTGGGAGGGCCCTTGGGACACGTTATGGCCGCAAAAGCCGTAGCTCTCCGGGAAGCCGGGTCCGAAGAATACCGGCAATACGCCCGGAAAATTCAGGAAAACGCCCGAGCCTTAGCCGCCGAATGTGTCCGTCTCGGCTTGCAGGTCCAAACCGGAGGAACCGATAACCACCTTTTGCTCCTCAACATCGCCGAAAGCCACGGCATAACAGGCCGACAAGGCGAAACCGCCCTGTTCGAGTGCGGAATCACCCTGAACCGGAACAGCCTCCCCTTCGACCAAAACGGTCCCTGGTGGACCAGCGGTTTGCGGATCGGGGTCCCGGCCGTCACGACCCTCGGCATGGGAGAACCGGAAATGCGGGAAATTGCGGGAATCGTCAAATTCGTTCTGGATAACGCAAAAGCCCCGGCAGAAAGTAAAAAAGGTCCCATCCGCCTGACGGAAAGCACGATAAAGGCCGCCCGAAAGCGGGTTCAAGCCTTATTGACCGCCTTTCCCCTCTACCCGGAGTTGGATTTGCCCTTCCTCAAAGCCCAATTTCTTCCCTAGATACAAAAAAATTTAAAATATTAGGAGAATTTATGGGTGAAATAAAGGCAAAACTCAAATGGGCGAACCTAAAAGATAAAAGGTCCGCCGGCCCGGGTCCGATACGTCCGGTAAAAAGCCTAAAAAAGAAAAAGAAGTGTTACCAAAAGGATCAGAGGTGTGTAAAATTTACTCACCTCCAAAGGCAAGCCGGGCAAGCCGGCCGAGGAATTTCCGGCTTGTCCGAAGCCTCAAAGGGCTTCTCCAGGGGCGTAAGTCCGGGGATTAACGGCATATTTTCAACTTGGCACAATGTATGCTTTATACTTAGTGGGTGAAAATTCGGCTCTTTTTTAAAAGATTTTTAAATTTTTTCGCTCTTAAAATAAAAAAAATCAGAAAAAAAAGGATATATTTTTAAAAAATTAAAAATATAAAAGCAGGTTGAACATGAAATCTAAAGGAATATCCCTGCAAGGGACTATGCTTTGGGGACTGATCCTAATCGGCGGGTCCGGATGGGGACAGACGGCTCTTACGCTGGATGAAGCGACGGCCCTCGCGCTGAAACAAAGCATCGACGTGCAGAAAAAAGCCATTGACCTCGCTACCACCGGGTATGCGGCGAATCACCTTTGGGCGGAAGTATTTCCAAGTATTAGCGGCAGTCTCGGCTTAAGCTACGGCGCAAAGCCTATGTTTACTGGGGACGGATTTCAGCATAAAGATAGTAACCTCGGGTATGATATGTCTTTACGTGTAAGCCTTTCGTTAAACGCTGGTATTCCGTACACTATGAAGATGATCAGCCTTGCGTACCAGACAAGCCTCTTGACCTACGAAAACGCCCGAGGGCAACTCGAAATACAGGTGTCCAAGGCTTTTTACTCCCTGCTGGCCGAGCAGGACCGGCTTGCACTTTTGCGGGAAACCCTCAGTTTGGCGGAAAAACAACGGGACCGAAGCCGCATCTCCTTCCAAAACGGCATCATTTCCCAACGGGAGTACCTGCAAAGCCAGCTCAGTACGGAAACCGCGAAACTAAACCTCAGTAAAGCCCAATCCAGTTACGAGACCGCTCGGCGGGAATTTTTTACCCT
>JAIRPY010000030.1 GCA_031256905.1 Spirochaetaceae bacterium
GCTACTAATGTTAGTAGGCTTCCCCCTTTACTCAGATTTCGCCTCTGCCTTCTCAAACAACGTTTGGGATTCCCGGCAGTTTTTTATCAAATACTTGTATACACTACAAGCGGTATCCCGGATATACTTTTTAATCATACCTTATCTTGTTTTTTTTTGCAAGAGATAACTTAACTTTATTATCAGACTTTTTTTATCTTAGTATTATTTTTTTGCTATCCTTTTTCCTGGGGGCGGGCTTTTGGTCCTTAGCCTTTAACGCCGGCGTGGGCGATGCCTTCTACGATATGTTTTTGGCAAAACAGGTAAACGATAACGATGGGAATGATGGAGCAGACCGTTCCTGCCATAATTGCGCCGTAATCCGCGCTGTACTCCGAGCGGAAATTAGCCAGGGCAAGCTGAATAGTCTTTAACTTATCCGAATCCAGATAAATCATCGGTCCCATGTAGTCATTCCAAATTCCGTTGAAGGTGAGAACCCCCAGTGCCGCAAGTCCCGACTGGGTAAGGGGAAGAATTATGCTTGCATATACCCGAAAGCTCCCGGCGCCGTCAATTTTTGCCGCCTCGTGAAGGCTGTCGGGAAGGGCCAGCATATTTTGCCTCAGCAAAAACACGCCGAAGGCCCTGAAGGCCTGGATTACAATCAGGGACCCATGGCTGTTATAAAGATGCAGGCCCTTCACAATGATAAACTGGGGTATCATTATTGCGTGCCAAGGCACCATCATGGTGGCGAGGTAACCCAGAAACAGCTTGTCCCGTCCCGGGAATTTCAACTTTGTGAAGGCAAAAGCCCCAAGACTGCATGTGAAAAGCTGTAATAAGGTGATAATTACAGCCAGCTTCGCGCTGTTGAGAAAGTAACGCAGAAAATCTATGCCGAACCACACTTTTTCATAATTAAGTTTGCGAAAGGTTTTCGGTATCCACTTTACCGGATACTCAAAAATTTCCGGATTCGCCTTGAAGGACGCCGAAAGCATCCATCCAAAAGGCACAACCATTATAAACGCAAAAAATAGGCCCAGGGCAAAAAGGATTATCTTAACCGCGCTGAATTTTTTGTCCATCCTCGCCGCCTCCGCCGGAATCTAATTATCGTCATTTACCCACTTCTTTTGTCCCTGCCACTGGATAAGGGTTACCCCGAGGATGACCGCAAAAAGAAAGTAGGCAATCGCCGAGCCGTAACCCATTTTCCAATTCCGGAAGGCCTCCCGGTAAATGCGGAACACCAGGACCGTCGTCGCCCGGCCAGGTCCGCCTTGGGTGGTTACGTTTATGATGTCGAAAACTTGGAAACTCCCGATGATGCAAAATATCGTTACCATAAACGTCGTAGGTGAAAGCATAGGCCAAGTCACATGGCAGAAACAACGCCAGGTATTCGCGCCGTCTATGAGGGCCGCTTCGTATAGGTGTTTCGGGATGTTTTGCAGACCCGCAAGAAACATTATCATGTAGTATCCGGCCTGTTTCCATACAACCACGATAACCACGGTGAAAAGGGCCTGTTTGGATGAAAAAAACCACGAAGGAAGGGCCTCCGCCGGAATTCCTAAGGATATGAAAAAACTGTTTATAGGTCCCTTTACCGGATCAAAGAGCAACATAGCGACACAGCCCACCGCGACCATGGATGTAAGATTCGGGAAAAAACATAACGTTTTGAAAAGGCCCCGGCCGGGGAGGCCCTGGTTGAGCAACAACGCAAGCCCCAGCCCGGCAAACACCGTAAGGGGGACGCAGGTTAGGCTGTAGAAAAGATTGTTCCCCAGAGCCGCGAGAAATTGGCTGTCCCGGAACAGTTTGCGGTAGTTTTCAAAGCCCGTAATATTGGGAAACCCAAAGCCTGAATAATCCGTAAAACTTATGAGAAGTCCCATCCCTACCGGCGCCGCGGTAAAAACAAGAAATCCCAAGAAATTCGGCAGGAGATAAAGATAAGCCGTGCGGGCTTCCTGTTTCTCTCTATACGTTACCTTTTTCATGTTATTTGCGGAGGATCTCTTTTCTCAGTTTCAAGAAATTATCCATGGCCTTATCCAGGGATTGTTCTCCCAGAAGGTACAGGGAACCTTCCTGGACGAAAGCTTCGTTGAGGTCGCCGTAAAAGGGTTCGGTGCCGCTTTCATCGGAGACCCGGGCGGAAAACCGGTATTCCACGCCGGGGACGGTAACGAGTTTTTGGTATACCTCCAGGGCCGGCTCGGACGGATAAGAGGGCACTTTTTTAAACTCCGCCCAAATTTGGGGGCCTCCTTTGGCGGTGGCGAATTCGATAAATTTCCAGGCCTCTTTTTGTTTTTTCGAGGTTCGGGGGATGCAGTAGTACGAAGCCTGGCCTACCGTTGATTCCGCCGGAAGGCCTTCTAAAACCGGCAGGGGAGCTCCGGCGTACTGAAAGGGCACGTCCAGCATGGAGAAGCTCCAATCTCCCATTATCATAGAATACGTGGTCCCTTGCCCGAAAAGAGCGTAGGCGTCAAAACTGCTCAGGGTCATTTCGCCGAGACCGGGAGAACTTTTATCGATATTGTAGGCCCGATTTAATACTTCCAGATACTGCCGGGATCGGGGCAAAGGTTCCGGGGCCGTGAGGTATTCTCCTCCGGCCGCCGCGCCGAGACAAAGACTCCAATGGGGGATTATTCCGCCCCAATATTTTTTATCTCCCTCGGTATAGGTAAGAGATTTCGTAAGATCGAGATATTCGGTCCAGGTGAGATTCGCCGGCTCCGGAAGTCCCTTCGCGTCGAACAAATCTTTATTATAAAAAATAAGCCAGGCCGAACCGGTAACCGGCATTCCGTAAAATTTCCCGTCCCGGGACGCCCCGGGCAGGGAAGTATTTTTAATCGGAGCAAGATCCAGCCCGGTCTCCGCGGCAAAAGGAGTAAGGTCCGCCAGCACGTTATTCGCGATATACTGTTGCACCATCGAAGGAGCCCGAATCCAGAACACATCCATCTCGCCGGTGGAGCCGGCCGCCAGAACCCGGGCTTTATCGTCGTAGTCGTCATTGGCAATGATGTGGGTTTCCACCCTAAGTTCGGTCTGGCTGGCATTAAAGGCCTGGGCCACCGCCTGGGCCGCCGATCCGTCATCGGAATGTTCGTAAAAATGAAGAACTACAGGACCCGTTTTTATTTCGCTCTTTTGGGAACACCCGGGGGCCCCGGCAAAAACCGCGGTTATCAGAAGGGCCCTCAATATTCTTTTCATATTCTGCATTCTTTTCATATTCTGCTCCTTTTACCAATCAAACCCGAAGAGGCTTTTTTCGTGATATTCCCGATTCGGACCGAAAACCGCCGAAGGAAAGTCCTTCTGATTAGGCGAATCCGGGAAATGCTGAGTTTCAAGGCAAAATCCGCTGTGCTTCCGGTAAACCGATCCGGCCTTTCCCGGCAGGGCCTCGATGTTGTTCCCGGTGTAGAACTGAATCCCCGGCTGAGTGGTGAAAACCCGCAGGGTCCGGCCGGAACCGGCTTCGAAGACTTCGGCGGCCGGCCGCAGTTTCCCGATGGGGCCCTCTACGGCGAAACAGTGATCGTAGCCTCCCCCGGCGGCTTCGATATCCCGGCGGATCCTCTTCCGGGCCCGGAAATCAAAGGGCGTATCCTGCACCGGGGCCCTCCCGCCGAGGGGAATCTGAGCCGAATCCACCGGTATATAGGACGACGCGTAGAGCCTAACCTCATGATCCAAAATAGTCCCCTCCGGTTCCCCGGCAAGATTGAAATAGGCATGATTAGTAAGGTTTACCGGGCAGAGGGCGTCTACGTTCGCTTGGTAGTCTGCGATCACTTCGTTAGCCCGGGTGAGACCGTAACAGACTACGGCCTTGAGGTTTCCCGGAAAGCCTTCATCTCCATCCGGGCTTTCCAATTCGAACCGGACGAAGACGCCGTCTTTTTCTTCGTAGGCCTCGCTTCGCCAGGGCCGTTTATCGAAACCTCGAGGGCCCCCATGGAGGCAGTTTTCTCCGTTGTTTTTGCCGAGAACGTACTCTTTGCCCTCCAGAGAAAACCGAGCCTTCCCGATGCGATTGGCAAAACGCCCCACCGTAACCCCGAAAAACGGAATGTTATGGACGTATCCTTCTAAAGTTGAAAACCCCAGCAGGAGGTCGGCTTTGCCGGTTTTTCGGGATGGCGCGCACAACCCGGTCCACGCCGCCCCGAAAGACGACACCGTCAGGGACAAATCCCCCAAAGTCAGGGTATACAGATATACCTTTACTCCCGACGAAAGAGTCCCGAAGGTTTTTCTATTGATATGCATACCTATATTCATAAAAAGAAGCATACTAGAAAAAAAGTATAATGTCTATAATAATTCCGCCTTTTTACGGCCCCGCCGGGACCAAAAAAGCAGGCCGAGTCAGGTTTAAAGGCAATTACATTACCGAAAAAAGCAGGCCGAATTAGGTTTCTTCGCAATTTAATTGCCAAAAAAGCAGGGTAAATTATGTTTAAAGGTAATTTAATTCCGAAAAAAGCAGGGCAGGTCATGTTTAAAGGTAATGTAATTCCGAAAAAAGCAGGCCGAATTAGGTTTTTCGGCCTGGGGGCGGGGAACGGAGCCGTCTGCCGGAGGTTTTGTATCTTGACAAAGTACCCTATCTTGCTAGAAATTTAAAAAATGTCCATAGCAACATCGGCACGAGGGGCGGCGCTTACCGGTTTTTTTGAAAATCCCATATTTTTATCTACCGTATCCAGCTGGTTTTTAGCCCAGGTCCTAAAAGCAATGATTCTCTTGCTGAGCGTTCGGAAACGAAGCCGCCGGGAATTTTTGGCGACCCTCTTTTGGCGGACCGGAGGGATGCCTTCAAGCCATGCCGCCATGGTTACGGCCATGACCACTTCGGTGGGCTTTCAAGAAGGGGTGGGGTCGAATTTATTCATTGTTTCCTTTTGGATTGCCCTGATTGTTATGCGGGATGCTATGGGAGTCCGCCGCTCTTCGGGGATTCAAGCGAAGGTGCTCAATCTCTTAGGACGAAATATGGCGGAACGCCTCCATATCGAATACTATCCGGTAAAAGAAGTAAACGGCCACACTCCCCTGGAAGTTGTGGTGGGAGGGCTGTTGGGGATTTTCATAGCCGCGGCCTATGCCAGCTTATAGGAGAACCCCCATGCGTTCCAGAAGTCCGGCGGCGGTTTTGACCCTTTTTGCCTGCTGGTGCGGCGGCTTTCTGTTCTTTCAGATCCTCGAAATTATTCCCCGGCCCCCGGAAACCATCTATGCCAGGCTGACCCTCCCGGAACAGTATCCGGACCGGCCGATTCGGGAGGGCCTGCCCCGGAATACCCTCTCGGAATCCTCCCAATGGGTGTTCCTAGATGATTTCGGGAAGCTGGAACAAATTCCTTTAGACGAATTCCCCGGCCGCCTCGAAGCCTTTGACCCCCGAAATGACGGCTACCCGGAAAAATTACGTTCCTTTTTTGTCCGCGAAGGAAAACGGTTCTTTTACATCCCCCTCCCAGGGCCGAAAATTTCGGATCCCTGGCTTAATCCAAAGTATATCGAAGGTTGGAAGGCTTCCTGGGCGGAAACTTTGCCGGACCTTCCCTTTTCCCTGGTATTTTGGGGACCGGAACAGCCCGGATTATGGTATTGCTTTTTGTTCGTCTTTGCCGCCGCCGGGGCCCTGGTCTTATCCGACTCCCCGGGAATTACCGGAAGCCTTCTGCCGATTTTAGGAGTCCTGGCCTTCCTAGGCCCGGCCGGGTTAGCCCTCGATTCGATTCTGCTTTGGCTGGTTTGGCTTATCCGCCGCCGGGCCCTGCTCTGGAGCGGAATCCTTTTAGTCCTCGGGGTCCCGGGATTTCTTTGGATCCCCGGCCCGGCCCTGCCGGATCTCCTGAGAATAAGCATCCCCGCGGCGGTCTCCGGGGCCCTCTTTGCCCTGGCCGCGCCCCCGGGGGATCCGCATCGCCGGAACTGTTCAGCGATTCCTTTCTTGGGCCTTTCGTTTATCGCGCTTTTCCCTCCGGGAGAACCGGTTTTCCGCTCCCCGGCCGGAACGGAACTCACCGTCAGCCCGGAAGAGTATGCCCGGCATGCCGCTTTTCAGGCTTCCTTTTCTTTCAAACCCCTAGGATCCCAGGCCGAAGGGTATCAGCGGTACACCCTGGGAGAAGACGGACTCATCGAGGGCGGATTCCCCTATTCTTTTACTAAAAAAGAAGTTCCAGCCTTTCCGTTAGAATCCCTGGGGAATTTTTTAGCCGCCTTTGACGCCCCGATCAGGAAACCCCAAGGAACGGAAAAAATATTGCTGTGGTTTCTAGCCGGAGCCTGGGGAATATTAGGAATTCAAAAAAGTAAAAAACCCGGACTAGAAGCGGAATTAGGGAGGAAAAAAAAACAAAGTTTGATGTATACTAAGAAAAATGAAAAACGGATTGCCGCATGAAAATATATAAATTTCCCCGAGGCGGGATAGTCTTTGAAGATTCTACCGTTCCCCCTCGGGATAAGAGCGTTATCGCGTTTCTTCCGGTTTTGGCGGTGGTGCCTCTGATTCAACATTCCGGCGGGAAGGCCCTTCCCCTGGTAAACGTAGGCGATCAGGTGCAGGAAGGAATGCTCATCGCCCGCCGGCAGAGTCCCGAATCGGCTAATATCCACGCGCCTATCCCCGGCACGGTAATCCAAGGAGTTTCTTGGGAGGCCGAGGACGGATTCTCTAACGAAGCTTTGGTTATCCGGCTGGGAGGAGCCTTTGAAAAACTCGGCAAACCGAGAAAAGAATTTCACTGGGAGGACCTCAAGCCTTTTGCCCTGCAACAGCTCCTCGGAGAATACGGCGTAGTCGAGATGGAACCCCCAGGACGTCCTCTGGCGGACCTTTTGGGACCCCTTTACTCCCGGGACTCCGACGAACCGGCCGCGCTGGTGGTCCGTTGCGTGTTTGACGACCCCTGGCTGGCCGGAGATTACGCCCTCTGCCGAGACCGGGCTAAAGATATAGCCGAAGGAGCCTGCATCGTCTGCCATTCAGCTCAAATAAACCGTTTAGTGTTTGCCGTGTCCCATCGAGAGTACGATCTAGGCTCCCGGCTCCTCGAAGAAGCCGGGAGTTTCGGCATCCCCGGAACCCTCGTAGCGGTAAGTTCCCGGTATCCTCAGAAAAATCCCCGGGAATTGCAATTCGCCCTCCGGGAATACGAAAAAAAAGAAGGGCAAACCTTAGGCTCCCTCTTGATTTTAAGTCCCGCCACCCTAGCCGGAGCCTACGACGCCATAAAGCTGAAAAAACCCGTCCTGGAACGATACATCGGAGTAGGCGGTTCCGCCGTAAAAAACCCCCAAGTAATGCGGGTCCGAATCGGGACAAGACTTAAGGACCTTTTCGCCGAATGCGGAGGCTTTGTCGATGAGCCCCAGCGGGTGATCCTCGGATCCCCCTTGTCCGGACGGCGCATCGCCAGCCTCGACGAACCGGTAGTAAAAACCAGCTTCGCGGCCGCGGCTCTGCTGGAACCCCAAACCGGAGGAACCGTAATGCGGAAATGCATCGCCTGCGGAGAATGCCGGCAAGTCTGCCCCGCCGCCTTAGACCCGGAATCGCTGTTCAAGGGAATCCAACAGGGAAGAACCTCGGCCGCCGCCGAATGCCACGGATGCGGATGTTGCGACCTGGCCTGCCCCTCCCGGCTCCCCCTCAGCAAAGTCATCCAAATCGGAGCAATCCATGGCAAAACTCGATAAACCTCAGATAAACCTTGCCCGCCCCACGGCCGCCCGAATGTGGCTGGTCAGTTTAGGCGCGCTGTTGGGGATTATCCAGTCCTCCCTTACGGATTCGGGTAAGTCCCTTATTATCGGAGCGACGGCCGGCCTGGCCGCTTTAGCCGCAGAAGCCTTAATTTACTTCAGAACCGATCAAGCCGGAACAATAAAAGACGGCAGTGCGATTACCTCGGCTCTCATTTTGACCTTGTTTCTCCCGAATACTCTGCATCCGGTCTACGGGGCCCTCGGCGCGGTCTTTGCCATGACCATAGTAAAACACAGCTTCGGGGGCCTGGGGTCTAATTGGCTTAATCCCGCGGTAGGAGGCTGGCTGTTTGTCCGATTTTCCTGTCCGGCCGCTTTTGACACATCCCTCGAAAATTCGATGCTGGTCCGCATCGCAGAAAGCGTCCAAACCGGGCTCGCAGACCCGGAAGGGTCTCCTCTCGGCCTTCTCAAGGTGGCGAAAGCCGAGTATGGTCCCACGATCTTCGATGGATTTATCCGCGCTTTCCTGAGGGATGGGCTTTTTTCTCTGGCAAAACTGGAATTTCCCAAGGGATACAGCGATTTGTTTAACGCTTCCGCGCCGGGTATTATAGCCGATCGGGGAATCCTCGCTTTGCTGGCCGGTACGATATTAATCAGCGCGTCCCAAGTAAGCCGGGGCTGGATTCCCGCAGTATTTTTGACTTGTTACTTGGTCCTCGTTCGGCTTTTCGGGGCTTTGCCTTTCGGCGGAGGGTTCGCTAAAGGCGATGTCTTTTTCGGGCTTTTTTCCGGAGGAGTTGTGCCCGCGGCATTTCTGTTAGCCCCGGACCCCAGCACGGGACCCAAGTCGAATCTTGGGGCCCTGGTCTCCGGGGCCCTAGCCGGAGGAGGGACCTTTCTCTTTCGCTATATCGGCGGAGAAGGATACGGCGCGATCTTTGCTATCGCTCTGCTCAATTGCCTTGTTCCGGTAATCCGGGACCTCGAAAGCCGGAAGTTATATAAAACCGCCTGAGGAAAATAAGGAAAATGGGGAAAATGGGGAAAACATGGAAAAAAAAATAAAAGAAGCGGGGGTTTTTACCGCTTGGATTGGAGGAATAATGCTTATTGCCGGGCTGATGTGGTTTTTCACCCAGCCTTTACGTCATCAGTTTTTACTGGAACAGGTAAACGCCCGATTCGCCGATTTGGAACGTTCGTTTTATTTGGAAAAAGCCGTTCCCCCGGGGGAAGGGCCTAAAACCCGGATTCCTTTGGGAGTTTGGTACACTCTGCGGGATTCTAATCAGCGGGCCCTGGTGTTTTCCCTGATTGCCGGAGGTATTTCGTATCCGTGTGTCGCCTTGGTTTCCGAGGCCGGCGGAGTGGATGAGATTATCCCCCTCCTCCGGGACCCGGAGCTTCCCCCGGGGCTTACCGCAGGCTATATCCGGCGAATCGAATGGGATGCCCAGGAGGAACCGTGAATCATCCCTTAAAAACCTTTGTCTTCCGAGACCTCTACGCTCCTTTTTCTTCTTTATCTGGGTTGGGTCTTGCGATTATAGCTTCGGGGCGGCTTGCCTTTGGGCTTACTACCGCGGCGGCTTTGCTTTGGGTATACGCCGGCACGATAACGGTCCGGTACTTTGCCCGGCCGGTGTATCCGGTAATCGGCGGGAGGGTCCCGCTCATTTTTATTGCCGGCTTTTGGGGGTCTGGATTTTTGCTGTTCCTGTGGTTTTACAGTCCTCTGCTGGCCTTCCAAGCTAGTTTCAGTCTGATGCTGATTCCCTGTTACTGCGTGGGTTCCCCGTTGTTCGCCGTCCCGATGCCGGAAGGAAAGGCGTCGGCTCCGGTCTTTAAAAAAATCCTGCAAAAAGCATCCCTTGAAGCTGGAGGTTTGGGGCTTATTATCCTTGCTTTGTCCCTGATTCGGGAGCCGATAGGGTATATGTCCCTATCCCTGCCCGGGGGGACCCAGGGAATCGTCGAACTGTTTCCGCCTCTGGAGGACCCGTCCTTTCTGCCGCTTAGGATTATAAGCGAATCCGCCGGGGGATTCCTGCTTTTAGGCTACGCCGGGGCTTTATTTCACAGCGCGAAAAAAAGCATCCAAAAAAACCGGGGACAGGAATGATTATGGAGTTCGTTCAGGATGCTTTATTTTTGCTGGTGTGCGCCGGATTTTCTCTCAATCTGATCCTGCATTTTGGGTTAGGGATTCGAGAGACCGCCGAGAGTCTGGAACAGAGCCTGCCCGCGCCGGTGTTTCAGACAGGAGTTTTGGCCGGATCGGTGTTTATCCTTTGGGGAATCTGTTCTTATCTTTTGCCGATTTTGAGTTTCGGTTTTTTGGAGTATTTCCTGCTCTACCCGATGAGCGCGTTACTATGTCTGGCCCTGGAAGCCGGGGCGATTAAATTTGCTCCGGGGCTTGTGCCTCGGTCGAAGATTTTCCCGGCTTTATCCGGCTATAACGGGCTTGTTCCTTCCGGGCTTTGGCTTACTCTGCATTTGGCTGGGACGCC
Organism: Spirochaetaceae bacterium; assembly: GCA_031256905.1. Classification (GTDB taxonomy): domain Bacteria; phylum Spirochaetota; class Spirochaetia; order Treponematales; family Breznakiellaceae; genus JAITHW01. The sequence goes on from JAIRPY010000030.1 coordinate 10,266, forward strand.
CCTGGAAGCGTTGATTTTATCCGCGGGTTTTGGGGGAGGCGTTTTGTTCGCCCTGGTTTTGCTGGAGTATATTCGGAAGCGGTCGGCCCTGGAGTCGGTTCCCCGGAATCTTCGGGGGCGGCCTCTTTTACTTATCACGATGGGTTTATTATCTCTGGTGACGGCCTCGCTGACGGTGGTTTTTTTTCGTATTGTTGGAATATTTTGATGGTGCGGTTTATGCTGGGGTCCCATGGTCACATTCCGTTGGGCTTGGGGGATGAGATGTTTGAGCGGGAGTATTCTGGGACCTTAAAGCCCTTTATTTCGGCTTTGTACCAATATCCGAAGATTCCTGCGGCCCTGCATTATTCCGGCGCGTTGCTTCAGCGGCTTGAGCGGCTCCATCCGGAACTTTTTATGCTTATTGGGGACCTGGTTTCCCGCAAGCAGGTTGAATTGCTGGGCGGAGGATTTTACGAGCCTATTCTGTCTTTATTGCCTTTTTCGGATCGGATTGGGCAGATCGAGCTGATGACGACGTATATACGCAAGCAGTTTGGGCGGCGTCCCCAGGGTTGTTATCTTTCCGGCTTGGCTTGGGAGCCCCAGTTGACGGGTCCGTTACAGGCCTGCGGGATGAAGTATACCTTCCTGGAGGAGCCGGGGCTTGACGTTTTCGGCCGCCGGTCTGCCGGGGAAATTATCGGAAAAAACCTGAGCATCGCCGAAGATCAGGGAAAAACCATCGCGGTTTTTTCGGTTTCGAGGACCTTAAGCTCGGCCTTCGCCGAATTTCGGGGGGCGGATGCGCTTGCCCGGCTTTGCGCTTCCTCTCAGGAGGGGCTGGTCTGCGTATTCCCGGAATGGTTTTTCCCGGATTCTTCCGGGGAATTTTCAGAACCCAGATTTCATCGGTTTTTTGAAGAACTTTCCGCTTTTGAATCCCAGATTGAATTCACTCAGCCCGGCAAAGTTTTCAGGACCCACCGATTTTTCAATAAAACTTACATTCCCGGTTCTTTGGACCTTTCTTTGCGGGAGGGCTTGATTGCCTGCCCCGAAGCCAACAACATCTACGCTAAAATGATGCTTACCCATGTCTTGATCAACCAATTCCGGGGAGATAAATCCCGTAAACGTACCGCCCGGGAGGAATTGTGGAAAGCTCAGGGATGCGAATCTTTTACCCCTTCGATCAGCCCTAAAATAGACGGGATGGAACAGCCGGAAGTCAGAAAATCCGCGTACAAAGCTCTGCTGTCCGCGGAAAAGCTCACCAGAGAATCCGGCGGATTCACCCCGTCTTTGCTGTATTTCGATTTTGATTTTGACGGCCAAGTTGAATATCTCTTCCAGGGGGAACTTATCAACTGTTACATCCAACCTGAAGGCGCGGAGGTTTTTGAATTGGATTACCTTCCCCGGGCTTGGAATTATTTGGATACCTTTAATCCCGGGTTTCGGCGGATGGCTTTTGCGGATTATCTGGTGTCCCGGGCTTTTCCGGAGGAGACTTTTGGGGAAAACCCCGAAAGCATCCGGCAAGCCGGCAGAAATTGCGGAATAGAACGGTTTGAATTGCTCAAAATCGATAAAGATCACAACAAAATTGCTTTCCGGCTTCCCTCCAAACCGGAAATTCCCCAAGGAAACATCGAAATCGAAAAAACCTGCTGTCTGAAAAAAGAAGTTTTCCAGGTGCATTACGCGCTCTACAATGCCGGAACCAGGCCTGAAGACTTTTGGTTCGTCCCAAGCATCGACCTGGCCTTTCCCGGCGAGGGCGGTGCCTTTGTTCGGCTTCTGGAACAGGCCCCGAAAATCCTTGTTTTTCAGGACCTAAAAAATGAAACCCTCCTCAGTCTGGCCGGAGATCGGTCCTTTGAGGCGCGGATCTTTTCCATTCGAGCGAAGGGGCGATATCAATCTACCTGTATCCTGCCGATTCAGCCCGTTGAGCTGGCCCCGGGGGAGACCTTCCAAACCGAGTTCTGCCTAAAAATACAAACCGAGGACGCCGGTGTCTTTCCTGCCGAAGCTCTTCAGCTTTCGTAGATGGTCCGGGCTATGGGCATACGCCGGCCCATCCCGAAAGCCCGTTTAGAGACCTTGAGAACCGGCGGCGCCTGCCGACGCTTAAACTCAGACCGAGCCGCGGTTTTAACGATATAGGCCACCAGACTCTCCTCCCAGCCCCGGGCGGTAATTTCGTCTTTAGCAAGATTGTCAAACAAATACAGCTTGAGAATCTGATCGAGAACCTCATAGGGCGGCAAACTGTCCTGATCCTTCTGATTCGGGCGAAGTTCCGCGGACGGAGGTTTGAGGATAATCGCTTCTGGAATTCGAGGCTTCCCCTCGGCCGAGAGGGATTTCTCGTTGATCCGCCGGCACAAGGCAAACACTTCGGTCTTAAACAAATCCCCGATCGGTCCCAACGCGCCATTCGTATCGCCGTAAAGGGTGCAGTATCCCATGGCAAGTTCGCTTTTATTCCCGGTGGTCAGGAGCATGGAATTAAATTTATTGGAAAAAGCCATAAGCAGGGTCCCCCGAATACGGGCTTGCAGGTTTTCTTCCGCAAGATCAAAGGGACGATTCTCAAAAATCCCCTCCAAAGCGGTCAGGAAACTGGTGAACATCGGCTCAATCGGCAGGGCCTCGTACCGGCACCCAAGGTTCCCCGCAAGCTCTGCGGCATCGTCCTTGGACCCTGGGGAAGAAAACCGGGACGGCATACTAAAACAGACGATATTTTCTTTTCCCGCCGCCCGAACCCCCAAATGGGCCACCAAAGCCGAATCAATCCCTCCGGAAAGCCCTAAATGGGCCCGGGTAAATCCGCACTTTCGCATATACTCCCGAATGCCCATCACCAAAGCGTCTTCCAGCACATCCAGCTCTTCCCCGGAAAGTCCAACTTTAAAAGGATCCGGGTCGGGCCTTTCTTCCCGACCGCCGATGGAAGCCTTAACTATATGCCCGGTATCCCAAGTCAAGAGGTCTTCCTCGAAAGCTTTTGCCTGAGCTTGTAGGTCCGAAGTGGTGATAAACGAACGCCCATCGAAAATAATCGAATCATTGGATCCCACCGCGTTGATATAGGCCACCGGCACATTGCCCCGCAAGCTGATCTTCTGAGCCAAGCCCTGCCGGATGCGTTGTTTTCCCGCGATATACGGCGATGCGGAAGGTACGCACAACAGGCTGATCCCCTGATCCAGCAAATTTTTCACCGGGTCCTGGACGTAGTTGGTTCCGGGAATGCCGGTTTCCCGCCAGACATCTTCGCAGATCGCGACGCCGATGCGCTCGCCTTTCCATTCGAACACATTCCAGGTATGCGCGCTCTCGAAGTTCCGGGCTTCGTCGAACACGTCATACGTCGGCAGGAGGGTCTTGTGTTGCTCGAATACCAGCGCGCCGTCGACGATAATGCCGTAAGCGTTCACGAGGGATTTGCCGGAGCCGTAGGGGTTTCGGTTGACGTAGCCCAGCCCAACGGCGATACCTTTCGGCAATTCCCGTTGCAGGCTTCGGAGGGTTCGGATATTCATTTCCACGAAGTAATCCTGATCCAAAAGGTCCATGGGCGGATAGCCGCATATCGCCAATTCGGGAAAAAGTATCATATCGGCCCCGGGGATTTCCCCGGCTTTTCTGGCAAAAACGGCGATCTTCTCTTTATTACCGGAAAAATCGCCGATGGTAGTGTTAATCTGTCCTATTGATATACGCATATGTCAGTATACGTCCAGAAAACGTGGTATGTAAAGAACCTGGGGGTACTTTACTTTGCCGGGAAATCTCCGATATAAAGGTATGGATAATTTGGGCCTCCTTACTCCGCGGATGCAGAGGTTTCGGGAAAAGTTGCAGAAAGCGATTCCCAGTATATGCGTGGAACGGGCGCAAATTACGACCGAAGTCTACCGGATGCATATAGATCAGCCGATGCTTCTGCGCCGGGCCTTACAGTACAAAAGTATCCTCGAAGATATGAGCGTTTTCATCGAACCGGAAACGTTGCTGGCGGGCAACTACGCTTCGAGCAATCGGGCCGCGCCGATTTTTCCAGAATATGCTATGGATTGGGTTGTCGCGGAACTCGATAAATCTGAAAAACAAAAACAAGACTGGTTTTCCATCACCGAAAAAAACAAGGCGGTCCTGCGGGAAATCGCTTTATTTTGGGAACATACCAGCATAAAAGATCGAATATTGGAATCCGCGCCGGCTTCGGTTCGGCTTTTTCATGATCTGGGCCTCATTCAAGCCGAAGGAGTTACCGATTCCGGGAGCTTTCAGGCGGCGGCGGATTACAGCCTTATGCTCTCGAAAGGTTTGGGAGATTATCAAGTTCGGGCTAAAAAAAAACTTGCCGGCCTAGACCTCAAAGACGAGCGGAACGGGTCTAAATCTTATTTCTATCGGGCGGTTATTATTGTGATAGACGCTATCGCGGCTTTTGCCCGGCGGTATGCGGTTTTGGCCCATAACCTGGGAACCCGGGAAAAAAATAAAACCCGAAGGGCCGAATTAGAAGAAATAAGCCGAATCCTTAACAAAGTGCCGTACAGACCGGCGGAAACCTTTCATGAGGCGGTACAGTCCCTTTGGCTTGTGCATCTCTGTTTGCAGTTGGAAAGCAATTGCCGGGCTTTTTCGTATGGCCGGATGGATCAGTATCTCTATCTTTTTTATGAACGAGATATAAACGCAGGAATCCTCACGGATGAACAGGCCTGCGAACTCTTGGCAAATCTGTGGCTTAAAACGTATTCCCTCAATACGATTCGGAGTAGCGGATACGCCGCTTTTTTCACAAAAAATTCGACGTACCAAAACGTCACTATCGCAGGCCAAAGGGCGGACGGCCGGGACGGGGTTAATTCACTGTCCTACCTTATTTTGAAAAGCGTAGCTCAGGTTAATCTTTCTCAGCCGAATCTTACGGTGCGGTATCACAAGGAGCTGGATCGTAATTTCATGCAGAAATGTATTGACGCCCTTTATATGACCTGCGGAATGATTTCGTTCTGCCATGACGATATTATTATTCCGTCCTTTAAAAATAAAGGAGTAACTCCAGAAGACGCGTATACTTACTGCGCTGTGGGATGTATGGAAGCCGCCATTCCCGGCAAATGGGAATACCGGCGCACCAGTATAGGTTTTATCGATTTTTCTAAATCTCTGCGCCTCGCGCTGAATAACCCAAAACATCCGCTGTATACCCGCTCGGACGGCGATTTGTGGGGGAAAAATATTCAGTACTGCGTTCAGCAGGGAGCGTTGCTCGATATCGCGGCGGAAGCGGCGCTCAAACAGGATATTTGCGATATTCTGTATTCCGCGCTTTCCGAAAAAGGCATCGAACAAGGGCTTGCCATCAAAGAAAACGAAGGAGTCTACCGGTTTATCAGCGACTTCCATGGAAAACCCGCTTACCTCGAAGAATACGCAGTTACCCGGTATCCTTTGGAAGATAAAAATCCATCCGCCGATGCCGATTCTTTTCTGAAAAAAATATTTTTTAAAAAAAAAGCAGAAAAAGTTATTCCTAAAAAAGCAGAAAACCCGGCTCATCTGATTCAGAAGGTGTATAATATTTATTTTGAGGAGATGAAAAAACATCGCCGGAACGCCCAATACGAAACTATGGTCGGCGTTTATTACAGTCCCTTTGAGCAGACATTTAAACCTCCCCTTCCGGAAGCCTGCGGAGGGGATTTGCTTGAGTGGACCTTACCCCTCCATCTGCTGGAAAGTTATGAGGAACGGCAGAATCTGATTTCCCGAATCCGGGGGTTTCAGCCCCAGTGGTTTCATCTGAGGTTTCGGGCGGAGGTGGGGGCCCCGGATTATTCGGTAGAGGCCGGATACTGCGGATTTTTCCGGGCTCCGGCCCCGGCCCTCGCGCTTCCGGCCCCGCCGTATACGGCTAGTTCACTTTAAATTTAGAAATTTCGTTTACCAAAGTGTCGATATGTTCTTTGTTGTCATTACTGAGGTTATTTACCCGATCTACCGCGGCGTTTACCTGATTCGCGCCTTTGGACATTTCGATAACTCCGTTGGAGACCTCCGAGGTGAGGCGTTCCAGGTTATCGCTTTCGGTGATGATTTTTTTACTGCCCTTCAGCATATTCGACGAACCGTCTCGGACCTGCTGGGTAATATCATTAAGCCGGGCGATTACATCCAGCACCTGCTGTCCTCCGGTCTGCTGTTCTTCCATGGCGTTTCGGATATTTTCTTCCTGTTCGGACACTACTTTTACCCCGGAATCAATGGCTTCAAAGCGATTCAGCACGGCGTCGGTGGATTCCATGATTTTATCTATTGAATTTTTAATTTTTTTCAGGACCTCCGCGATGGTGTTGGATTGTTCTCCGGAAGATTCGGCGAGTTTGCGGATTTCGTCGGCCACTACCGCGAAGCCTTTGCCGGATTCACCGGCATGGGCGGCTTCGATGGCGGCATTCATCGAAAGCAGATTCGTCTGGCTGGCGATGTTTTCCATAACTCCGGTAATTTCAAGGAGGCCTTCGGATTCTTTGGCGATTTCCTGAATATCGGTAGAAACTTCCTGCAAACTCGAATGCCCAAGTTCCGAGGCATTCGCAAGATGCCGCACATTTTCCACATTGTGAACCAAGGTCTGGGTCACCGAAGTAATATTGGCGATCATCTGCTCTATAGCCGAAGAAGAATGGGCGATATTGGAACTTTGATTTTCGATATGTTCGTTAAGCTGTTCGATACTTTCGGTGATGTCCTGCATGGTGGAACTGGTTTCGTTTACGCTGTTCGTTTGATTTTTCACCTGCCCGTTGATGTTTTGGATGTTCGTGCTGATTTCGTTCATCGCCGCGGCGGTATTCGTCATATTGTTAGAAAGCTCCGAGCCGATATCCGCCAGAGATACCGATTGCTGTTTAATGATAACGATAAGGCTTCGGATTTTTTCCAAGGTAAGGTTGAAATAATGGGCCATATCCCCGATTTCGTCCTTGGAAGTGATGTTGATGCGCTTGGTGAGGTCCCCTTCGCCTTCGGATATATCCCGCAACATGGAGATAACCCCCAGAATAGGCTTTATAATGCCTCTCGCCAAAAAAGAACTTATCCCAGCAGTTATAAGAATCGAAACCACGGCCAGAATAATCGTGAAATTCGTCATTTGATGCACCGCGGAAAGCACGGTTTTCACCGGCACCGAAGCTATGGCGGTCAGCGCGTTCGGGGAACTGCCGACATAAAAGGGATAAGTCACCACTTCCCGTCCCTGATACTGAAAAATAGCATCCTTGCCGTTTCTGAGGGATTCGGTAATCTTCCTAATTCCTTCCGCGCCGAAAATAGCGTTAAAACCCTGCTGGAGATTCGAACCGATAAGGGAATCCGTTTGATGGACCATATTGATGCCCCCGTTGGAAAATACCATGACCTCCCCGGTTTCGAAGGGCCTAATGGCCGACACCGATTGCAGAACCGACATATTTACATCAATGCCCACGAGTCCTAGGGGCTGTTGGTCGGCGTTAAAAATCGGAGCCGCCACGCTGATCACATACGTCTGCTTCCCGTTGACCGATTGGCTAAAAGGCTCGCCGATAATTTCCTGCTTAGAAAGGGCGTTCAGCATTTGTTGGGCTTTCGGGTAAGGCTGGGCTTCGATTTTGCCATTAGCCTGAGTATACATCGAAAGATACTGCCCCACATAGGCGTCAAACTCATCCAGAGTATTCGGTTTCCAAAGAGTATAAATACTCACGAAATGGGGGTTTGCTTTCAGCAAACCATAGAGCATATCATCGTATCGGGTGCGCCGGTCGGTTTCTTCAATTATATCATAGTTTCCCATGATATTCGCGGTAGTTCGAGCGGCGTAAAGGTATTGCTCGCAACGACGCTGAATATCCATTGCGGTTTTGCCCGCGATGTTCGTCAGATTTTCGGTGCCTGTCTTTGTTTGCAGTTTACTCGATTGAGTTAAGGTAATAATCGACGTAGCGGCCACAACAATTACCGTAATAATACTGACAATCAATGACAATTTGATGCGTAATTTCACAAAATCCTCCTATGCATCTTCTTCCAGCCAGATTTTTTAGTACGTTACAATATTATAGATACTTATACAACTTTTCTAGTTTCAAAAAATGAAATTATGCGGTATATTAAAAAAAACCGCCCCTAAGTACGGCGGTTTTTTCGTATTTTTTTTCGTATAAAGAAAGAACAAAAGAAATGTTATTTTTTTGGAGCCGGCGCAGGTTTTGCGGCGGGCTGGGCGGTTCCGCCTGTTGCGGGAGCCGGCGCAGGTTTCGTTGCAGGCTGAGCGGCGCCGGCAGGAGCCGGGACGGCTTTCCAGGCGATGTCCACGGGACCGGCTTTTACGGCTTTGGCGGCTTTTACGATATTCACCGCTTTGGGCTGATCCTTAGATTTGCTGAAGTCCATTTCCCAGACCGCGCCTTTATCCATGGTTACGGATTTTCCTGAACCGTCTATTTCATATTGGATTGTGTAGGGACCATCGTTCTTATTGGTGAGCCGGACGGCTTTTTTGGCGCTATCGTACTCGATGGTGCAGTTTTCTTTGGTAACCGGGGCGGCGTTTTGGGCCATAATAAATCCCGATACGACCAAAGACAAGGCTAAAACGCTTAGAATCTTTTTCATAGTACCTCTCTTGATAAAGTTAGATATTATAAATATAGCACGGTTTCTCCGGTTTGTCATCTTTTATTATGTTATTTTTAAAAGATTTTTTAAATTTTTATTTTTTGAAAAATTTGCCGGAAGGGGCAAAAAGTATACCCTAATTTTAAAAGGAAAACCCTTGCGGTATCCTCGATTTTGTTCTATAAACTAGGTATGGCGAAAGAAGTACGGGAAATTATCGAGCGAGTAAAGGTTCTGCGGGAAATCGAGGAACTGTCTGCGGAAAAGCTGGCGGAAGAGCTGGGCTTCGACCCCGGAGAATACCGGAAATGGGAAGCCGGAGAAACCGACTTTCCGGTCGGCGCGTTGGTGGAAATTGCCGCCCGGTTTCGGGTGGACCTCCCGGAACTGATCAGCGGCCGAACCCCCAAACTGAAAACCTTCTGCCTTACCCGAGGAGACTCCGCCCCGGAAGTAAGCCGGAGACCCATGTATACCTACTGGAATTTGGCGTACCATTTTCACCGCAAAAAAGCCGAACCTTTTTTAGTCGAAGCCAAAGCCGATACGGAAACAAAGCCTTTAAGTCTCAACACTCATCCGGGCCAGGAATTCGACTATGTCCTTGAGGGGCGTCTGCTCATATCTGTCGGAGGGCGCGAAATGGAACTGGGGCCCGGGGACTGCATCTACTACGATTCCAACGAACCCCACGGCATGAAAGCTGTCGGCGGTCAGCGGACCCGGTTTTTAGCCTTCGTGTTTTAATTTTTTTAAAAAAGTTTTTAAAAAAATGGAAATTAAGAAATAAGGAAAAAAAACCGGTTTTGGAAAACCGGTTTTAGGAAGAAAATGCTGGAACGATATGTATCCCGTCTTGATTTTGATTCTTACGAAGATTTTTACGCGCATTTTTCTGTAACCGCGCCGAAGAATTTCAACTTTGCCTATGACGTCGCGGATAAACAGGCGGAAGAAAATCCGGATGCCCTGGCTTTGCTTTGGCGGGATGAGCGGGGCGGAACGGGGTCCTTCACCTTCCGGGATATGAAAAAACTTTCCAATCAAGCGGCAAACCTTCTCGCCGCCGGGGGAATCAAAAAGGGCGATCCGGTGATGCTCATCCTGCAAAGGCGATGGGAATTTTGGCCCATCCTGCTGGCTCTGCATAAAATCGGCGCGGTAGCCATTCCCGCGACCCATCTGCTGACCCCAAAAGACATCCTGTACCGGTGTGAAGCCGCGGATATTGTCGGCCTCATCAGCGTAGACGATGCTCAGGTTCTCCAGCGTATCGATTCCGCCGTATCGGAACTTGACAAAAACCCCAAAACCCGGGGGATTCTGCGGTACAAAGCCTTTGTCCGGTCCGTACATAGCCGAAAAACCGAGGCCCTTCCGGCCTGGTTTGATTTCAAGGCTCTGTTAGAAACATCGGCTTCGGAATTTTCCCGCCCGGCGGACGTAAACGTCAATGAGGACAGTATGCTCCTCTACTTTACTTCCGGCACCACCGGAATGCCGAAAATGGTCCGCCACGATTTTGCCTATCCTTTGGGGCATATTTTGACCGCCTATTATTGGCAACGGGTTCAGCCCGGGGGACTGCACCTCACGGTGGCCGATACCGGCTGGGCAAAAGCCGCTTGGGGAAAAATTTACGGGCAGTGGCTCTGCGGGTCTGGGGTTTTCGTGTATGATTTTGATCGGTTTACGCCTTCGGCTTTGCTGGAAATTATCGCCGAATACCGAATCACCACCTTTTGCGCGCCTCCGACGATTTATCGTTTTTTTGTTAAAGAAGATTTGAAAAAATACGATTTTTCCGCTTTAAAACACTGCGCTGTCGCCGGGGAGCCTCTGAATCCTGAAATTTACGAGCAATTTAAGTCGGCCACGGGCATCGCTCTGCGGGAAGCCTACGGGCAGACCGAGCTTACCGTAACGATGGCGAATTTTCCGTGGCTTAAGCCAAAGCCCGGTTCCATGGGCAAGCCTTCTCCGGGCTATGACATCGATTTGATTCGGGAGGACGGCTCTTCCTGCGATATGGGCGAAGAAGGGCAGATTGTGATTCGGACCGACCGGCAGAAACCTCCGGGTATGTTCAGCGGTTATTTTAGGGATGAAACCCTTACCCAAAAGGTCTGGCGGAACGGCGTGTACTATACCGGCGATATGGCTTGGCGGGACGAAGACGGCTGTTACTGGTTTGTAGGCCGAGCGGATGATGTGATTAAGAGTTCCGGCTATCGGATTGGCCCCTTTGAGGTGGAAAGCGCGCTCCTTGAGCATCCTGCGGTTTTGGAGTGCGCGATTACCGGGGTTCCGGACCCGGATCGCGGGACCGCGGTTAAGGCGACAGTAGTTCTCGCGAAGGGCTGGACCCCCAGCGATGCCCTCAAAGGGGAACTGCAAAATCATGTGAAAAAAACCACCGCGCCTTACAAGTATCCCCGGATTGTAGAATTCGTCCCGGAACTTCCCAAAACCATCAGCGGAAAAATCCGGCGGGTGCAGATTCGGAAAGAAGACGAAACCTAGGGGCCGGCAAAATGGTTTTTCAAAAAAAATCGGCCGGAAGAACCGCTCCTCCGGCCGATTTACCGGGGCATCAATCCGCTCCCGGGACTTCAGCTGGGGAGCCTCTTCCTCCGGATCCGCCCGTCCGTTCGGCCCTTGGGAAAAGGGCTTTACGAAAAAAGGTTATATGGGCGGAGATTTTAGGGCTTCCCAAGGGCCTGCGTTAAAGGATTTTGCCCGGGGGCGTCGGTCTTAAGGACGCCCCGGGGGAGGCTTATCTCCAGTCGCCTCCGCCGTAGCCCCCGGCTCCGCGATCTCGGCGGGGTTTATCCATCGCTTCGTTTACTCTGAGCTGGCGTCCGTCGAATTCGCGGCCGTTTGTGCCGGCGATGGCCGCGCTTGCTTCTTCGTCGCTTCCCATTTCGATAAAGCCGAAGCCCTTGGAGTTGCCGGTGTCGCGATCAAAGATGATCTTTGCGGAGGTCACACTGCCGTAGCCGCCAAACAGACCGCGAAGCCCGTCTTCGGTAGTGTTGTACGAGAGATTACCGACATACAATTTTTTTGCCATTGAGAAAATTCCTTCACCCGAACATACCCCGTTCGGGCCTATATTGTTATTCACGCCCACAACCATGAGCGACTCCTATCTCCTTTGGGGATACATTCCCTCTGAAGACTACGGGATGCGAAAATAATAACTGAGGATCGAGGAAACCATCCGAAAGAGAAAAGCAGAACCCTGAAATTTTTGAAAGCCCTATCACTCAAAAAAATTATCCTAAGTACAATCCTAAGTCATGCAAAGAATATCCCATTTTTCAAAGCGCGTCAAGGGGTATTTCCGGCAAAAAGCGATTTTACCGCAGATTTTATATCTTTTACCGCCTGGACCCCGGAATGTTCCAGGGGCTCCCCATAGGGGCAGACAAAGCGTTCAAAGCCCAAACTCCGGGCCGTTTTGATCCGCCCGGAAAGCCGCTTCAAGGGCCGAACCTCCCCGGCAAGAGACAACTCCCCAGCAATAGCTGTCCGGGCAGACAAAGGAATACCCGTCCGGGCGGAATACAACGCGCCGGCCAAGGCAAGTTCCACTCCCACCTCGGCAATCCGAATCCCTCCAGCTACATTTACGTAAAGGTCCTGATCCGATAAACGTAAACTCAGATGTTTCTCGAGAATAGCCGCCACCCGGGCGACCCTCGCGGAATCAATGCGGTCCGAAAAAACCCGGCTCATCGCGCCCTTAGCCGGAACCGTCAGGGCCTGAATCTCCACCAAAAGGGTCCGAGTCCCCTCCAGCACCGCGGCCGTGGCAACTCCGGCCGGCAGTTCTCCTTCCCGGGCCACCAAAAACAGCAAGGAAGGGTCTTCGACTATAGTAAGCCCTTGCTCGCTCATCATGAAAATCCCAATCTCATCCACCGAGCCAAAACGATTCTTCGCGGCCCGCAAAAACCTGCTGTCCCCATCGCTCTGCTCGAAGTACAGCACCGTATCGACCATGTGTTCCAGAGTTTTGGGACCCGAAATCACTCCTTCTTTTGTGACATGGGCCACTAAAAACAGCGCGGCGTCATGCTCTTTCACCCAAGAAATCAGCTCATAGGAGCAAAACTTCATCTGATTGACCGTACCGGGGACGAATCCGGCTTCGTCAGTGTGCAGAGTCTGAACCGAATCGGCTATGACGATCACCGGCTTTAGGGCTTCGAGAATCAGCTCGATATCTTCGAGCCGGCCGGTACAACATATTTCAATGCGGTCCCCGGCGATCCCTAAGCGATCCGCCCGCATCCGCACCTGCCCGGCGGATTCTTCTCCGGAAATGTAAAGAATCCGCCCCTTGGTGCCCGAGGATGCCGCGGCTTGCAGGAGCAACGTCGATTTGCCGATGCCCGGCTCCCCTCCCACGAGAATCGCGGACCGCTTCATAATACCCCCGCCAAGAACCCGGTCTAATTCCGGGATGCCGCTGGGAATCCGGCTTCCTGCTTGGGGATCCACCGACGACAGCGGAAAATACTGGGTCGAACCGATTCCGGCCCGGCCTTTCCCGGGAACCAAGCCTCCGCCGCCGGTCCCCCCAATAGGCGTCTCAATGAGGGTATTCCACTCCCCGCAATTCGGACATCGCCCAAGCCATTTGGCTTCCTCCTGCCCGCAGGAGGAACACTTAAAAATAAAAGTTTTCTGCTTTTTCATGGTTTTTTACCTAATCCCCGCCGGGCGGGGCAACAAATTTTTGCTTGCTCACCGGACTTTAGCGTAGAATTTCGCCGCCTGCTTGACCTGTTCCTGTAGAGTCTCCGGCACATATTGCAGGGTGTAATCATTTCGCAGAACTACCGAGAGGCACAGTTCCGGGGTCTTTAGTTTTTCCGGCACAAATTGCAGAGCAAAACCATTTCGCTTAACTGCCGCGAGGCACAGCTCAAAGGTTTTTAATTTTTCCGGCACATATTGCAAGGCGCAACCGTTTCGCAGAATCGCTTTAAGGCATAGTTCCGGGGTCTTTAGTTCTTCCGGCACATATTGCAGGGCAAAATCGTTTTTTTGAACCGCTTTAAGATAAAATGCCGGAGTCTTTAGTTTCTCCGGCAAATACCGCAGGGCAAAATCGTTTTTTTGAACCGCTTTAAGGTAAAATGCCGGAGTCTTTAGTTTTTCCGGCAAATACCGCAGGGCGTAACCGTCGTTCTGCTGAATTGCTAGGAGGCAGAGTTTTTGCGTTTTTAATTTTTCCGGCACGGAACCCAGAGCATTGCCGTTCTGCCGAACCGCGGCAAGACACAATTTTGCGGTTTTTAGTTTTTCAGGCATAAATTCGAGGCTAACGCCTCGAGCCTTAATTGCCGCAAGACAAAGTTCCGGCGTCTTTAATTCTTTAGGCACATGACTCAGGGCATAACCGCCCCGCTGAACCGCGGCAAGACAAAAATCCGCAGACTTCCACAGTTCTTTAGGCACATCTCCATGAACGTAGAAACAAGACTGCATCGCCATGAGGCAGAGTTCCGGGGTCCGAAATTTTTCAGGCGCATACCCAAGAGCGGAGCCGTCCTGCTGAACCGCGGCAAGACACATTTCCGGGGTCTTCAGTTCTTCAGGCACAAACCACAAAGCGTAGCTGTTTCGCTGAACCGCCTCAAGGCAAAATTTCGCGGATTTCCACAATTCCGAAAACACATATTGCGGGGCATTGCCGCACCGCTGAATCGCCGCAAGACAAAAATCCGCGGATTTCCATAATTCCGCAGGCACAAAATCCCCAGCGTAGATGCCCGACTGTAGCGCGAAGAGGCAGAGTTCCGGGGTCTTCAGTTCTTCCGGCACATACCCCAGAGCGGAGCTTTTCCGCTGAACCGCCGCCCGGCAAAAGTCCGCGGATTTCCACAATTCCGCAGGCATATATCGCGCAGTCCAGCCGTCTCGATCAGCCGCTTCTTCTTTGGACAAATTGTCTTTAGGCACATATACCCTACGAAAGAGTTCGGTCTGCATTGCCGGGAGGCAAACTTCCGGAGTCTTCCGTTTTTTCGGCACATACCGCAGAGCCAGACTATTCTGCTGAACCGCCGCCCGGCAGAGTTCCTCGGTCCGTAGTTTCGCTGGTACATACACCAGAGCAAAACCGTCCTGCTGAACCGCCGCGAGGCACAATTCCGGGGTCCGTAGAATTTTCGGCACATACCGCAGAGCCAGACCATTCCGCTGAACCGCCGCCCAATGCGTTTCCGCCGACCACAGTTCCGCCGGGGTCCAGCGTAGAGTTTCGCCGGTTTCCTCAAGATGTTCTTCAAGAGTCATTTTTTCTCCTTCGGGATTATAATTTTAAGAAAAAGCCGACTGCGCCGGCGAGGGCGATGTAAATAATCGGATGTTTCTTGAATTTGAAGACCAAGAAGCAGAGGACTCCCAGCAAAAGGACTTCTTTCCAGCGGAATTGCTCATACCAGACGGTTCCGGCGGCGCGGTACACCGAAAGTTTGATCGCGCCGAAGCCGGCCGCGCA
>JAIRPY010000040.1 GCA_031256905.1 Spirochaetaceae bacterium
GAGGAGATTAAAGCCGCGACGGCCCTGTATACCCAAGCCGCGGATGCCTATGACGCCATAGCCGGGAAGAGTCAGGCCCAGCTTGCCAAAGACAAAGCCGAGGCCGACAAAGCCCTGCAAGCGGCAATGGCTCGGGCCGCCAAGTCTCGGCAAACTGCCCAGGATGCTCAGGCTCCGGTGTATTTTCCCAATGATTGGAAGAATGCGGAAGCCAAAAATCAGGCGGGACAGAGCGCGAAAAAAACCACCCCGGATGAAATTAAAGCCGCGACGGCCCTCTACACCCAAGCCGCAGATGCCTATGATGACCTGGCCGGCAAGAGTCGGACTCAACTCGCCCAGGATCGGGAGAATGCTGATAAAGCCCTGGAAGCGGCAATGGCTCGGGCGGAGCAGTCCCGGAAAAACGCCCAGGAGGCCCAAGCTCCGGTGTACTTCCCCAATGATTGGAAGAATGCGGAAGCCAAAAATCAGGCGGGGCAAAATGCGAAGAAGTCTACCCCGGAGGAGATCAAAGCCGCGACGGCCCTCTATACCCAAGCCGCAGATGCTTATGATAGTATGACCGCCAAGACTCAGTCTCAGCTTGCCAAAGACAAAGCTGATGCCGATAAAGCTCTGCAAGCGGCAATGGCTCGGGCGGAGCAGTCCCGGAAAAACGCCCAGGAGGCCCAAGCTCCCGTGAATTATCCCGCAGATTGGAAAAACGCGGAAACAACCCGCCAAAACGGGCAGAACGCCAAAAAAGACACGACTGACGAAATTAAAGCCGCGACGGCCCTCTACACCCAAGCCGCGGATGCCTATGATAGTATGACCGCCAAGACTCAATCTCAGCTTGCCAAAGAACGGGAGGAGGCCGATAAAGCCTTACAAGCGGCAATGGCTCGGGCGGAGCAGTCCCGGAAAAACGCCC
The DNA here is from genome assembly GCA_031256905.1 of Spirochaetaceae bacterium. GTDB lineage: Bacteria > Spirochaetota > Spirochaetia > Treponematales > Breznakiellaceae > JAITHW01. The sequence continues at coordinate 917 of JAIRPY010000040.1, forward strand.
AGGAGGCCCAAGCTCCGGTGTACTTCCCCAATGATTGGAAGAATGCGGAAACCAAAAATCAGGCGGGGCAGAGCGCGAAAAAAACCACCCCGGATGAAATTAAAGCCGCGGCCGCCCTCTACACCCAAGCCGCGGATGCCTATGATGACATGGCCGGCAAGAGTCAGTCTCAGCTTGCCAAAGATCGGGAGGAGGCTGAAAAAGCCTTGCAGACGGCCATAGCTCGGGCGGAACAGTCCCGAAATCAAGCTATGGGCTATCAGGGTCCCTCGTATTTTCCCAATGACTGGAAGAATGCGGAAGCCAAAAATCAGGCGGGGCAGAGCGCGAAAAAAACCACCCCGGATGAAATTAAAGCCGCGACGGCCCTCTATACCCAAGCCGCAGACACCTATGACGATATAGCCGGAAAAAGCCGTCCCCAGTATTTGGAGAGTTGGGAAGCCCAGGTTGCCAAAGAGCGGGGGGCCGCCATCGATGCCGGCATTACCGAGGCGGGGGCGGATCATCTTGCGGCGGCGGATCGGCTTGCCGAGGAGACTCGCCGGAATTTACGTTCCAACACCTACATCCCCAACGAAAGCGAGACGAATTTACCCATCGATATGTACCGGTCCCTCAAGCCTCGAGCCGAGGGCTACAAAGTCAGACAGGAAATTGTACGTCAGGGCTTGGAAAATACGGATCGGGCCAACCTCGCCGCCGGCGATGCCGACACCCAAGTCGCGATTCAGGAGTACGAATCGAGAAGGGCCCAAAAATCCTTAGAAATGGCAAACAGCGCCCTTGACAAATACAACGCCGTGCTGAAAAGCGGACAGCTCGCGCTGGCGCAGACCCGCATGAATGAAGCCGGGAGAGAACGTCAAATAGCCATTGACGCGAAAGCTCCGGTGGCGGTCAAAGACGATTTTGACATCGCCGAGACCGCTTATCAGCAGGCGGTGAACGATTTTAATAACGGAAAGTATGAAGCCGCCGCCGCCGGATATAGCCAATCCGCCCTACAGTTTCTCGCCGCGGCCGAGGCGGCGGAAAAGAAACGTCGCCTCGCCGAAGAAGCCATCGCCGCGGCAAAACGAAAAACCGCTGAAAGCACAGCTTTTGCCACAAACACCGGGCTTGCTATGGAGGAAAATAATGAATAAGCTGTTATTGTTCTGCGCCTTGGGGCTTGCGCCCCTGACCGCCGCAGAGGGCGACTTTTATCCCTCGAATTTCGTCAACTCTCTGCTCAATAACCAGTATTTGCTTGAAAGCCTGCGGCTTACCAACCTCGCGGAGGAGTGCTACGCCGAAGGCGAGTACGACGCCGCCATCCGCTACGCCGAAGAAGCCCTGCGCTACGCCGACCAATCGGATAGATACGTCGCGCTCCAGTTGAAAATCAAAAAAACCAACGACGCGATTGCCAACGCAAAAAAACGGCTGGAGTGGGCGGCAGGAATCGGCGCGCCCAAACGCTACGCCCTAGAGTATGAGCAGGCCCAGTTCACCTACGAAGCGTCCTTGGCCGCTCGTTCTTCCGAGAAATGGGATACCGCCTATGACGACGCCCTGCTCGTTCTTGCGATTCTTGCCGGCCTGCGGGAACAGCCCTCTCTTCCCGCTCAATATGTAGTGAAATACTGGGACCCCATGAAAGACTGCCTGTGGAATATTGCAGGCAAACCTCAAATTTACGGGGACCCGGAAAAATGGCGGGTTATTTATGAGGCGAATAAACATAAATTTGTCGAACCTAATAACCCGAATCTTATTGAGCCGGGCATGATTCTGGACATTCCCAGCATCAACGGCGAAGTCCGATCCGGCGTGTGGGAAGGAGACAGCGAAGTCCTCATGCGTTAAATCCCGGGCTTTTAGGGCAAGGAGAAGCAAATGGATGCAGATTTTCAGGAATTGGTTAAACGAATAGTCAAACAGCAGGGACCAAAAACGCTGTCGAATTATAACAAACTGAAGGCCGTCCTCGACGAACAAGGCCGCGGCGCGTATCAGCAGGAAATCCGCCTCTTGCTCCTGACCCTCCAGGCGGGGTATCCCGCAAAACTAGCCCAAGCTCAGGACTCGGCTAAAGTCAGACAGGAAATTCTGCATGAATTGCAGGAAGATTACTTCATCCTTCCCCAAGACGCGGAGGGCCTGGTCTCGCTTTTGGAAAGCCTCTTGAAAAAGCCGAATTCCCCATCCTCGCCGGATTCCCCGGAGGCATCCCCGAAACCTGCCCCAGATAACCTGTTTATTCTTATCGAAGGCGGGACCTTTCTCATGGGCAGTACCCGAAAAGAGGCGTACAAACGCAGTAACGAAATGCCTCAGCATCAGGTGAATCTCGATGATTTTTACATGGCGAAATATCCGGTGACTCAATACGAATTTCAAAGCGTCCTAGGGACCAACCCAAGCCATTTCAAGGGAAAGGACCTGCCGGTAGAGCATATAAACTGGTACACCGGAATCCTATACTGCAACCGGCGAAGCCTCAAAGAAGGGCTGACTCCGGCGTACCCCGACGAACAAGAACCGGCCAGTTTTGACCCCGCCGCAAACGGCTACCGCCTGCCCACCGAAGCCGAATGGGAATACGCCGCCAAAGGGGGCAATAAAGGGAATAAAGTCTTTCTCTACGCCGGAAGTAACGATCCGGCGGAAGTGGGGTGGTTCAAAGCAAACAGCGGCGATATGACCCGCACCGTCGGGACCAAGGAGCCGAACAGTCTAGGGCTGTTCGACCTGAGCGGCAACGTCTGGGAGTGGTGCTGGGACTGGTACGGCGAGTATTCGGCCCAAGCTCAAACAAATCCCCGGGGACCCGGAACCGGAGAGGCCCGGGTTGTTCGGGGCGGAAGCTGGGGCAGTCTGGACCGAACCTTACGTTCCACCGAACGGGGCCGAGGCGAACCGGCCGCTATAAGCAGTAGTCTCGGCCTGCGGCTTGTTCGGCAGCGGCTTTAAACTTCGGCCGGCCCTAGGTGTTCTTCCAGCAATTTCCGTTTATTTTCTGGGATGGGGGTACTTTGTTTCCGCAGAAAATCGTAGTGGACGATAACCGCATTTCCCTTGACGCATAGTCTATTTTCTTGCCGGGCTTCTTGGTATACGGAAAAGGATTTTCCTCCGATCCGGCTGATATACGTACGAATCTCTACATCATACTGAAAGAACAATTCTCCTACGAAATCATAGTCGGTATGGGCCATGATAAGGGACCAATGATCATAAGAGAGGTTAAGATTTGGATCAAATATTTTGAAGATGGGATTTCGCGCCATTTCAAACCAGATAGCCAGCACGGTATTGTTGATATGCCCCAGGCCGTCCACATCGCCGAATCGGGGACTTACCTTTGTGATAAACATATGCGAAGTATACTTGCCCGGCGGGTTTTGGGCTAGGGGGGTGGGGGCCTTGGGCTTGACACTTTTTGGTGAAAAGCCCAAGCTACGGTTATGATTACCCTTATTACCGGCGGGGTGAAGGCTGGGAAGTCCCGGCGGGCCTTGGATTTGGGGCTTCGGGATTTTCCTCGGCCGATTACGTTTATAGCCACTGCGGAAAAGCTGGACCGGGAGATGGATCTTCGCATTAGCCGGCATCAAGAAGAGCGGCGGGGTCTTGGCGGGTTTGTGACGGTAGAAGAGCCTTTGGCTTTGGATGCCGCGATTGCCGGGGTTGAGTATGCCATTGTGGACTGCATTCCGATGTGGGTAAACAATCTTATATTTTACGGCCGGGAGGATGTTTTTTCGGACCTTTTGGATAGGTTTATTCGGGGGATTCGGAATTGCATTATTGTGACGAATGAAACGGGTTTGGGGGTTATTCCCTTTGATGAGGGGATTCGGCGGTACAACACTCTGCTGGCGGAGGCTAACCGGCGCATAGCTGGCGCGGCGGATGTGGTGGAATTGATGATTGCCGGGCTTTCTTTGAGGTTGAAATGATTTTTGTGCCTTCTTGGGTTATACCGGGAACGTATTTGGAGAACCTTCAATTTTTGGAGGATAAGCCTGAGATTGCCGGGGTGGAACTGCTTTTTTTCTTGGATACCCGGGAAACTCGGGCTTTATTGTCTGCGGAATTTGAGGCTTTGGAGCGGTATGCTTCGCGTTTTATCTTTACGGCCCATTTACCGGATCTTTTGGAGGAGTCTCAGGAGGAGTTAGTTTCCCGGCTGGCTCCTTTGGTGCGGCATTTTGTGTGTCATCCTGGGCCCTTGGGGGGTGTGGAGGCCCAGGGGGGGCGGATTCGGGCTTGGGGGGAGCGGTTTGGGCCTGAGCGGTTTGTGGTGGAGAACACGGTTCCTGGGGCTTTGGAGGCTATTTTGCCTTGGCTTTTTCCGGAGACTCCGGTATGTATGGATACGGGGCATTTACTTTTGGAGGGGGCGAGTCCGGCGGGTTTTTTCCGGCGTTATGGGGGGCGGATTCGGGAGATTCATCTTCATGGGGTGGATTATGCGGGGGCCCTGGGGGATGGGCGGTTGCCGGATCATCGGGCTTTTCGGCGGGAGGAGCCGTGGTTTCAGGCTTTAGGGCCGGTTTTGGCGGATTTTGGGGGGGTTCTCAATGTGGAGATCTTTTCTTGGCCCGAGGCGGAGCGGACTTTGGCGGCCTTGGGGTTTCGGGAGGAGCCGGGGCTTTTCCGGTTCCGTTGAGTTGGGTATACTGGGGGACTATGGAAACCATGGAAACCAAGGCGGACCTGCGTTTTGCGGTGAAGGATTTTGAGGGACCCTTGGATGTGTTACTTTTTTTAATCCAGAAGAATGCGATAAATGTGTATGACATTCCGGTGGCCCAGATTACGGAGCAGTATCTTAGGATTTTGCGGGGTTTGGAGGAGCTTAATCTGGAGGAGCTGACGGATTTTCATGCTATGGCCGGGACTTTACTGTATTTGAAGTCCCGGATGCTTTTGCCCGGGGATTTTTCTTGGGAGGAGGAGGACTCGGACCCTCGGCGGGATTTGGCGGCCCGGCTTATTGAGTATCAGCGGTTTAAGAAACTTTCGGTTCTGATGGCGGCCCAAGAGGGGGCCGGGGAGTGGTTTATCGACCGAAAGAAGACTCAGCGGCTTCTTCCCTTTACGGAAGAGCCGCCGGAGCCGCCGGATGTCCGGGATTTGTTGAAAACCTTCGCAGGATTGATGGCTACTCTCCCGGAAGAGCGGATTATTGACTTGTATGAAGAGGTATCGGTAAACGAGAAGATTACCCTTCTGGCAGAGTATTTGGAGGCCCGGGGGGAGTGTTCCTTTTCCGACTTACTTCTTAGGGCGGGGTCCCGAAACGAAGTGATCTGCGCGTTTTTGGCGGTCCTGGAGGCCGGGAAGCTTCGGCGGGTGCGGATTAGCCAGGACCGGCTTTTCGGGGAGATTCGTTTGAGGGCCCCGGAGGAGCTGGGGCATGGATGATTCCCGGCGGTCTGCGGCTTTGCTGGAGGCGGTGTTATTTTTGGAGCCCGAAGCCCTGGATGAACCGGCCCTGGCCCGGGCTTCCGGGCTGACTCCGGAGCAGGTGACCGAGGGGTTGGCGGTTTTGGAGGCCCGGTATCGGGAGGAATCGGCCGGGGTGGAGCTTTCCCGGATTGCCGGGGGGCTTGTTTTGGCCCCGAAGCCGGGGCCCTGGGAGATTCTCAAGACTCGGTACGGCAAAAAGAATGAGATTCGCCTTTCCCGGGCGGCCCTGGAGACTTTGTCGATTATTGCCTATTCTCAGCCTATAACCCGGGGGGAGATTGAGGCGATTCGGGGGGCCTCGGCCGAGGGGATGCTTCGGCTCCTGACGGAAAAGAACCTGATTCGGGAAACGGGCAAAAAGGACGCCCCGGGGAAACCGATGCAGTACGGCACAACGAAAACCTTTTTGCAGGTCTTCCGGTTGGAAAGCATCGGGGATTTGCCCAAACTCGACGAAGCCGAGGCCGAACGTTTCGGGCTTCAGCCCTGAGGCAAAGGGGGGGTCATGCCGAATCTGAGCGAAAGCCTTCGCCTGCAGACGTATATTGCCCGGGCCGGCGCGGCTTCCCGCCGGGCCGGAGAAGCCCTCATCTTAGCCGGCCGGGTGACGGTCAACGGCCGGGTTATTACGGCTCTGGGGGAAAAGGTGTCCCGGGCCGACGAGGTTAAGCTGGATGGAAGGGTCCTGACTTTGGAAACCCGCCGGCGGTATTTGGCTTTGAACAAGCCTCCGGGGTATTTATGTACTTCCAGGGACCCTTTCGGCCGGCCCTTGGCCCGGGATTTGTTGCCCCCGGGGATTTCAGAGCGGTTATACTCGGTGGGCCGCTTGGATTATTACTCTTCCGGGCTGATTTTTTTCACTAATCAGGGCGAATTTGCGGCAAAAATCGGACATCCTTCGTCATTATTGGAAAAAGAGTACGCCCTAGAAACCTCCGGGGCCATTTCAGACCAGTTTATCGAAACCTTTCTAGCCGGCGCGGAAATCGAAAACGAAAAATACCAGGCAAAACAGATAACCCGCACAGGCAAAAAGAAACTGCGCATCGTGCTTATCGAGGGGAAAAATCGGGAAATCCGGCGAGTCTGCTCTTTTTTCCATCTGCATCCCCTCGTTCTGCGGCGGCTCCGCATCGGACCCGTATCCCTGGGAAATTTACCCGAAGGGGAATCCCGAAACCTCACCCCCCAAGAAGTGGCCCTCCTCTTATCCAAGCCTTTATAGCCCGGCAAGAAACTTTCTCAGCCTTGGGAGAAACTTTCTCAGCCTTGGGAAAAACTTTCTTACCCTTGCGAGAAAGTTTCTCAGCCTTGTGAAAAACCTTTATCCATGCGGGAAAAGCCTTTATCCATGCGGGAAAAATCTTTATCCATGTGAGTAAAACTTTCTTACCCTTGGGAGAAAGTTTTATCCATGCGGGAAAAGCCTTTATACCCTTGGGAGAAAGTTTCTCAGCCTTGTGAGAAATCTTTATACCCTTGTGAGAAATCTTTATACCCTTGGGAAAAACTTTTATCCATGCGGGAAAAGTCTTTACCCGGGGGTATAAAAAAAACACCCGGAGGTGAAAAACTTTTTCATCTCCGGGTAAGACCTGGTCACCTTCCTTTTTAGTTCACGGTGAAAGCGGATACTGCATTAACGAGTTCTTCGATTTGCGCTTCGTTGGTTCCGGAGATTTGATTGACCCGGGTAACTCCGCTGTTGATTTGATTTGCCCCGGAGGCCATTTCTTGGAGGCCGTTGGTGATTTCTACCGTCAACTGGATGAGGTTTTTTCCTTCTTGCAGGACGTCCCGGCTTCCTTGGTACATATTTTGGGATCCCCGTTTGACTTCTTCGCTGATTTGAATCAGCTCTTGCATGGACTCCCGGATGAGTTTACTTCCGGAGTCCTGCTCTTTCATGGCGTCCTGGATTTTCAGTTCCTGTTCGGTGACGGTTTGGATTTCGTTATTGATAGCGTCGAATTTTAGTAACACCGCGTTGGTGGATTGGGTGATTTTGTCAATCGATTCTTTGATTTTATTCAGCACTGTGCTGATGGTTTTCGACTGTTCTCCGGAGTTTTCGGCGAGTTTGCGGATTTCGTCGGCTACGACGGCGAAACCCTTGCCTGCGTCTCCGGCATGGGCGGCTTCAATAGCGGCATTCATGCTTAAAAGATTAGTCTGGCTGGCGATATTTTCCATGACCCCGTTGATTTCCAATAAACCCTCGGATTCCCGGGCGATTTCCGCAATATCCGCGGAGACCTCCTGGAGGCCCCCCCGGCCGGCTTCGGAGGCCTCGGACAGGGTATGCACATTTTCCACGTTCTGTATGAGGGTCCGGGTCACTTCTTGGATCCGTTCTATCATGTGTTCCACCGATTGGGAGGCCTGGGCTACCCGGTTTGTCTGGCGTTCAATTTGCTGATTGAGGGAGTCGATATTCTCGGCCACCGAAGTCATGGCCCCATTGGACTGGGTCACGCTGTTGGCCTGGTGCCCCGCTTGGGTTTTGATCTGCTGGAGATTCGCGGTGATTTCATTGACGGCCGCGGCGGTCTCGGTCATGTTGACCACCAGGTCCTTTCCGGTATCGGACAAAACCGAAGCCTTCTCCTGGATAGTCAGAACCACCGCTTTGATCCGCCCCAGGGTAAAATTGAGGTATTCGGCCAGTTCCGCCATCTCATCCCGGGAAGTTAAGCGGAGTTCCTGGGTCAAATCCCCCTGGGCCACCTCCTTCAAAATCCCCTTCACATACCCCAAGGGCCCGCTGATCGACCGGGCCGTAAAAAAAGCCCCCAAAGACATGAGAATAATCATCCCCACCCCAATCCCCAAAATCAAAAAGGAAAGCCGCCGAACCGGCGCGAGAAAGGTTTTTTGACTTACGGCCACAGCTAAAGTCCAGGGGGTCGGAGTATTCTCAATAGCGAAGGGTACGGAATAAACATTCATGCCATTTAAAGTATAAGAGAAGGCTTTGCCGGCTTTAACGGCCTGATTAAAGTCATTAAGGTAGGGTCCCGCCATGTCTTTCTCGGAATCCAGCATATTTTTGCCGATCCGGGAAGGATCAAAATGCCCGGCAATAATGCCTCCCGCGCTGAAAACCGCGGCATTGCCATCCCCAAAGGGCCGTAAGGGGCCCACAATATTCTGAATCTTGGAAAGCTCAATGCCGATGCCGCAAACCCCCACCACCCGGCCCTGATTCTTAATCGGAATGCACATACTGGTAATCAAATACTGGGTCCCCGATAAGGTATACAAATAGGGGTCCAAAATAGTCTCCTCCCCGGTCGTCATAGGGATAGTGTAATACCCGGTCGTCTCGTATCCGTTGAGGGCCTCGACATACAAGCCCCGGCCCGAGTCCATAGCCCAAACCGGAACATACCGCCCGGAAGCATCCGTGCCGGGAGTGTCCGCAAATTCCGCGTCCCGGCCATCCAGCGCGTTCGGAGCCCAGGCGCTCCACGTGCCGGTAAGCTCCGGATGGGCGGCCATAACCGCTTTCAAGATGTTATCGCAAAATTCCCGGCGGTTCATAACCGGAACGGATTCGTAATTCGCCAGGATTTCCGCCATGGTTCGGGAAATATCCATGTAGGTTTCGATCCAGCTCTTGACGGTTTCGCTGTTGGTCCGGGCGATGTTCACGGCATTCTCCGTCGCCAGGTTTTCGATGTTCCGTTTCGCAAAAAGTAAGCTCACCGTAGCTAAACTGCCAATGCCTAGAATGTTAAGGGCGGTGATAATCAACACCAGTCTCATACCTATTTTCATAAAACATTCCTTAATTACAATTTTTAAGCTCTTTTAACTATACTCTTTTTCCCCAAGATGTCAAATATACCCTAAGAAAAAATCCCGGGCCGGCCGGTTTTTTTAAAAAAAGAAGAATCTAGGGCCGGGAAAGCCCCGGAAATAAAAGCCCCAGGCCCTCCTCCGCGGTTTCAACAAAATCCGGGGTCAGGCCCTGCCGAAGATCCGGATCCAGTTCGGCCCAATCCGGCCGATTCCCGGCCGGAAGAATCACCCGATGGAAGCCCTGCCGAAGCGCGGCCAGCAGTTTCTCCTTCAAACCCCCAATCGGCAGAATCCTCCCGGTCAACGTAAGTTCCCCGGTCATAGCAACCCCGGCCCTCGGGGCCTCGCCCCGCAAAACCGATAACAACGAAGCCGCCAGGGCCAGGCCCGCCGAGGGCCCATCCTTCGGAACCGCCCCGGCCGGTACATGGACATGAAAATCCGTCTTGCCCGGCTCCCCGGTAAAACCATACCGGCCCTGGCCGCTCCGCAAATAAGAAAGGGCAATCCGGGCGCTTTCTTTCATCACCTCCCCTAAATGGCCCGTAAGGATCACTTCCCCGGCGCCGTCAAACTTCACCGACTCCACCGGCAAAAGAACCCCTCCGGTTTCCGTCCAGGCCAAACCGTAAGAAACCCCCACCCGGGCTTCCCTCAAGGGGATCTCCGGCAGATACTTCCTTTTGCCCAGAAGCCTTTCCACTTCTTCGGCTTCCACGGTCCGAACAAAGGAATCCAGGGTCCGTTCTCGGCCGTACCCGAGGCCCAGGGCCTCCCGCCCCAAACGCCGAATCCCCCGGGCAATCTCCCGCTCCAGGTTCCGCACCCCGGATTCCTGGGTCCAATGCCGGATAATAGCCTTCACAGCCTCATCGGTAAAGGCCACTCCCGCAGAAGCCAAAGCATTCTCCCGAAGCTCCTTAGGAATAAGATACTTCTGAGCAATAGCCAGCTTTTCATTCTCCCCATAGCCCGGAATCTCCAAAATTTCCATCCGATCCAGTAAAGGATAAGGAATGCCCTGCAAAGTATTCGCGGTAGCAATAAAAAGAGTGTGAGAAAGATCATAGGGAGTTTCAAGATAATGATCGGAAAAAGCGTGATTCTGCTCCGGATCCAAGGCTTCCAGTAAAGCCGCCGCGGGATCGCCCCGGGCGTCCCGGGAGATCTTGTCAATTTCGTCCAGTAAAAACACCGGATTAAGGGTTCCGGCCTTAGCCATGGACTGAATAATCTTCCCGGGCAGGGCCCCGACGTACGTTTTCCGATGCCCCCGGATTTCCGCCTCGTCCCGAAGGCCCCCCAGAGAAAACCGCACAAACCGCCGCCCCAAAGCCCGGGCCACCGACTTGCCGAGACTCGTCTTGCCGGTCCCCGGGGGCCCCACAAAACAGAGAATCGGTCCCTTCATCCCGGATCCAGCTTGCGGATGAGGCCCCTCCGGGGGCCGGCCCAGGGAAAAAAGTTGATGCACCGCGATAAATTCAAGGATCCGCTCCTTCGCTTTCCTCATACCGAAATGATCTTCTTCGAGAAGGCCCTCCGCGTCAGCCAAATCCAAAGAATCCGGACTGAAATCACTCCACGGCAGGTCCCCAAGCCACTCCAGATAACCCCGCAAAATCCCGGCTTCCGGCGTAAAAGCCTGAAGTTTCCGCAAACGCCCCAATTCTTTGCGGGCTTTAAGCAGGACCTCCGGCGGCGGGTTCTTCGCTTCCAGCGCGCGCTCCAGGTCCGCGAAATCTTCGGTCTTATCGTCTCGGCCCAGCTCTTTGTTTATCTCTTTAAGCTGTTCATTTAAAATGTAATCCCGCTGATGCTTTTCCATCCGGGACTTTACTTTAACGCTGATGTTCTTTTGAATATCAAAAATCTCGTTTTCCCGTTCCAAGGTTTCCAGAACCGCTTCGAGCCGCCGGGCCGGGTCCGCAATACTGAGAAGTTCGATTTTCTGCCCCGGCTTAACCTGTACCGTATGGCAGATAAGATTGGCGAGCCGTTCGGAACTTTCGGTTTTTTCCGCGACCACCAAAGTATCGGAACTGATTTTTTTAGTGTATTCCGCGTATTGGGCGAAGGATTTCTGCACCGCCCGCATGAGCGCCTGCATTTCCGGGCTGAGGGATTCGGCCGGCTTAATCGGTTCGACCCGGACGAGGGACAGATCGTTCTGCCGGATCGAAGAAGCTATAGTTCCCCTATACTCGCCCTGGAGGACGACTCGGAAGGTATTGTCCGGCATTTTCAGGTGCTGGACGATTTTCACGACGCTTCCGGAAGGGTAAGTTTCGCCGCCGTCCTGCACTTTGAGGCACGCGGCGAAGAGCCGCAAATCCCGTTTGAGGGCTTCGTCGATGGCTATCATTCCCATTTTGTAGGTGATAAACACCGACATCATAGTATTGGGAAACAGCACCAATTCCCGCAGGGGCAGGAGCGGAAATTCCTCGGCCTGGTTTTTTCCTCTGAGGGAGGAAAACAATTTCATGCGCTTTTTTGCAAGGGATGTATTTCAGGAGCTTCAGCTTTTTCAACCACATCTTGGGTGATGATAACCCGTTTACTGCCTTCCATTGAAGGTATATCGAACATAATATCGGTCATCAATTTTTCCACAATAGCCCGCAACCCCCGGGCGCCGGTTTTTTGTTTGATCGCGGTATCCGCAATCGCGTTGATGGCGCCTTCGGTAAACTCAAGTTTCACATCGTCAATCGCCATCGAGGCCTGGTACTGCTTGACAATAGCGTTTCGAGGCTCGGTTATGATGCGCTTGAGATCGTCCCGTTTCAGCTCTTCAAGGCTCACCGTAATGGGAAGCCGCCCGATAAATTCAGGGATCATTCCGAAATGAATAAGATCGTCCGGATGCAACGCGTCGTACAATTCCTTGAGGTTTTTGGTATTTTTTTCCCGGACCTCCGCGCCGAAGCCCATCGGATGCTGAACGACTCTGCGCTCGATGAACTTATCTAATCCGACAAAGGCACCCCCGCAGATAAAGAGTATATCCGTCGTATCGATGCGAAGCATTTCCTGATTTGGATGTTTTCGTCCCCCTTGGGGGGGCACTGACGCTATCGTGCCTTCGATGATTTTGAGCAGAGCCTGCTGGACTCCTTCTCCCGAAACGTCCCGGGTAATCGAAACGTTTTCGCCTTTCCGGGCGATTTTATCGATTTCGTCGATGTAGACGATACCCCGTTCCGCCGCCGCGATGTTGCCCCCGGCGTTCTGGATGAGCTTGAGAAGGATGTTTTCCACGTCTTCCCCGACATAGCCCGCTTCGGTCAGGGTTGTGGCGTCCACCAGCGCGAAGGGTACTTTCAGTTTTTTCGCCAGGGTTTTCGCCAACAAAGTTTTCCCGGTTCCGGTGGGTCCGATAAGGAGAACGTTGGATTTTTCGATTTCCACATCTTCCGGGTCCCGGGCTGGGTTTGCGATCCGTTTGTAGTGGTTGTAGACGGCTACGGACAACGCTTTTTTTGCGTTGTCCTGCCCTATGATAAACAAATCCAAATAGGATTTAATTTCCCGGGGTGTGGGGATGTCGCCGGTAAACTGGGCGGATAGTTCATTTTCCTCTTCGAGGAGGATTTTGCGGCAGACTTCGACGCATTCATCGCAGATGAAAATATCGTTGGGTCCCGCGATGAGTCTCCGGGCCATATCCGCGCTTTTTCCGCAGAAAGAACAGGATCGATCAAACCCCCCGCCGTTACGAAGTCTTGCCATTTTTTTCCCTTTTTAAAACCGAGTCCGCTACGCCGTAGGCTACCGCTTCCTCGGCGGTCATGTAGAAATCCCGTTCCATATCGCAGGCGATGACGTCCGGGGTTTTGCCGGTATGTTTTGAGAAGTAATCGATGAGCATTTTTTTCAGCCGGACGATTTCTTTTGCCTGGATGCCGATGTCTCGGGCTTGTCCCTGGGCCCCGCCCCAGGGCTGGTGTATAAGAACTCGGGAAGAGGGCAGGACCATACGTTTTCCCGGCGCGCCGGCGGTAAGGATGAGGGCCCCCATGCTTGCCGCCTGCCCAAGACAGATGGTCTGGACGCTACTTTTTACATACCGCAGGGTATCATAAATAGCGAGCGCGGCGGTCACGGACCCGCCCGGGGTATTGATGTAGAGGTTGATGTCTTTTTCGGTATCCTGTCCATCCAAAAAGAGAAGTTGCGCGACCACGAGGTCCGCGGTGAGGTCGTTTATCTCCCCGTCCAGAAAGATAATACGATCTTTGAGGAGCCGGGAGTAAATATCGTAGGAACGCTCACCCATACCGGTTTGTTCCACTACGATAGGAACGAGGGTATTCATTTGTTCATTCATGGTTCTATCCGTTATTTTCGGCAAATTCCCGGTATTGCACGGTATTTCTTGTGTTTATTTTGCTGACTTCGAGAATTTTCGCGTAGGCTCGGTCTTCTTTGACTTCGTCTTCGAGGTATTGCCGGGCTTCCCCTTCTTTATAATACTTCTGCATATCCTCTAGGGGCATCCCGCTGTTTTGGGCGAGGGTTTCGACATGGCCTTGGATGTCTTCTTCCGTGACTTGGAGGTTCAGCTCTTGGATGATTTTTTCCATAATAAGCCCCCGATGCAAAGCTTTGATAGTCTCGGGCCGCCAGGTCGATATCAGGGCTTTGATGGGAGCTTGTTCGTTTTGGGCGGCTTCTTTGAGGGCATCTACGGACATATTGAGCCGTTGAGCGAGATTCTGCCAATGCCGATCCAACTGGTATTGAATCATAGATTCCGGCAGATCCACCGGGGAATTTTCCATAATTTTTTCCATTATATGGTTGATTTTAAAGGCCCGTAAACGCAGTTCCGCGTCTTTGTGAAGCCGATCCCGAATGCTCGTTTTGAGGTCCCCTAGGGTTTTATATTTTTCGTCCACATCTTGGGCGAAATCGTCATCAATAACCGGGAGTTCTTTCTTTTTTAAGGATTTGAGACTTACCCGGAGGTTTTTAGTTTTGCCCGCAAGGTCGGCATCCTCAAAATCTTCGGGGTAGGTTTTTGAAAAGTCCTTAGTTTCCCCTTTTTTCATTCCCAGAATGTCGCTGTCGAATTTGAAGATGTTGTACCCGGTTCCCAGAGTAAAGGTGAAATCCTGCCGTTGGGTGTCTGGCGCCGGATTCCCTTCCGGGGTGAGTTCCTGGTAATCTACCGTGGCTACATCGCCGTTTTCTGCGGGGGTGTTATCGTCTTTATCTTGGACGGTGGCGTTCCGTTCTTGGATTTTTTCCAGTTCCCGCTGAAGATCCTCTTCTCCGATTTCGACGTTCGGGGCTTCGATTTCGAGGCCCTGCCAGGTTCCGAGGGTCAGAGCGGGCATTACATCATAGGTGAGGGAGAAGACCAGATCCGCCTCAAAGTTGAGTTCCTCCACGGGGTCTATTTTGGCGTCCGAATACGTGAGGGGGCGGGCGTCCGGGGGAAAATGCTCTTCATCCTGAAACACCGAAGCCGTCGCGTCTTCCATAATTTGATGAAGGGCTTCGGTCCTCAGGGCTTCCCCTAATTTCCGTTCCAAAACGGACCTGGGGGCTTTGCCTTTGCGGAATCCCGGAATCTGAGCAGACTTCGCGTACCCGTCCATCAATTTATTGTATGCGGAACGCACTTCATCTTTAGCTACCGTGAGGGTCAACTTTACCGCAGAATGTTCAAGCCGGGTTATTTCTTTCGATACGGTCACCATGTTCCTCTTTATACAAAGGAGTACAGAGCTTGTAAGCCCCCTTCTTCCTTTATGCTAGGGTATATATTATGAAAGATACCAGTTTATCTATAAATGGTCAATAGGAAAACCTTTTTTAATTCTTTAATTCTTTTGCAAATTTCAAAAAATCCTGAAAGATGGTATACTTCCACCAATGAAAACCATGATTCTTAAAGGAGATATCTGCTACAGCAAGACGAAAAAAACCCTGGCCTGCCTAAAAAACGGCTTTCTGGTGTGCGATTCCGGCCTATCCGCCGGGGTTTTCCCGACAATTCCTGAGCAGTATCGGCGGTTTCCGCTCAAAGAGTATACCGGAAAACTTATTATTCCGGGATTGATCGACCTCCACACCCATGGACCCCAGTTTTCTCTCCGGAGTTTAGGTCTGGACAAAGAGCTTTTGGATTGGCTTGAGGCCCTGGTCTTTCCGGAAGAGGCGAAATATTCCGATATATCCTACGCAGAACAGGCCTATACCGCCGCAGTAGGGGATGTAAAAAAGGGACCGAACACGCGGGCCTGCTTTTTCGGAACGGTCCATACCCCAAGTACCCTTAGGCTGATGACTCTCCTCGAAGAGTCCGGGCTGGTTTGCCGGGTCGGTAAAGTAAACATGGACCGGAACTGCCCGGACTCCCTGGGGGAAGCCTCCGCGGAAGCCTCCGAAACCGCAACCCGGGCTTGGCTCGGCCAATGCGATGCCTACAAAAACGTCGCCCCGATCCTGACGCCCCGATTCATCCCATCCTGCACCGACGATTTGATGCGGCGTTTATCGGCGATCCGGAAAGAGTACGGCCTTCCGGTGCAGTCTCATCTCTCGGAAAATCTCCGGGAAATGGCCTGGGTTCGGGAACTCTGCCCCGAAAGTACCGGCTACGCCGACGCATACGCCCGCTTCGATCTGCTTGGTCCGGAGACGATTATGGCCCATTGCGTTTGGTCCGACTCCGCCGAAATAGAACTCTTAGCCCAGGCCGGGGTTTTTGCCGCGCATTGCCCGCAGTCCAACATGAATCTGTCCTCCGGGGCGGCTCCGGTCCGGAAACTGCTCGCTGGGGGAGTCCGAGTCGGCCTTGGCAGCGATGTCGCTGGAGGCGTTCACCCATCGATTTTCCGGGCAATGACCGATGCAATACAGGTTTCCAAACTCCGCCGAATCCAGGATGCCGAAGACGATCCCCTCACCTTGGAAGAAGCCTTTTACCTGGGGACCCTGGGGGGCGGGGCGTTTTTCGGAGCTGTCGGTTCCTTCGAAGCCGGCTACGAGTTCGACGCGCTCGTCATCGACGACGCCTCCCTCGCTCCGCCCTTTCCATTGAGCCTCCGGGAACGCCTTGAACGAGTGGTGTATCTCTCCGAGGACCGGCATATCATCGCAAAATACGTCCGAGGCGCGCCCCTCTTTTAAAAACTTGACTAAAAAAATAAAAAAAACTAAAATTAGCCAAGAAAAATGAGTGAAAAAAGAATCGATATAACCGACGTAGTATGCCCGACTACGTTTGTAAAAATCAAGGTCGCTCTGGACGATCTTGAAGACGGAGAGATCCTCGAAGTCCGGCTGAACGACGGCGAACCTCTACAGAACGCGCCCCAAAGCCTCAAAAACGAGGGTCACAAAATAACGAAAATAGAACAAAACCCGGACAGTACCTGGCTCATAACCGTAGTGAAAGGAGGCTTGGAATCCAGGGGCTAGAGGACGGCAGGCCCTAAACCCGGCGGGCGGGTTTCCAGCAGGCACACCGCGAAGGCTTCGACCGCGAGACCTTCCCCCAAAGGTCCAAGGCCTTCGTTGGTTTTGCCTTTGACGAAAACCGCGGAATCGTCAAGTCCCAAAGCCCCGGCGAGGGATACCCGGATTCGGTCGCGGTATGGAAGGATTTTCGGCGTTTCGCAGATCACGGTACAGTCCAGATTAACCAGCTCCCAGCCGGTTTGCCGGACCCGGCTGAAAGCGGTCTTCAAAAGTTGAAGGGAATCCGCGTTTTTCCAAGCCTTGTCAGAAGGGGGAAAGAATTCTCCAATATCCCCCAGCCCGGCCGCGCCTAATACTGCGTCAATGACGGCGTGGGTTAGAACGTCTCCGTCGGAATGACCCAATTCGCCCCGGTCTGAGGCAACCTCGATGCCTCCCAGCAAGAACCGGCGCCCCGGAACGAGCCGGTGGAGGTCCCGGCCAAGCCCGACCCGGATCACCTTGGGTCTCCCGGGCCGGGCAGGTCTTCCGGGAAGGTGATCTTGCGGTTTGCCGGGGACCCCGGAATGACCGATACCGGACCGACAAACTCGCCCCAGACTTCGGCGTCATCGGTATATTCCGCGCGGTCCCGGAGTTCGCGTTCCGCGGCTTGTTCGTGGGCGTAAAGGATTGCCGGGTACGCAAAGGCTTGGGGGGTTTGGGCCGTCCCGATAGTCCGCCGTTTCAAGTGCCGTAGGATTAGTCCCTGCTCATCGATTTCTTTGGGAGTTTCGATGAGGGGCAGGATCGGAATTACCGCTTTGCGCTGAGGAACCTCGTCGAGGAGGCGTTCTAGTAAAGGCGCGTCCAGCCAGGGGCGCGCTCCGTCATGGATAACCACGTAATCGGGATGGTACGGGGCTAACAGGGCAAGGGCGCGGTGAACCGAGGCTCTGCGGGTCCTGCCGCCGGGGACAAACACAATGTTCGGAGATGCGTCGGGCTGGAGGAATCGGAGGGGCAGGTTTTTTCTGGCGGCGGATTCGCCGGTGTCGGGGTCTGCGGGAACGGCAATAACAATAAGGCCGATCCGGGGGGAGGCCGTAAAGGCGGAAACCGCTCCTCCCAGTACCGTGAGCGGTTTGCCGTCCCTGCCGGCGCCTGGGCCCAGGGGCCGGTATTCTTTTTTCACCCCTCCCATTCTGCGGGAAGACCCGGCCGCGCTGATAATAGCCGCAGTCATTCTGCGGGGCCGCCTTCCGGCTCTGGTATATTTCCTTCGGTTTCAGCGATTTCCTCGAGGGAAATTTCATCCAAAGGACTTTGCTTCAAGCCGGTATGTTCTAAGCGGATTCTTTCCAAGATTTCTTCCGGAGTTTCCGGGAGTTGTTCCAAACTGGTTGATTCCAAAAGGACTTCTTCTGAGTCGGCTTCTTCCGGAGGTTCCGGTTTGGGAGGTTCGAGGCGTTCGAAAATCATCGTATCGACGTCTTCTTTGGGGATTTGGAGGGAGAAGGCGACTTCGTCTTCCAGCAGTTTGAGGGCGGAGTCGTAAAGTTTTCGTTCTAGGATGGGGAGTTCTTTGACTTTACTCCGGTGGTAGAGGGATCGCACGATCGCGGCAATATCCAGGACGCTTCCCTTTTTGAGGAGGTCGAGGTTCATCTGGTATCGGAGTTTCCAGTCTGAAGGGATGGGTTCGTACGTTTCTCCGATAAGCGCCAACGCTTTGTGGGCGTCTTCTTCGGCCACAATGTGCCGTATACCCAAGTCCGCGGCTTTTTTGACGGGTACCATGATGGTCATATCCGAAACTTCAAGGTAAATCACATAATAAGGAATCTTTTCATGTTTAAATTCCTTATCCTCGATTGACGTAATAATTCCGACGCCCTGACTAGGATAAACTACCTTTTGGTTTACCTGAAACGCCTTTATCTCATCGCACATTATCGTTACTGTAACATAAAAATAAGAATTCCGCAAGTATGGCAATATTTTTCCCCATGGGGTATACTTTGTAGCATCCGGTTTTTATAAAAGGATGCGAAAAACGAAAAAAAATATTGTTATCCTGATCGGCGTCGCCCTTCTGACGGGGCCGGTCTACGGTTCAGGAAAAAAGGATGAGCCTTTGCGGGATGGGGCCTTGGTTTCCGGACAAACGGTAGAAATTACCGGAAAGATCCGAGTTGTGGGAAATATGCCTTTCCCGGAATTAGTCATCACCGACGAAACCGAACAGGATTGGTTCATTCCCGAAGAGTATAAAGCTCTCTTTACCGGACAGGACGGCCAACCCGTAAAAGTTAAAGCCAAAGTGGATCTCGTGGAGCTGTCCCTCGCGGATAATACCCGCATCGGATACCGCCGAATCCTACGGCAAATCAAAAAAATAGAGCCGAAAAAATAGCCGGGGACCTGGCGAGAGGAGTTTGAAATGAAAATTATTACCGGCGGAATGAATCACGAATCAAATACCTTGAATCCTATCATCACAGGAGAAGAGGATTTTGTTGTGTTCTCCGGCAAAGAATTGCTTGGGCAGGGGCTGGAACCCTATTACTCGTCTACGGGCATTATCGAAACCCTCCAGGCGGAGGGATGCGAAATCGTTCCGACGATCCTGGCCCGGGCGGTTCCTAACGGCGTGGTTTCCAGGACCTTTTACCAGCGCATCAAGGGCGAGTTTATGCGCCGCATCGCAGAGGCGATAAAACAGGGTCCCATCGACGGAATATGTCTTGCTCTGCATGGCTCTATGAAGGTTGAAGGCCTCGGTTGCGCCGAAGGCGACTTAACCCGATCTATTCGGGAACTTCTGCCGGACGTGCCGTTTACCGCGGCCCTGGATATGCACGCCACGATTACCCCCGAACTGTTGGGCGCGGTGGACGGCTTCGCGGGGTATAAGACGGCCCCCCATGTGGATAGCCGGGAAACCGGCTCCCAAGCCGCCCGGATGTTGCTGAAAAGCCTAAAAACCGGCAAAAAACTCCGCACCGGGTACTGCCGGATTCCCATGCTTATAGCGGGTGAAAAATCCGAGTC
Source organism: Spirochaetaceae bacterium (assembly GCA_031256905.1). Taxonomy (GTDB): domain Bacteria; phylum Spirochaetota; class Spirochaetia; order Treponematales; family Breznakiellaceae; genus JAITHW01. Next base: position 20,657 of record JAIRPY010000040.1, read on the forward strand.
CGAAGCCGAACCTATGGCTTCGCTCATCGCCGCTTGCCGGCAGGCGGAAAACACGCCCGGCCTTGAAGCCGCGTCGTTTTTGCTGGGCTTTCCCTGGGCGGATGACGAATATAACGGAGTTTCGGTTTTGGTGACGACCTTAGACGACCCGGCTCTGGGCGAAAAAACCGCCCGGACTTTAGCCCGGGAGTTTTGGTCCCGGCGGCAGGACTTCCGGTTTCGGGCCGAGCATTACGATTCGCTTCAGGCCCTAAAAACCGCCTATACTGCAGTGTTGGAATCCGGGGAATCTCCGGTTTTCGTGTCCGATTCCGGGGATAATCCCACCGCCGGCGCCGCCGGCGACGCCACCGAGCTTTTTGAAAAAATTTTGGATACCGCAGACATCGCGGACCGACTGCCCACGCCGTTACTCTACAGCGGTTTTTACGACGCCCCGGCGGCAAAAATTTGCCTTACCGCCGGGGAAGGCGCGGAGACGGACCTTACTTTGGGGGGTAATTGGGATACCCTTAACGGCAAAAAGATTCCCTTGCGGGTCCGGGTGCTGAAAACGGTCCGAAATTTCGGTCCTTACAAGGCGGATGTGGCGTTGCTTTCTTTTCGGAATTTACGGATTGTTATCACCTCCAAGCACATAGGCTTTGGAGACGAGGAACTGCTCCCGGCCCTCGGAGTGGAGGCCCAAAGGTATTGCCTGGTGGTCGTGAAGCTGGGGTACCTGGAGCCATGTTTCCGGGCCATCGCCGCCCGGGCGATTTTGGCGACCTCCCGGGGGTGTTCCAACGAGGTGCTGGAAACGATTCCCTACAAAAAAATCCGCCGACCCTTGTATCCTTTGGATAAAGATATGTCTTGGAATTTCTAAAAAAACGGCATGAAGCCGCTTTACCGGAGATGAACTCCTCATGCGGAGGAATATATGAGTAACGAAAAACCTTGGGGTCCGCCCGGTGGGTTGAGAGAAACCTTACCGGCCGGGCTGGACGAGAAATATCAGGAGCTTTTGGCCCTTATCGCTGGGCCGGGCGCCGGGGCGGTAGCCTTTTCCGGAGGCGTGGACAGTTCTTTCTTGTGCCATGCGGCCTTTGCGGCTCTGGGAGCGAGGGCCCTCGCGGTGACCGTGGTCTCTCCGATGCTCCCCAAAACCGAAATTGACGGCGCGATACAGGTCGCCCGGCGCATCGGCATCGCGCATATCCTGATCGAGGAATCCGAAATCGACGAAGAAGTCGCGGCGAATCCTAAAGATCGCTGTTATTTCTGTAAAAAAATCGAATTCCGGGGCATCCTCAAAGCCGCGGAAGCTCGGGGTATTCATACCGTATTCGACGGCTCGAACCTAGACGATTTGGGCGATTACCGTCCCGGCTTGCAAGCTCTGGAGGAACTGGGGATTGTAAGCCCTCTGCGGATTGCCGGTATGACTAAAGCGGATATTCGGGAACTTTCCCGGCGGTTTAATCTGCCGACTTGGGATAAACCGGCTTTTGCCTGCCTTGCGTCCCGGATACCCTACGGAGAGCGCATCAGCCCGGAAAAGCTGGGACGCATCGAAAAAGCCGAAGACGCCTTGCGGTCCGCAGGATTCAGGCAATTCCGGGTGCGGTCCCATGGGACCCTGGCCCGCATCGAGGTCGCCCCGGAAGAACGAAAACGTTTCTTCGATGAAACGGTTATGGACGCAATTTCCCGGTCCCTCAAAGCCTGCGGATTTGTCTACGCCGCGCTTGACCTTGAGGGCTACGCTATGGGCAGTATGAATCGGGTACTAATAAAGGAAGAAACGTGAAAACTCTGCATTTTGACTGTTTCGCCGGCATATCCGGGGATATGACCCTGGGCGCCTTGGTTGATTTGGGAGCCGACCCCGAAGGGTTGCGCCGGGAACTGGAAAAACTTGGCGTACCGGGCTGGAACATAACGTTCCGCCGGGACCAGCGGGGCGGTATCGCTGGAACTCACGCGATGGTGGAACTCAGCGAACCTTCTCATCATCATGACGATCCGGACGGAAAAAATCACTCTACTTGGAAAGACATTCGCGGACTCATTACAGGTTCCGGGATCAGCGAAGGCGCGAAACGCCGGAGCTTGGCTATTTTTCAGCGCATCGCCGAGGCCGAAGCCCAGATTCACGGGACCTCAATAGAATCCGTCGCGTTCCACGAAGTCGGCGCGATGGATTCTATTATCGATATTGTGGGAACCGGGATCTGCCTCGATATGCTCAAGCCGGACCGGATAACCTGCGGCGAAATTGAGCTGGGCGGCGGCACAGTACAATGCGCCCATGGGGTTTTGCCGGTCCCTGCGCCGGCGACGCTCCTGCTGGTCCAGGGGCTTCCGGTAAAAACCGGAGGCTTCGACAAAGAAATGACAACTCCCACCGGCGCGGGGATTCTTGCAGTGTCCGTGGACGAGTTTGTAAAAACCGCAAAATTCCGGGAAATTAAAACCGGCTACGGCATCGGCGCCCGGAAGATGGAAAAACCCAATGTTCTGCGGGTTTCCTGGCGGGAAGAGGCCGAAAATTCGCCGAGCCTTTGGAATACCGAAGAACTTACGATGCTTGAATCAAACATTGATGATATGTCCGGCGAAGCCTTGGGGTTTTTGATGGAACGTTTATTTGACGCCGGCGCCCTGGACGTTACTTTTACGCCCTGTATGATGAAGAAATCCCGGCCCGGAACAGTAGTTTCGGTTCTCGGTTCTGAGGAAAACCTTCCGGAGTTGCGGCGGACCTTTTTTCAGTATTCCACGAGTATCGGTTTTCGGGAAAGGCCGGTTCGCCGGCTTTCGCTACCCCGAACGGAAACTCCCGTTTCAGGGGCCTTCGGCAAAGCCAGGATGAAAACCGCGTTTTTGGGAGAATCCCCTTTGCGTTCCAAGATCGAGTACGAAGACCGCGCCCGCATCGCCCGGGACCGGGGCCTTTCTCTGGATCAAGCGGAACGGCTGATCTCATCCCAAGGGGCCGACCCGGGCTTGTTTGGTGGATTCCCGCAGAGTTAAAGCCGGAGGCAGTACGCAATGCTTGAGGGGACTGTCGCTCATAAGCCCCTGGAGAAGCGCGCAAGCGGCGACGCCGAGGCCGATTCGGTCCTGCGCGACAGTAGTGAGCCGAGGCGTACAGAACGCGCCGAAGGGCATATTATCGAAGCCGACAATCGAAATATCCCCGGGCACTTCAAACCCTCGTTCCTGAAACCGCCGCATCGCGCCGACAGCCATTAAATCGCTGGCGCAAAACAGCCCGGTGACTCCGGCGCCGATAAAATAATCCGCGCCGGCAATGCCGCTTTCCTCGCGATAATCCCCTTCGAACACGAGTTCCGGGCGAAAACCGATACCCCGCCGGCAGAGCGCGGCCGTATAGCCGGCAAGCCGCTCGTCCGAAACCGGCGCGGCCCCGTGTCCATTTAAAAATCCTATTTTTCGATGCCCCAGCTCGATAAGATGCTCCACCCCAATCCGCGCGCCCAGTACATTATCCACCCCAATCCGTCCAACCCGGGGATTGGCGCAAGAAAAATCGAGAACTACCGTAGGAATTTGCGTGGTTTCCAGAGCGGCGATGTAAGCGTCTCCCTTTTTTAAGCCGGAAATAAACACGCCGTCAATATGTTTTGCCCGCAAATAGTCGTCGTAGCTTTTTTTCCCCTGAGTCGGAGTTGCGGTGAGGGGCAGAATCAGGGTTTCAAGCCCCTTAGCCGCGCCGTACCGCTTAAATCCTATGAGAATATCGTAATAAAAGGTATTGCAGGACTCATTTGGTTCCGGGTCTTCGATGAGAATCGCCGTCCGGCGAATCCTTTGCGCCGATCCGCCGGGTCCAGCGGTGTAGCCCAGCTCCTGAGCGCAGGCAAGCACTCGGTTTCGGGTGTACTCGTTCACTTCCGGCTTCCCGGAAAGAGCCTTTGAAACCGTAGCGGGTGAAATGGCCAGAACTTCGGCAATCTGCTGGAGGGTCGGTTTAATCATACAATTCAGTATACCGGTTTTCCCGCAAAATTTCAAATTCTTTCTTTTTTTTGAAATTACGTTTGAAAAAGTTTCACCTGAACCGCCAGCCTGCCTTTGGCATGAATCACTGAACCCGGGAGGTAGATTTTGCCGTGGGCCTTTACTTTATGCCCTTGGGGGACCGGGAAACAGATGGTTCCGGTTCCGGTGAATTCGATTTCGTACTTTTCTCCGTCCAAGCGGCGGTATCGGATGGTGAGTTCTCCGTCGAGGATTGGGACCCGGCGCAGTTCCGCTTGGGACCAGGCCTGGGGCATCCTGGGATCGATGTGAATTTCCCGGAGCGAAGCATAGGGTTTTAGGCCGAAAAACCCGGTTACGATAGGGACCATAACCGCGTAGACGGTCCAGGCTTGGATGAAACAGCCGTAATCCGGGAGCATTTCGGAGATACAGCCCGGACTCGCCAGACCGAAGGCGGAAGCCATTTTTTTCAGCAATTCCAGCGCCCTGTCCGGGTAACCGTACCGGACTTGCGCGGCCGCCATGACGCCGGTGGAGATAGTCATGGTCTGGTCCCGGAAGAGGCCGCTTAAATACATACCGTAAGGTCCGATAAACTGGGAGCTGTGAAGCCGTTCCAAGGCCCGTTTTGCCTTTTCCGGGGGGGCAATCCCGATTTCCATCGGAATATTGATAATCCAAGCGTAATTTAAAAGCCAGCCCTGGGCGATGTCGGGAGGAGAACCCTTTTTTTCGAGAATTTTATCCAGCTCCCGTCGGCCCTCTTCGGCTTCCGGTCCGTAGAGCCGCCCCAAAATATCGTCCCTGTGGGTCCGGACATCCGCCCCAGTGGTATACGTATCTGCGTAGAGTCCGGCTTCTTCATCCCAAAACTTGGTGTTAATTCTCTCGATACAACGTTTTTCTAGGTCTGCGTACTCGGCGGACTGGTTTTCCAAGCCTTTGAGGGCGCACATTTTGGAAAAACAGCCGTAACTTTGAGCGGTATAGGCCGCGGTATCGAGCATTTTGGAATTCAGCCCAGGAATTTCGATGATTCCGTAGCCTTTGGGAAAGCCGTCGTCCTCCGGATCCTGGGATCGAAGCCACATCGCGGATTTTTCCAGAAAGGGAAAGACCCGATCCAGCAGGTCCCTGTCTCCGGTCCACTCAAAGTAATGCCATACCATAGTAATAAAATGCGCGGTTTCTTGGGTATTCCCCGGATTGTAGCAGAAACCGGCGGTGGTCACTTCATGGATGATTCGGCCGTTGCCGTTGACCTTTTCCGAGTATTCCAGTAGGAGTAGCAGAGTATCCCGGCAAAGCCGAAAATCCCCGATCGCCAAAATTCCTTGCAAAGCGTAGCAGGTATCGCACCCGAACCACCAGGGGTATTCCGGCAACCCCGCGGCGAGGGCCCTTCCGAATTTGCCGGCGTCGATAATAAGCCAGTCCGTATTTACTTTAACCCAATCGTAGACGCTTTGAAATTGGGGGTCTTCTTCGAGAAAAAGGGAACTTTTTTCCAGAAGCTGGCGATATCGCTGTTTTTTTTCTGAACGAAAGTCTTGAGGCGAGGTCAGGAGCCTATAAGCAGTGAGGCAGGCGGACCTGGAAAGGCAGGAACCGGCAAGGATAATCCTGATTTTTCGGGTTTCGCCTCCGGAAATTTGGAAATTGTATCGGAACTGTACCGAAGGGCCCTGGCCTTCGGTATATTCCGGGGCGGGATAAGACGCGCTTCCGATTTCTACCCGGTCCGGGGCGGGAAGGCTTCCCGCTCCGGCGTACCATTCGTGGTTTTGATTTTTTGCCAGAAAGACTTGTTCTGATTCCAGCCATTCTCCGCAGGCCGGTCCGGGGATTAGGCCCTGTTCTTCGGAAAACCACACTGGGCGCAGGCCGGTTCGGGCGAGGAATAGGATTTCCAGGTTTCTGGGTTCCCGGCCGGAATTGAAAAACTCGTAATCCGCGAGCATTCCGGCGCCGTCTGGGTAGGCTAATTCTGGGACCATTTGGAATCGGGTGATTCGTATCGGGGTATGCCCCAGATTTGCGGTATAAAAAAAAGCGTTTCCTTCGGGGAACTGCTCGAAAGCGTCGGCCAGGACCCAAAGGTCTACCCGGTCCGCATCGCAATCTCGGAATTTCAGCCAAAATCCATCGAATAATTTTATCGGAGGGAGCCACAATCCGCCCATCTCTTTTTCAAGGTGATGCCCGAACGCGGGAAACCGGCCGTCTATCGAGCCTATTAATTTTACGCGCTCTCCGGCGCAGACGCACAGGGGAAAGGTCCCTCGGCGGAATATAGATTTCATACTTTGAGTATCTTTTAAAGGAAATAAATTTTCAATATTTTTCAGAAAGTTTTTAGATAAAATTTTCAAATTTTATTATTTTTTTTCTTGACAAAGAAGAATCCGGGGGTATACTGAAATTATGCGGAACCTGAAAAAAAGCGGGGGCCTCCCCGGAACGGTCTATGAAGTCCGCCGGAACGGAGTGTATTACCTGATGGCTCTTCCGGCGGTATTGCTGGTCTTTCTTTTGAAGTATCTGCCGATGCCGGGACTGGCCATAGCCTTTAAGAATTACAATTTCCGCCAGGGCATCTGGGGCAGTCCCTGGGCGGGGTTGAATAATTTTACGTTTTTCTTTACCAGCGAGTATGCTTTTAGAACGACTCTCAATACGATTTGGATCAATCTGAATTACCTTTTTTGGGGGACGATTTTGGCGGTTGGCTTGGCGATTATTTTAAATGAACTGACCAACAAGAAGCTCGTGAAACTTTATCAAAACGTCATGTTTCTGCCCTATTTTTTTTCCGCGATTATCATCGGGAAGATTGTGACCGATATTTTGTTTTCTGTTGATGCGGGACTGGCGAATCAGATTCTTAGTTTTTTCGGCGCGCCGAAAATCAACTGGCTTAAAATTGCGGAGCCCTGGGTTAAGATCGTGGTGGCCGCGCATTTGTGGAATTCGATAGGCTACAGCGTTATTATTTATCTTGCGTCTATTTCCGGCATTGACGCCCAGATGTACGAAGCGGCTTCCCTAGACGGCGCGGGCAAACTGCAAAAGATTTGGCATCTGACTCTGCCGATGCTTCTGCCGGCTATTATTTTAATGGCCCTTCTTAGTATTGGGAATATGATGTTCGGCGATTTTGCCCTGATTTACGCCATCATCGGAGAGGACAATATGGCGATTCTGCCGAAAGTCGATATTATCGAAACGTACATTTACCGGGCGGTTAGAAAAACTGCGGATTTCAGCACCTCTTCGGCTATCGGGCTTTTTCAGTCAATAGTCGGTTTTGTGCTGGTTTTCGGCTCCAACGCCCTCGCCAAAAAGATAGATAAAGATTACGGACTTTTCTAAAAAAGTTTTTGGATTTCAAAATACTTTAAAAGAGTTTTTCATTTCAAAATACAAGAAAAATTTTCTTTATAAAAAAAGAGGATGAGGATGGAAATTAGCAATACAAAAATGGAACTTGTAGGACAGCGCGTTCTGCATGGAGGCCTGATCCTTCTCAGCATAGTGTTTCTGTACCCTATTGCCCTGACGTTTATGGTATCCATATCCAGCGAGCGCAGTGTTACGCTCTATGGGTATCAGATTATACCGAAGGAATTTTCCATGGAGGCTTATCGCGTTGTGTTTGCCACGCCGATTGTTGTGCGGGCTTACGGCGTTACGATTCTGACTACTGCGGTGGGAACGGTTTTATCGATTATCATCTGCGGCTCGGCGGGGTATGCGATTTCGCTTCAGCGGGTGAAGTACCGGAATATAATTTCTATGTTTTTCTATATCCCGATGATTTTTAACGCCGGACTGGTTCCGTGGTATTTGGTATGCACCCAAATTTTGCATCTGCGGAATTCTTTTGCCGCGCTTATTGTTCCGGCCTTGGTTTCGTCTTTCAACCTTTTCTTGATGCGGAATTACTTTAAAACCATACCTCCCTCGATAACGGAATCCGCGGACATCGACGGGGCGAATCCCCTGAAGACCTTTTTCAGCATTATTATCCCCCTTTCGACGCCTATTATCGCTACTTCGACGCTTTTTATCAGTCTGGGGTATTGGAACAGTTGGACGGAAGCTCTTTGGTTTATTGATAATCCGAACCTGGTTCCATTACAGTATATGCTGTTTAAGATCAGATCCCAAATGGAGATCATCCAAATGTCCGGAAGCATAGGCTCAAGTCAAGTGCCGTCCCAAACATTTCAGGTCGCCACGCTTTTTGTAACCATAGGTCCCATCATTTTGGTATATCCTTTCGTACAGAAATACTTTGTCAAAGGAATCATGGTAGGCGCGGTAAAAGGATAAAGATAGTAAAACTGCGCGCAGTTTTTACATACAACGCATAAGGAGTATATATGGTAAAAAAAACGGTAGTATCGGTTTTCCTGCTTGTTCTTGGGGTTTCGGCGGTTTGGGCCGGGGCAAGCAAGCAGGATTCGGCAAAAGGCGGAACGGTTACGCTCAAAGCTCTTTTCGTGGGCAGTCCCCCGAATGACGAAGCGAATGTGCTGGCCGCGGTCAATAAGAAACTTGCATCGGACGGCTTGAACATCCAAATCCGGACCGTTTATGTAGACGATTACTGGAACAAACTCGCTCTCGCGATTGCCGGCGGCGAGGAGTACGATTTAGTTTGGGCCCATGCAAGTACGATTTCCGATCTGGTTGCAAAAGGCGTGTATCAGCCCCTAGATAAGGTCCTAACCGGGTCGAACATCATTTCTTCTATACCGAAATCAACCCTGGCCGCGGGAACCGTAAACAAGGAACTCTACGCGCTGGCCCGGGTAATTCCCATGGCGGAATATAATTTAGTGTATAACATTCGCGGGGATTTGCGGAAAAAATACGGAATCCCGGAAATTACGACTTTGGCGGGGCTTGAAGCCTATTTCGACGCTATTTTAGCCAATGAACCGAATATGATCTGCACGGCGGATCACAACGCCCAGCCTTTGTATCCGGTATTCGCGAATTACTATTTTCCTATCGGCGATGGCGGCATGAATCCCCTCTATGTCGATCCGGCGGATCCTTCCAATACGGTAAAATCTTTCATGGAATCCGACGGATTTAAACAGACCGCGGATACAAAATACCGCTGGCGCCAGAAAGGCTACATCCCCCCGGATAATTCCCGGGCGCCTAATCCGCATCTCGGTTTTATTAACGGCATCGTGGCCTGTATTCCGTCAAACACCCTCAGCGAAACCGAACGGGTGGACGCCCTGGTCGCCAATATTCCCGGAGCCGTTATCGAAACGGTTCTGCTCAACCCGAATCCGCTGTATCTTACCATCGGCGGAGATAATATGCTTGCAGTGGCCTCCACGAGCAAACATCCCGGGGAAACCGTGGCCTTCATCAACTGGATAAAATCAAATCAGACAAATTTTGATCTCTGGTCCTTCGGCATCGAAGGAGTAAATTACAAACTCGAGGGCCGGTCCATATCGTACGCCGGGATCCCGGACAATAAACGTTATTCTCCCAACGTCTGGATGTGGAACGATATTTCCCTAGCCCGGTTTTCCAAAAACGTGCCGGCTTCCAATATCGAAAAACTGCGCGCCTGGGATAAAAACGCAAAAGTGACCCCCTATGTCGGTTTCAACCTCAATCAAGCATCGATAAAAACCGAAATATCCCAAATCAACGCGGTCATCACCGAATATTATAATCAGTTAAAAGACGGTTCCGTTTCCTACGATTCCGTAAAGGCCGGATACGCCCAAGCATTGCGAAACGCCGGCCTCCAACGGGTAATCGACGAATGCCAAAAACAGCTTAACGCATACATCGCAAAATAACCCGCCCCCCCGATGACCCCAGGAACCCGCCGGCGCGAGCAAACCCGCCGGCGGGTTTTTCGCGGCTCCGTCCGTCTCCGTCCTGCAAGATGGAAGCCTCGTCTTATAAGATGAAAGTCCCGTCCTGCAAGACGAAGGTTTCGTACTGCAAGATGGAAGCCTCGTCTTATAAGATGACGTCTCCGTCTTATAAGATGACGTCTCCATCTTATAAGACGAAAGTCCCGTCCTGCAAGATAGAAGCCTCGTCCTGCAAGACGACGGCTCCGTCCTGCAAGACGACGGCTCCGTAAAGCCTAACAGAAGTCCCAGCAAGGTTTACGGAAACCTCGTAAAGCCTAACAGAAACCTCAGCAGTGTTTACAGAAACTCCGTTAGACCGTACAAAGACTTCGCTAGTGTTTATGAAGTCTTCGTTAGTGTTTACAGAAACTTCACCCTGCCGACTCCTAAGAAAAAAGGGCTTGTTCTTTTTTGGTTTTGGGTATACTTTTTCTTTTGAAGAAGGAAATATGCGATTGAAAAATCTACCTGTGAAACCTGCTTATCATCTTATTGAAACCCCGGAGCCGGTATTTACGCGGCTTGGGGGTTTACCGTTGACGGGTCCCGATTTTACGTGGCCCGAATGGAAAAACAGGGCTTTAGCTTTTGTCATGCAGATACGGTTTTCCGAAATAAACGCAACCGGGGCGATACCGTTTTTGCCGAAATCTGGTTTGCTCTATGTCTTTTACGACGCCGAGCAGAGTACTTGGGGTTTTGACCCGGAAGATCGGGGAAGCTGGAAAATGCTTTTTCAGAAGGATGAAACCGAGGCTTTGCAGGAGCCGCCGGTTCCTGCAACTCTTCCGGAGTGGGGCGTTTATCCGGCAAAGCAATTAGCTCCTAAGCTGATTCAGACCTATCCTGAATGGGAAGCTGAAGCCTATGCGGAAATGTCGCATTACGGAGACCTTCCCCGGCATCATCTTGGGGGCTGGGCGAATCCCATACAAAATCCTGATATGGCTTTAGAGTGTCAGTTGGCGTCTAACGGGCTGTATTGCGGGAATTCCACGGGTTATCAATCTCCTCGGGCGGCGGAATGAGAGAAACGCAAAGACGATTGGATTTTGCTCTTAGAAATTGACAGCGATGCCGTAAATTGGGGAGATTCCGGGGAATTATACTTTTGGATAAAAAA
>JAIRPY010000043.1 GCA_031256905.1 Spirochaetaceae bacterium
CGTAAAAAAAATACCGTTTACTTGGTTAAGACCGTTGAACAAGCGAAACAGATTGGGGCGGCATATCTGCGGTCGGTACGTCTTGAAGGTATTCTTTCTTTCGGCTTGCCGGAAATTGACGACCGTTATCACCTTTGGCGGATTCCGCTGTTGCACTGCGATCAGGCTGTGGGCGAAGCCGTTATTGACGCGGCAACCAGTCTGTTAATCGAAGCGAAGACGACCAAAAAGCAAACCCTTGAAGATCGAATACTCGGCAGAAAATCTGAGTCCGGCGAAAAGAAAAGCGATTCGGATATACCGAAAATTTCCAGGATTCGGAATACGGTAGGCTTCGGCGATTCGGAATTGCTTCTTCGGGAAACTCCTGCGGAGTCGATAGATTTAGTGTTTACTTCGCCGCCCTATTATAACGCCCGGGTTGAGTACGCCGATTATACCGATTACGAAGACTATCTTGGCAAAATGCGGCGGATAATTAAAGAGTGTTATCGCGTTCTTAACGAGGGGCGTTTTTTTGTTATTAACGTTTCGCCGGTACTGATACGCCGGGCGAGCAGAAGCGAATCGTCAAAACGGCTTGCCCTTCCCTTTGATTTTCACCGGATTTTTATCGAGGAAGGCTTTGATTTTATTGACGATATAATTTGGGAATATCCTAGTTTACCTTTAAGTACGGTTGTTTTATGATTTATTACTTTATATTATGCTTTCTAGGATCTTTTGTCAAGTCCCTCCATCGGACAAAAAATTTCAGCGGCCTTTCGACTAACGTGCCTACGAAAAACAAGATATACAACCCGCTCACCGGGGAGGCGCATAAGCGGAATATGCGCAAGTTGCTTTGCCTTACAGTTTTGCTATCCACGCAAAAACTTCATCGAGATCATAATCGCCGGAATGAGGTTTTTCCCATGCGAGTTTATAATCCACCGTAAATCCCCGGTTTTGCAACTTGGTGTAAAGATTAACCGATACGGTGAAAGCAGTATCCCGGTCAATCGTTCCATGCCGTATATACCAGTTTGGAGCGGTATCGGTATCGGCCGCGCCGATAAAATTCATTGCGTTCATTAAGTACACCCGATCCTTTATATCCGCCGGCAAGGTACCGGTATTGACGGGATTTTTTTGCCAGCCGGCCTCGGTGAAATTCAAGGCCGCGATATCGCGGGTTCCGAATACATCGTTTTCACCGCTTACCGCGCCGTCAAGCACGCCCATTGAATCAAAGGCCGGAACTGATTTAAGCGGTTGCCGGCTCATAACGTACGCAAGGTATTCCTGAAAGTTAAGGCCGGCAATATTTGCGTTGTCAAACTTGAGCCAAGGAAAAGCCGCCTTAAAAACGTCTTTTTCGTTGCTTGTGTTATAGGCCTCCTGCGCGGACCGGATCACAAATGAGGAGAGGTAATCAATATAAGTTCCGTCTGCCCCGGAACCGGCGGTAAGGGGCTTTCCGTCGGGCCTTCGGAGTCCGAGACTGTCAAGGTAGGCCGGAAAAAGCAGGGCCAGTTCTGCGGAAAGGGCTTTTTCCGGGTCATTGAAACCGGGAAGCGCGTTTTGATTTGCGCCGCTCCCATCTGGTCGGCCTGATCCCCGGGGATTCCCGCCGCCGGGTTGTCCCGGGGGCGGCAGAGAGCTTTTCTTCCGAATATTATTTAATCCTCCGTAAAGCCATTCATAGGACATATCAGCGTGTTCCAGATCGGTAATAGGACAAAAGGCTATTACGGCGAAAATGTCATCCCGGGCCGGGGCCGCGCCAATTGCTTTAAGATAGGGCTCATACAGCGGGTTATTGCCGGCCCCGCCGAGCAGGGCCGATAACGCGCCGCCCGCGCTGGTGCCATCGCTGATTATTTTTTCCGCGCTCCCCGGCATGAGCGCGTCGTTATATCTCAAATATCTGACCGCGGCTTTCAGATCCACGATTGCCGCCGGAGCTTTTCCTATATACGGACCTCCGGCTTCCGCGGGGGGACTGAAGGGATTGTTGCCCGGCACATACACTTCTTGGGAAGTTCGCCCTCGCGCGCCGGGGGAAACCACCACGTATCCTTTAGCCAGCGCGGCCTGCATAATTCCCGTTCTGCCTTCCCGGGATAGGGCGTCTATTTTTTCAGGGTCCGAAGGCATATAACCGCCGACCGCGTTTTTGAGCAGAATAGGCGCGGTGCTGTCGTTGTATGCGGCCTCGGGCACATAAATATTCATCTTCTGCCAAGCGGTATGATTAGTGTTTACCGGATTTGCGGCATAGGATATATTTTCCCAGGCCCGGTAATTAATGGGTTTGCCCTCTACTGTAATGGTTCCGGTGGTGTATCCCTGGGGATTGAAAGTCAAGGGTTTTTCTCTCGGCGGTTCTATTTTATTAGAGGCACAGCTTGAAAGACTGAAAGCCAGGCCTGCAAAGATTACCAGATGTTTTTTCATTATATTTCCTTGTAGAGAATATCGGCATTTTAATTATTTACCAAATATTTTTGAAAAAAGAAGGGAACTTAGCCCCTGGGTTTTTTCCTGTCTGCCCCTGGGACTTTTCCCGCCCCGGCTCTGAAAGCCTCGTAGCATGGGGTGAAAGCCTCGTAGCATGGGGGGAAAGGCTCACCCCATGGGGGGAAAGGCTCATCCCATGAGGGGAGAAGCTCATCCCATGCTACGAAAGGCTCCCGGCAAGGAAAGACCGGCCCGGAAGCCCCCCGGAACGGGCCAGCCGAAAGCCTATAAGGTGACTCCGGGCCCCCGGATCGAACTTAGACCGATAGGCGGAACGCACACACCGGCCAGGGGCGGCCCAACAGCCTCCCCGAAGCACCCGGTCAAAGCCGAACCCAGGCCCCGGCGGATCCGTCTGATCCGCCGCCGAATACGGAGCATACCAATCCCAGCACCATTCCTCCACGTTTCCCGGCATATCGTACAAGCCCCAGGCATTTACCGCGCCCCTTCCGGCCGCCCAAGGCTCCGCCCGATATATTCCTTTCGCATTTCCGTTATACGGAAAATCCCCATCGTAATTCGCCTGGGAAGTCGTAATATTTTCCCCGGTATGAAAGGGCGTAGTCGTCCCGGCCCGGCACGCGTACTCCCATTCCGCCTCGGTCGGCAAGCGGTAGCCCGGAGCCTTTCGGTCCCAGGTCGCCCCAGACTCGTTTATCCCATAGGCCGGAGTCAGCCCTTCCCGGATACTTAGGGTGTTGCAGAATTTTATCGCATCGTACCAGCTTACCGACTCCGCCGGCAGATCAGGTTCCTCGAAATAACTGGGATTGAGGCCCATTACTTCTTCATATTCTTTTGAAGTTACTGGATTCTTGCCCAGGCAGAAAGAGCGGACCGTTACCTCATGCGGAATCTCGTCGTCTTCCCGTTCCGGCTCGGCCCCGGGACTGCCCATGCTGAAAGTCCCAGCCGGAATCGGGACCAGGGTAACCTCCGGGTTAGTTTCTTTCATATATTTCTTTCCTGTATTTCTTTTCTGAGGGCCCGGGCCTTCAGGAGATTCCCCGGATTCCTTGAAACTCCTTGCCTTTCCGAGGCCCCCCTTAAAGGCCCGGGGATAAAAGGTTAAGGTTGGTATCCGGTGCGGTAGAATCGGCGGTAATAGGCCTCCGCTTCCGCGGCCATATCGATATCCCCGAACCTATCGGGATAGAGGGTTTTCGCCATCCACAATTCTCCCAGGGCCAAGGCTTCGGGTTGAGGATAACCCCAAGCCTTGGCGTATTCCGGCATGAGATAGACCCGTTTATTTTTAACCGCGTCGATGTTCTGCCATCCGGGGTCCTGGGTAATTTCCGCTACCACTTCGGGATAGCGTTCCTGCACAAAAATTACTTCCGGATTCCAAAAAAGAATTTGCTCTAGGGAAACTTGCTTCGCGCCTTCGATGGAGGCCGCCGCGACATTCAAAGCGCCGGCATGGAGCATCATAAGGCCCGTGTATTTTCCCGAACCGTAGGTGTTCAAACCGGGATTCGCCATGTAGGTCCGGACTCGGCGGTTTTCCGTCAGGTCCTGGAGCCGTTCGGTTACGATTTCCCGGTGTTCAAAGGCATAGGCGATCAGTTCTTCCGCTTCTTTTTGCCGATTCATAACTTCTCCGATCAGCCTAATACCGATTTTAAGGCCGTTGTTGTAGGCGGTTTCTTCGTCTTCCATGATCGGATTGATTTTTGCCCGTTCGCTTTCCGCATCTTCCCGGAAAGACACGGCTATGACGGGAATTCCGACGGAGCTGATTCGGCCGATCATATCTTGGGGCGCGTAGTTGGTGACGAACACGACCTGGGGCCGAAGGCTCAAGAGGCTTTCGATATTAACCTCCGAAAGGTCTCCCGGCTGGGGCAGGGATTCGAGCCTGGGGGCGAGGCGGCTGTACCGAGGGCCCAGTTGGCGTTTCCAGCTTGAAAGAACTCCAACGATGGAATCGGCCCCTCCCAGCTGAACCAAAACGTTCAGGCTTTGGTGCTGAAGGACTACTACCGAAGTCACTTCCCGGGGGATTTCGACGGTTCTTCCTAACTGATCGATTACCCTTCGGGGGCCGGCCGGGGGGGGTATTTCTTTTTGGGCCTTGGCGGAAGCCCCCTGGGGGGATCCGGCCATCAGGAGGGTCAGGGCGATGAAAAATATTTGCATGGTCCGAGGATACCCGGAAATGCAAGAAACGTAAAGGCTGAAATCTTGGGGAGGGCTTTTCAGATAAGCTATTGATTTTTATACGTCAAGAGGTATATTATTTTTCAGTTTAATGTATAAAGGTAAGGCTTCATAATGAAAAACAAGATGTCTTTTGCGGCGATGTTCAGCGCGGTTTGTCTGGGGATTATAGGTTTGGCGGTTATAACCCTGTCGCTTATCTTTTTTATCAACCTCCGGGCCCTGGCGTACCGGCAGGCGAGGGCTAATACGAATGAAATGATGCTTCGGCTTCAGACCGAGGTCTTTTCCCGGCTCAACGAGCATGCCGGTCTGCTGAAGAGTACGGCCGCGGCGGTGGTTTCTTTTCTCGCTTTACATGAGGAGCTTCCGAAACGGGAGATGGAGGACTTTCTCATTCGGACCCTGGGGACGGTACCGGATGCGGCTTATCTGTATTACGCCAGTAATGTGAAGTGGAATCAGCCTGGGGGGTGTTTTATTATAAACGACCGCTGGGTTCCGGACGAGGATTACGATCAAACCCAGAGAGCTTGGTTTACTCAGGCGAAGAAGGCCCAGGGGGAAGTAGCTTTTGCGGAACCGTATATAGAAGGTTCCACCGGAAAGCTGACGATTGCTTTATCTATGACGGTTTTTGATTCTGCGGGCCGGGATGTGGGTGTCGCGGCCGAGGAAATTACGGTGGATTCCTTTGAGGCGATTTTGGATTCGGTGCATGACCAGGCCCAGGAGGTTTATCTTTTGGATAAAACCGGGCTTTTCGTCGTTCATCCGGACAAAACCGCGGTGATGGCCAAGGATTTTTTTACCGAACACGGCTTGGAGCGGTATCGGGAGGGGGTTCTTTCCGGGAGGGCCGCCTTTTCCGCTTCGGATTCCGAGGTTTTCATTCAATCCGCGGCGATTCCCGGGGCTGATTGGGTCTTGGTATCGGTTATTGCCAGCTCCGCGGTTTTTGCGGAATTGAACCGGATGGTCTTTCATTTAGTTTTGATAAGTGTAGGTTTATTGGGCGCCGCCGCGGCGGTTTCCGGGATTTTTACCCGGCGGATGCTGACCCTTCCGATTCAGGATGTGGAGCGGATTGCCCAGGCCCTGGCGGATCAAGACTTTTCGGTAACGGTAGCAAAGTTCCGGGATGACGATATTGGGGCCATGCAGAAGGCCCTGGTGAAGATTCGGGACCGTCTCAAGGTTTCTTTGGAGGAATTACGGACCAATTTATCCCGCATGACCGAGAATAGTCAGCGTTTAAATGGGATTATTACGGAATCCGCGGTCTCTCTCCAGATTATTAAGGACGATATTGAAACCATGCAGTCCAAATCTTCGGCCCAGATGGACTCGGTGCAGAGTACTTCGGTATCGTTACAGGAAATTACGGACCATATTGCCCGGCTGGATCAGGCTGTGCAAAACCAAGCCGCGCATATTATCCAATCATCCGCGGCTATCGAAGAAATGGTGGCGAATATTAACTCGATTCGCCAGGTTATTACCGGGACCAGCAAGACGACGGACACCCTCAGCAGGTCTTCCTCGGCCGGCCATAAGATGCTGGCGAAACTTGCAGAAGAACTCAGCCGCATCGAGGACCAATCCAAAACTCTGCAAAAGGCGAATAAAACGATTGCCGACATCGCCGGGCAAACCAACATCTTAGCGATGAACGCGGCTATCGAAGCGGCCCATGCCGGAGAATCCGGCCGGGGTTTCGCCGTGGTAGCCGGGGAAATCCGCAAACTCGCGGAACTTTCCAGCAAAGAATCCGAATCCATCTCCTCGGAAATCAAAAAAATGGAACAGGCCATCGAACAAATAAACAACGTTTCCCACGAAACCGTAAATGCCATGGACCTCATCTTCGAGGAAATTCAGACCATCGACTCCTCCTTCACCGAAATAAAACACGCCATCGAACAGCAATCCATAGGAGGATCCGAAATCTTAACCGCCCTAACCGGCATCCAAGACGTTACCGCCCAAGTTCGAGACGGAAGCGGCGCAATTCAGCAGAGAAGCAAAATAATCCGGCAAGATATGGAAAACCTCCAGGGCCTTTCCAACGACGTCGCCGACAGAATCAAAGAAGTAGGCTCCGCCAGCAAAAGTATCACCCAATTCCTCGAAAACGCTAAAGAAATCGCCGTCTCCGAAGGGGCCCTCGCAAAAATAGAACTCTAAAAACCTAAAAAAAAAACCGGCCCCAGGAAACCCGGCCAGGCCCTTCTTTCGCAGATCCAAGGATCCCGGAGAAATATCTAATCCTCCGGGATAAATATCCAAGCCTCCTGGAAATACATCTAAGCCTCCGGGATAAATATCCAAGCCTCATGAAAATGCATCCAAGCATCCAGGAGGAATATCTAAGCCTCCGGGGTGAATATCCTATCCTCATGGGGAAATATCCAAGCCTCATGGGAAAATATCCAAGCCTCATGGTAAAATATCTAAGCCTCATGAGGAAATATCTAAGCCTCCGGGGGGAACATCCTCCGCAAGAATCAGCCCGGCTCCCGCTCCAAAACAAATTCAATAAAAAATCCCCAAAAATAAAATATTTGTTGACAGATCCTAAAAGAGAGGATAGCATAAAATACATTACCCGCAATCGATTGCGCAAACCTTGAGGAGAAAGTAACCATGGGTATTATTGAAAAATTAAGGCTCGACGGAAAAAAAGCCTTCGTTACCGGCGGCGCCCGAGGCATAGGATACAATATCGCGCTGGCTCTCGCGGAAGCCGGCGCGGATGTAGCCCTTGTCGA
>JAIRPY010000063.1 GCA_031256905.1 Spirochaetaceae bacterium
TGAGCTTCCGCTTCGGCGTTCTGTTTTATTACCATCGCTTCTTCGGATCGCCGGTTTAGTTCTTCCTGAGCGGCTTCTTCCGCTTCTTTGATGATCCGGCTTCCTTCCAGCTGGGCGGATTTTATCATGGTTTCCCGTTCAGATTCCCATTGAATCTTAAACTGTTCGGCTTCCCGGCGAAGCTCTTCCGCGGTGGGACCCTGATATTCTTCCGGTTCCGCGGCGTCGTCAAAGACGAGGGGTTTTTCGGATTCCTCCGCTCCGTCGGGAGAATCGATGAACATCACCACCGGGCTTGCGACGATTTCGTACGCTCTGAAAACGGTTCTTGTCATTATACCACCAGTTCGTCTTCACCGGCCCGGGCGACCACGATTTCTCCGCTTTCTTCGAGTTTGCGGATAATTGAAACGATTTTCTGCTGAGCTTCTTCCACGTCTTTCAGGCGCACAGGACCCATGAATTCCATATCTTCTTTGAGCATCCCCGCGGCGCGTTTACTCATATTCCTGAAGATTTTGTCCTGCACCTCGGCGTCTACCGACTTTAGGGCTTTTGCAAGCTCTGCGGAATCCACTTCCCGCATGACCTTTTGGATAGACTTGTCGTCAAGCATGACAATATCTTCGAATACGAACATCCGCTTTTTGATTTCCTCGGCGAGTTCCGGATCTTCCGCTTCGAGTTGTTCCATGATCTGCTTTTCCGAAGACCGGTCAACCATGTTGAGGATTTCGGTGATGCTTTCCACCCCTCCGGCGGCGGTATAATCTTCGCTGGAAAGAGTCGAGAGCTTTTTCTCAAGGACCCGCTCGACTTCCCGCAATACTTCCGGGCTGGTTCGGTCCATGGTGGCGATCCGGCGGGCGACATCGCTTTGGACATCCGTTGGAAGGTTTTGGATGATTACCGATGCTTTGTTCGGTTCAAGGTAGGCCATGATCAGGGCGATAGTCTGGGGATGTTCCTGCTGAATAAAGTTAAGCAGGTGGGCCGGATCAGTCCGGCGGATAAAGTCAAAGGGACGGACCTGAAGGCTGGAAGTGAGGCGGTTGATAATATCCACCGCTTTTTGATTTCCCAGAGCTTTTTCCAGAAGGTCCCGGGCGTAATCGATGCCTCCGGTACTGATGAACTGGTTGGCTATCATCAGTTCCTGAAATTCTTGGAGAATAGCGTCTTTTTGTTCTGATTCGACGGTTTCGAGCCGGGCAATTTCAAAGGTCAGAGTTTCAATCTCATCTTCCCGCAGATATTTAAAGATTTCCGCAGATACTTGGGACCCGATGGACACCAAAAAGATGGCGGCTTTCTGCCGTCCGTTGATATCCTTTGCTTTTTTTGAAGCTTGGGAAGCCGCTGCTTTTGCCATACCCTATTCCTCCAAAAGCCACGTTCTGATAAGTTGAGCCACTCCGTCGGGGTGGTCCTTCGCCATATTGGCGATATTTTCGTAGAGACTCATCCGGGCTTGCTCTTCCGCGGACAGGGGGACTTCTGCCTCCCCTTCCGCGGCCATGAGAATCCGGTCCCGTTCGGCTTGTTCCCGGCGGGCCCGTTCTTCTTCTTGCAGACGGCGCCGGCGGTCTATTTCTTTGGAAATCGCCCGGACCACGATGATGGCAATTATGGTTAAGGCTAACAAGGCCAAACCGATAATTATCGCCAGCCGGATATTTTGAGCCTTAAAGTATTCGGCGTCGGCTTGGGCGAATTCTTTATCCCTATCGAACTGTATATTTGTGACAACCACCGAATCGCCCCGGGCTGGGCTGTAACCTATCGCGCCCTGAATCAGCCCTTGAACGCTACTGATTTGCGCGGGAGTCAGAGGGGCGTATTCCCGTTCCATGGCTCCGTTGGTTATAACGGGCTTTCCTTTTTCATCATATTTTATTTTCCATACCCCGTCAATATTGACCGATACGGTCACTCGATCTGGGGAAGGAATCCGCTCTTCCTGAGATGTTTTCTTGTTGACCACCTGATTGGTGGTCTTAGTCTCCTGAGTGACCTCGCCGTAGCCGCTGGTCATGTCTCGGAATTGGGGGGATGTTTGTCCTTCCGCGCCGCTGGGTCCTTCGGGGGTAACATTTGTTCCTTTATAGGTGGTACTGGAAGTGTTTTCAGACAAGGTAATGGAAGGAACTATTTCAGAATCGTCATAAGTTCCTCCCGGGGTTCGGGGTTTTATGGTAACCGGATAATATTCTTCCAAATCGACCGCTTTTTTAGAAAGGTCCATGTCGATTTTGACGTTCAGGTCTCGCACCCGGTCTATGGTATAGGTCTGCTGTAACGCCCGCAGGATTCCCGCCCGATATTGGGTTTCTAGGGAACGAATTAAGGCGGTCCCTTTTTTGATGTTTTCGAGTCTATCGAATTCAGCCAGGCCGCTAAAGTCGTTCAGCACGTTTCCGTCGTTATCGGCGATGGTGATATTTTCGTCCTGAAGGCCGGCTACCGCGAATTTGAGCAGTTTCTGGATGCCTTCGACTTTTTTGCGGTTTGCGGTAATATCGCTCCCGATTTTGGGGGTGATGATAACGCTGGCCGTCACCGGGTCCCGATCTGCCGCAAACAGCGTATCTTTGGGAAAGGTGATGACCACATGAGTGCTGTCTATATCCGCTATAGATTTAATGTGATCCGATACCATCTGGGTCAGCGCGCGCTGGAGTTGAACGTTTTTTGTTTGGGCGTCAATGGTCCAGCTTTCTCGGTCGAAGAGTTCCCAGGGGCTTATCCCCGCCGGCACGAGGTCTTCCCGAACCAGCACGGCCCGCATACGCCGGGCGGTTTCTTCGTCGTTTACCATGACTACCCCGGTGGGAGAAACCGTAACTTTTACGTTTTCCTCGTTGATGCGGGTAACGATTCGGTTGCGGAACTCCTCGTTTTTGATGGGGGCGTCGATAACCGGCACCAAAGTAGGCGCGGAAGATATTGAAAACAGCGCGATAATGCCTATTATCGCGGCTAAACAAATAACTCCCAAAATAATTTTCTGCGTTAGCGACCACTTAGCCCATAAATTTTTTATTTGATCTATCGCTTTTTTAAACCACTCGCCCATATCCCCTCCGCTTAGACCGCTCCTTTTTTCGGATTACTTCTTATCACACTATACCTTCTTTACCGGAGATTGACAAGATCCCTCCAGCCCTGTACTAAGCGGCTCAGAACGGTTCGGGTGACGTTCAGCGACATCGTCGCCTTGGCCTGAGCTATGGTGACGTCGTGAATATCCACGGAATCCGGGTCGGTGATGGCGGCTTCGATAACGTTACTCGCCTGCCGCTGATCCGCGGATACCGCATCCAAAGCCCGGAGCATAGCGTCTTGAAAGGAATCCCGGGAAGCGATGGCTTCAGGACCGATGTTATGCTTGAGTTGATTAACCTGTTCCCCTACGGGCATCGAAAACTGCGGAGATTGGAAATGTTTCGGGTCCCGTACCAGCATAGGAAGGGTTTCAACCGGCGTTAACCGGGCTGGGTTTATTACCATAACTTACCTCCCTATCTCCAGAGCCTTTTGAAACATCGATTTAGACCCGTCAACAATCGAAGCGTTGGCTTCATAGGATCGGGATGCGGCGATCAGATCCACCATTTCGGTGACAATATCGATGTTAGGCATTTCCACGTACCCGGCTCGGGGACCGGACTGCATAGCGTCGGGGTGGGTTGGATCGTAGACCAGCCGGTTTTCTTTGGTCCTATCCTTTTGAATTTCCATTACCCGTACGCCTTTGCCCGGACCGTTATCCAGCACGTCCGGCAGAAATGGCGAATGCCATACGGGTCCTGGATCTTTGGGGCGCATAATAACCCGGCTCCGCCGGAAGGGGCCGCCTTCTTCGGTACGGGTGGTGGATGCGTTGGCTATATTGTTGGCGATCACATCAGACCTGAGCCGTTGCGCGCTCATGCCGGTGGATGCTATGTTTATAGAACTAAAAATTCCCATATACGTTCCTATCGTAATACCAAGTTGACTTGATTGAACTCAAAATTTGCGGCTTGAGCCAAGAGAGAATAAAGCATCTGATTTTCCAAGCCGGCCATAAGCTCATGATCGACATCTACGTTATTGCCGTTATTATTAGACGCGCTGTTGAAATCGACCACCCGCCGGGGCTGAACATTACGGTAATCCAAGGGTTGCCAATTCGAGATGTGCTGATCCTTGGTCCGGGACATTTCGATAGCCGGGGCGTTTTTTTCCGATTCCAACGCCTTTTTGAGTTCTGTTTCAAAATTGACATCAGAACGCTTGAAATTCGGGACTTCCGCGTTAGCGAGATTATTGGCAATCACTGAACGTCTGAGGAGGCTCACATCCATCGCCCGGTGAACCAAGTCAATGGTTTTTGCAAAATTAGTATCAATATTCAAACCTTTTCTCCCGCTATACTTATCGGCATTTTTCATGCCGGTATTGAATGTTTTTTATATTTTTATCTGGGGTTCCGTTTATAAGATATACCGTCCCAGGTCGTTATCCATGGCCAAATCAGTGAGCTTTTCGTTCACGTACGCTTCGGTGATGGATACCTTCGTCGGCGCGATGTCCGGAGCGTCGAAAGACAGCTCTTCCAGCAAAGCTTCCATAATAGTATGAAGTCTGCGGGCCCCGATGTTTTCAAGCCGAGTGTTGACCTCCGCGGCCAGCGCGGCCAGCCGCTCAATCGCGTCCGGAGTAAAGTCGATTTCCACCGTTTCGGTCCCCATCAGCTCGATGTACTGCTTGGTGAGCGCGTTTTTAGGTTCCGTCAAAATCCGCAGGAAATCCTCTTTGCCAAGGGAATCCAACTCTACCCGCAAAGGAAATCGCCCTTGCAGTTCGGGAATGAGGTCCGACGGTCTGCTCACGGTAAACGCGCCCGCGGCGATGAAAAGAATGTGATCCGTGTTGACGGGACCCCACTTGGTATTTACCGTCGCGCCTTCGACAATCGGCAGGATGTCCCGCTGAACCCCTTCCCGGGATACATCAGGACCGCCGCCATGCTCGCCTTTGACCGCGATTTTATCGATTTCGTCGATGAAGACGATGCCGGTTTCCTCAACCCGCTGGCGGGCTTCATCGCTGACTCGGTCCCGGTCGATGAGCTTTTCCGACTCTTCCGCGGTGAGAATTTCCCTCGCCCGGCTTACGGTCACGAGTTTCTTCTTTTTATTGCCGCCGAACAATCCGGCGATCCCGGAAAGGCTGGACTCGAGTTCTTCAAAACTGCTTCCCATCATCTCGATAGCCGGAAACTGGGGAGTCTGGTTTACCGTAATTTCCACCATTTTATCTTCGAGTTTGCCATCCCGAAGCAGGGTCCGGAATTTTTCCCGGGTCGAATCCTTCATCCCGAAATCCCCGGACTCTTTGGCCTTAGGCTCCTCTTCTTCGCTGTCCGTAGTATCGTCCTGTTGGGCGTTTCGGTTCATCGGGATGCCGACCTGAATCGCCGCGCCCATAAGCGCGGGACCGGGTCCCCCGGAGTTGTCAGGATTGATGGCGAAGGTCCCCATCGGGCGGATCAGCGGCGCGGACGTCGAAGGTTTCGAGTCCTTGCGCTTCTTGTTCGTGCCGGGTAAGAGGAGGTCCAGCAAAGCGTCTTCCGCCCGGCGTTCCGCTTCAGCGGTTACCGATTCCTGCATTTCCTGCTTCACCATCTGAATCCCCGCGGCCATAAGGTCCCGAATCATGGATTCCACGTCTCGGCCCACATAACCGACCTCGGTGTACTTCGTCGCTTCCACCTTGATAAACGGAGACCCCGCAAGTTTCGCAAGCCGCCGGGCAATCTCGGTTTTGCCGACCCCGGTGGGACCGATCATGAGAATATTCTTCGGCGCGATATCCTCCCGCATATCGCTCTCCAGTTTGAGCCGCCGAATCCGATTCCGCAAAGCCACCGCTACAGCTCGTTTCGCCTTTTTTTGCCCCACAATGTATTTGTCCAATTCGGTTACGATCTCCCGGGGCGTAAGCCGGTCAAAATTTTTTTCAGGGCCTTTTTTCTTAGAACCTTCTTTCTTTTCCTCTGCTAAAGCCATTACGCAAGCTCCTCCAAAACAATGTGTCCATTCGTATAAATACAGATATTTCCCGCGATTTTGAGACTCTTCTCGGCGATCTCCGCGGCGGAAAACGCGCTCCCTTCAAGGTACGCCAGAGCCGCGGCATACGCGTAGTTGCCCCCGGACCCAATAGCGAGGGCCTCCTCCCCCGGCTCTATGACATCGCCGGTGCCGGAAATCAGCAGGGTTTTGTGTATGTCCGCAACCAAAAGCATTGCCTCCAGACGCCGGAGCATCCGGTCGGTCCGCCACTCTTTCGCCAACTCCACCGCTGATCGGGCAAGGTCTCCGGCGTATTCCTTGAGTTTACCCTCAAACCGGTCAAAAAGCGTGAAGGCATCCGCAGTAGCTCCGGCAAAACCGCACAACACCTTACCGTCCATGAGACGCCGGACCTTCCGGGCGTTGTGTTTCATTACCGTATCTCCGACGGTCACCTGTCCATCCCCGGCCATCGCTACTTTCCCGTTCCGGCGGACCGCCAAAACCGTAGTACTTCGAATTTGTTTTTTTTCTTTCATATATTTCCTTTTTTTCTCAGCTTCCGCGCAAACCCGAATCGCCCTCGTACGCCGTAAGATCCGGGGCGCAACACCCCGCCCAGAGGCACGATACGAAAAGATTAGTCTTCATCGGGTGCGCCGTTTTCCTCTTCTCCGGCAGTGTGTAAATAATCGCACGCCGGGTTGATGCAGGATTTGTAATAGCCGTTCCGCTTATCGTATTTCTCGACCAAAAATTTTCCGCATTTTGGGCAATTTTGGTTAATCGGTTTGAAATGGGTGATGAAACCGCATTCCGGGTACTGGGCGCATCCGTAGAATTCTTTTCCTCGTTTTTTTGTCTTCCGGACGATAACATCTCCGCCGCAGAGGGGGCATACCGCTACCGGAATGGATCGGGTGTTTCGGCATTCGGGGAAGCCGGAACAGGCCAGGAAAAATCCGAATTTTCCCAATTTTTTCACCAGAAACCGCCCGCATTTTTCGCATACCGCATCGATAGTTTCGTCCAGAGTCCCTTTGAAGGATTCGAGGGTTTTTTCAACTTCGTCCAGTCTGATCTTGAAGGGATCGTAAAATTCTCGGACCATAGCTGACCAGGAAGCCCGGCTTTCTTCAACCGCATCCAGATTATTTTCCATCCGCGCGGTAAAATCGGAATTTACTATAAGCGGAAAATGTTCCACCAGCACATCGCAGATCAGCCGGCCCAGTACCGTGGGAACCAGCTGTCTATTTGAGCGGGTGACATAATACCGATCCAGCAGTACCGAAATAATCGGCGCGTACGTCGAAGGCCGTCCGATGCCTCGTTCTTCAAGGGTTTTCACGATAGAAGCGTCGGTATACCGGGCGGGTCCCTGGGTAAAGTGCTGTTCCGGGGAAAACCGGAGGAGTTCCGCCTCGTCCCCAGCCGTAAGGGTGAGATGGGTCTCGCCCTTTTCCTCTTTGGATGCGAGCAGTTTCATTACCTTATAAAACCCTTTTTCGACAACCGTGGTCCAGGATATTCTGAAAAGCCCGGCTCCGGCTTGAATATCGACGCTGACGGTCTTGGTTTTTGCGGGATTCATCTGGCTTGCGGTGAAGCGTTCCCAGATAATCGTATACAACCGCAGTTCGTCCCGGGTAAGGTAGGCCTTCATCGAATCCGGGGTGTAGGCGATGTACGTCGGGCGGATGGCTTCATGGGCGTCCTGCGCTTTTTTGCCCGTCGGGTATATCCCAGGTTTTTCCGGCAGGTCCTCGGGAAAGGTTGAACCGATCCAGGCCCGCGCCTCGTCCAGCGCGGTTTGGGAAATTCGGGTGGAATCAGTACGCATATACGTTATCAGTCCGACCCGGGAACTGCCGATATTTACTCCTTCGTAGAGCATTTGCGCGATCTGCATTGTTTTTTTGCTGGTGAACCCCAGGCGATTCGCCGCAGACTGCTGAAGTTGGGACGTGGTAAACGGGGATTTCGGCTTTACGGTTTTTTCAACTTCCCGAACCTCGGTCACCCGGCATTTTTTTACCGGAGAGATCAAATCGATGATCCTCTGAACTTCGCGCTCCTTTTTGAGGTCCGGCTTCTCGCCTTTCCAGAGGACGAGCTGGGCGGTGAAAGTATTCTTTCCAGATAGAAAATCCGCGCTGAGGGTCCAGTATTCTTCGGGGATGAAAGATTCGACTTCCTTTTCCCGTTCGCAGATGAGCCGCAGAGCCGCAGACTGCACTCGGCCGGCGGAAAGGCCGTTTTTCACCTTTTTCCAGAGGAGCGGAGAAAGGTTATATCCTACGAGGCGGTCTAGGATGCGCCGGGCTTTTTGGGCGTCAACTTTGGCTTCATCGATGCCGCCGGGGTGAGCTACGGCGTCTTTGATGGCCGCCGGGGTAATTTCGTTGAAACAGATTCGTTGAATGGGTTTATCGACTTTGGCGGCGAGGGCCCTTCGCAAATGCCAAGCTATGGCTTCGCCTTCCCGGTCGTTATCGCTGGCGAGGAGGATTAGATCGGATTTTTTGGCGTCATCCTGAAGTTCTTTTAAGATGGACGCCCGGCCGCGAACGGTGATGTATTCAGGCTCGAAATCGTGATCCACATCGATAGCCAGCCGGGATTTCGGCAGATCGATGAGGTGCCCCATCGAGGCTTTTACCGTATAGGACCCTCCGAGATATTTTTCGATGGTTTTAGCCTTTGCAGGAGATTCCACGATGACTAATATTTTGCCGTCCGGGGTTTTTTTCCCGCTTTTGCTGGTCCTAGCGGCTTTTTTTCCCGGGGTTGATTGTGCCATGCCTATTCCTCATACCCGATATCGAGGGATTTGGCAAGAGCCGCTCCGAGGGATGCGCCGTCGATGTAAGATTCTGTTTCGGGGTTTTGCACCTGTTCTGGGATGCCCCATTCCGCCAGGATATTTCCCCCGGAGGTGATAACCCCCGCGCCTTCTTCGGCGAGTTTTTTCCCGCCGCCTCGCAGAGGCGCGTAGGGTCCCTCTCCGAGGCCGATACTGGCAACCCACAAGTCTCTGCCCTGCTCCAGGGCGAATCGGGCGGTAATCAGCGCGCCGGAGGCGGTCGGGGCTTCAGCGATGAGAGTCCCCCGGGCCAGCCCGGAGATGATTCGGTTTCTTCCGGGAAAGTGCCATTTCTGGGGCTTGGTCCCCGGCGGATACTCGCTGAAAAGGACGCCGTTCTGTTCCACAATGCGCCGCGCCAAAGAACGATTCCCCGCCGGGTAAATTTCGTCCAGCCCGGACCCCAAAACCGCAATAGTGGCGCCTCCGCCGTCGATATTCCCCCGATGGGCCATTGTGTCGATCCCCCGGGCCAGCCCGGAAACGACGGGAATTCCATGGCGGCCCAAGGTTTTGGCAATATCGTAGGTCTGCATAAGCGCCGGAGGCGACGGTTTTCGGGTCCCCACAAGGGCGAGAACCGACCGTTCCGGATCCGGCAGGCATCCCCGATAAAACAGAACCGCCGGAGGGTCCCACAATTCTCTCAGCAGAGGAGGGTACAAAGGACTCATATAAGAAACATAGCCGATTCCGCGGATTCGGGCAATACCGGCATCCTGTTCCGCCTGCCTTCGGAAGACCTCCATATCCCAGGGCTTTTTGCTGAGAAGCTTCCGCCCGATAATTGTCTCCGCCCGGGTCTTGGTTATGCCGGCTAGATCCCGCTCGCAGTTGCAGGTCTTGCAAAGCAGAATTTTTTCCGCCGGGGCCAGCAAGGAAATTCGGGCTATGATAAGGTCAGTCAAACCGCGGTCCGTCATCTGCCTAGTATCGTCCGTTTATTATTTTCCGCATCCTGCCGTTTTTGGGGGTCCTTGGTAAGTCCGGGGATGCGGTCGTAGAGTTCCACCGCCTGATCCGTACTGCCGGTCATGTAATAGGCTCGGGCCAGCACGAACATGGCGTCCACATTATTTCGGGATATTTCCAGATACCGTTCCAGATGGGGAATGGCTTCCATAGGACGGTCCAGTTCAAAAACATAGAGAATCCCCAGTCCGTACCGGGGTCTGCCGTAATCTTCCGCCAATTCAATGGCCTTGAGATATTCTTGTTCGGCGATGGAAAGGTATTGACCCCGCCGGGCGGTCAAAGCGTCGTAGGCGTTCTTGGCGAGAATACCCGCGTACAGCCCCCGCATATAATGCAAAGTAGCCTCCTGGGGAGAGTATTCGACGGCCCGGGTAATCGCGTCGAACGCGTCGGAGTACAAGCCGGCTTCCTGCAATCGGGTAGCGAGAATCTTCCAATACACCCCGGTTTGGGCGGCGTCTTTGACGTGCTGTTCGATTTTCGCTTCGTAAAGAGCGATGGCTTCCCGCAGGTTATCGATGCCTTCCGGGGGACCTCCCCGGGGGCTGAGAGCGGCGATCCGGCTTGCGAGGGCGTTTTGGGACCCTATTTTTCGGTACACGCCGTAGCCGACCACAAGCCCGGCAATCACAATGATAACCCCTACGCCGAAAACCGTATCTTTCTTATTCATGCGCGTATTCCCGCAGGACCGGCCCCCGGCGGACTTCGGAGCGATAAGTTTCCTCCATCCGAGGCGAGGGTCCGACGAGCCGGGCATAATACTGTTTTAAAAGCGTCTGGGAATTCATCTTTTTCCTATTAAAAACTAGGCTTCTTTTCCTTGCAGGCGGACGTCCGGCTTGAGGTTGTATTTCCGATCCCGGATGACTGTCGGGATTTCGATGTCCTCGTCCTGAAAACTGTTGCGCGAAGCGTAGTTCGGCTGTTTGGGTTGTTGTCCCCGCATACTTTCCCAATCCCGGAAGTTGATGAAATTATCGCTGTCTCCGGTTTTGGCATTTTCTTGCCGGGGAGCTTCTTTTTTTGCGGAAGCGGCTTTTACGCCGGCGGACTGGAAGCCCGTGGCGATGACCGTTACCCGCAGTTTATCCCCAAGACTTGGATCGAGGCTTGTGCCGGAGATAATTTCCGCGTCCGGGTCCGCTTTTGCGGTGATGATGTTGACCACATCCTGAAATTCCACCAGAGAAAGATCTTCTGAACCGCTTACATTGACGAGGAACCGGGTCGCTCCTTCGATGGCGGTGCCTTCGAGCAGAGGGTTGTCGATAGCGGCGTTGGCGGCTTCGTTTGCCCGATTTTCGCCGGCTCCCAGTCCGATGCCCATAAGGGCGTCGCCTTGTCCTTTGATGATGGTTTCCACGTCCGCGAAGTCGATATTGATGAGACCGGTCTCTGTGACGAGGTCTGAAATGCCCTGCACTCCCTGCCTGAGAATATCGTCGGCTTTGAGGAAGGCTTCGGTCATGGGGGTTCTGCGCTCGACGATGGTGAAGAGGTGCTGATTCGGGATGAT
>JAIRPY010000085.1 GCA_031256905.1 Spirochaetaceae bacterium
ACTTAGGGAGATGCGGGATTTTAGTCCGAAGTTTTTGACTTCATGCAGGTAAGGCGATAGGCGCAGGCGTATTCTGTTTCCGGCGGGATATGCAACGCGCCGGGACGTTCCGTCCACACGCGGTCTTCCGGTTTCGGCGGCAGAGACGTTATGGAACCATACCACGGCTCAAGGGCTATGTAGTCCGCGCCCGGCATAGTCCAAAGCTGAACATGAGACGCCCCTTCCGGATGAAACCGTAATGCCCGCTCATTCTTACTGTTTTTCAGGGTAAAAAACGAGGAATTCAGCCGGGAAAAACAGAAACAGCCTTTTTCAAACAGAGCGTAATCAAGACGCAGTTTTGTGCGGTCGGCATTGAAACAGGCTTCAATGGCAGACAGCGGGGCGTAACTTTTTACAATAGTATCGATTGATTCAGGCTTTTCAAACTCGATGAAGTGATCTGCGAAACCGGCTGATCCGCCTGAGTCTCTGACCGGACAGGCGAAGCGCGGATGACCGCCTACTGAAAAATAGAGTTCCCGAGAATCAAGATTTTTCACTCGGTAAGTGACGGTTAAGGTTGAGCCATAAAGCGCGTACTCGGCGCGAAGCCTAAACCGGTAGGGATACTGTTCGCGGCTGTTTTCGTCGTCCCTGATTTCATAGGCGATACGTTCCTCGGTGTGTTCCGCAACCCTAAAGTCCCGGAACTGCGCGAATCCGTGCATTCCCATCGCGTACCGCTTTCCCTCAAGGATATACGCGCCGTCCGGCAAAGCCCCGAGGAGCGGAAAACAGATCGCCGTTACCGGCTTTGCGCCGGCTTCGTCCTGCCATAAGTAATTGCTCTCATCGCCGTTAAACCGCAATGCCAAAGGCTCTGCGCCGGCGTTGTCCGAGATGAACGTAAGTACGCCGTTAGAAATAGTACGTTTCATACTGCCTTGATCGCCGGAGGAATTTTGGTATCTACCCGGTAGATGCTTTTACTGGCGGTAATAAAAATACCCAGGCTGTCAAAGCAAAGATTCGCCGCAATTTCTGGAATCCTGATGAGACCGAGAATCGATCCCGCAGGATTCACGAGGTACACGCCTCCGGGGCCGGTTACATAGAGATTGCCCCGCTCGTCGAGCCGCATACCGTCAGGCTTTCCCGCGCCTTTCGCCTGATCGAACTGGACAAAGCGCGTCATACTGCGGTCGGTCATATCCATCTTGTACACCATGAGACCGTTTGTTTCCACAATGTACAGGTATTTTTCATCCGGCGACAGCGCAAGTCCGTTAGGAAAACTGAGCGTATGGTCAAGCAGAACTAACTCGCCGGTAGATTCAGTATACATGAACACGTTACTGTGTCCAAGCTGAGGCCCCTCAAGTTTACGGGTAAGGGGATCGGAGAAGAAGATGCGCCCTTTACGGTCTACAATGACGTCGTTACTGCCGTTAATCGGCACGCCTTGATAGTTATTGACGATAATTTCACCTTCAAGGGTGGTAATCGCCCGGAGGTCTCTGGCGCAACAGAGAATCCGATCTTTATGCGGGTCATAGGTCATGCCGATGATGTAATGAGAATCGTCGTTGATGAGAACAGTTTTACTGTTTTCGCGGCGGAAAATTTTATTCACCATAAAATCGGTGAAGTAGTATACGCCGTTGCGGTAAACCGGACCCTCGGTGAAGGTAAAACCGGTGTCCAGTTTTTCAAGGGGCGAAGCCGGATCGACCAGTTCGTATACGGCTTTATCGAATACTTCTAATTCCATGCAGGTCTCCTCATAATAGGCGGTTGTTCGTCGTAAAACAGCGGCTGAGGCGGCGGGAACACCGCGTCAATCGCTTGGAGCGTTTCTTCGCTCAAGGTTATTTCGATGCTACGCAGTAGTTCGGGCAAATCCTCCAGAGCCGCAGGTCCGATAATCGGAATCGGCTGTATGCTATGAGCCATTTCCCAAGCAAGCGTTACTGTCGCCGGCTTCTCTCCGATGTCATGGCAGATTTGAGCGTACTTGATCAGGCGCGGGCGGTATTTTTCAATCAGCGGCGCGGACTGGGCTTCAATCCGACGCGCCGGCGGTTCAAGCAAATCTACCGCTAATACGCCGCGTTGCAACGGACTGAACAGCGTTACTGCGATGCCCTGATCAACACAGCAGGGAAAGGCTTCCAGTTCAGCCGAACGGTACAGCATATCGTAGCGGTGCTGTTCGCAGATAAGCCCCATGAAACGCCGGTTTCGGGCGGATTCTTGGGCTTTCATAATCTCCCACGCGGCGAATTTGCTGGCGCCCGCGTAATCCAATCTGCCGGCTTTGATGAAGCCTTCAAAGGCTTCCCAGATTTCGTCCCACTGCGTTTCATGATCAACGTGATGCAGACTGATCAGTTCAATATGATCCGTTTGCAGACGCTTAAAACAGTCTTCGATATGACGGCGAAGTTTCCACAGGGAGTAATCGTCGTTCATGTTAGGACCGTCTCCAACCATAGCCCGTCCGACTTTTGTTCCCATGAATACTTTTTCCCGGCGTCCGCCTCCTTGTTTGAACCACTTGCCGATAATCTCTTCTGACGTGCCGGTTGTGCCTGCGCCGTGATTGCCGTATACGTTAGCGCAATCGAAAAAGTTTATGCCCGCTTCTACCGCGGCGTCCATAATTTTGAAGGCTTCTTTTTCGCCGGTAGAACCCCAGTTTCCGGGAAAGTCCGCGCCGTATCCGAAATTGCCGGTTCCGAGGCACAACGCGCTGACTTTTACGTTTGATCTGCCGAATTTCCGATATTTCATAATACGCCCTGCTTTTTAAGCGACTCTTGCAGTTTCCCGATAGAAACCTCTTCAGGAGTACACGAATCCCGCGCCGCAAAGCCCGCGGCTGTTCCCGCGGCTTGCCCGGTGAGCATACACGCGTAAATCGCCCGGATACTCGATTCCGCAACATGAGTCGTCGAGATGCACCGTCCCGCAACAAGAAGATTATCTACCGACTCAGGCAGGAGACAGCGGTACGGCACTTCAAACGTCCGGGTATCTTCAGGTTTGATATGCACAAAAATATGTCCCTTGTATCCGCCGCCTTCCAGCGCGCCGTCGCCCCGCATATTGCCGTCAGGCGCAAGCATATCGTACATACGGGGAAACAGACAGATTACATCATCAAAAGTTTTGCGCGCTTCTATATCTTCGTGAGTTAAGACGTACTTTCCCTGCATACGCCGGGAATCCCGGAATCCGATTTCCGGCGCAATAGCGGCGATTTCGATACGTTCAAAGCCCGGAAAATGCGCTTTCATGTAGCGGTACATTTCTTTAATGTACCGGCGGCACGCGGTTTCTCCCTGAGTAAGTCCTATGTTGGAAGTAGGATCAATCATATATTCGCAGGGATAATTAATGTAAGAAAGTATTCCTGCTTGCGTCAGCCGTCCGAAAGGCAAGTCTTTGCGTTTACAGGCGAGGCCGGTTTTGCCCGCTAAATAATCCTGCTCGAACTGCTTTCCTATCTTTTTGAGCAAGTCCCCTTCTCCGGCGAGGGTTTGCACATCTACTCCGGCGATGCGGAAATTCAGCGTCCCCGGCTGACAATAGCCGTCAGTATCTCTGCCTTGCCGGTACGGTACGCCTGCGGCCGCGGCAAGATCGCCGTCTCCGGTAGCGTCGATAATAACCGTTCCGGAGA
The DNA here is from genome assembly GCA_031256905.1 of Spirochaetaceae bacterium. GTDB lineage: Bacteria > Spirochaetota > Spirochaetia > Treponematales > Breznakiellaceae > JAITHW01. The sequence goes on from JAIRPY010000085.1 coordinate 3,671, forward strand.
CCGCCATAGGTCCTTTTTTCGTCTGAATAATAACCCCGTCAATGTGGTTGTTATGTATTACTACGTCATTCACAAAAGAATGAAACAGTACGCGAATGTGTTCCTGCGCGATAAACTCGTCGAGAAAGATTTTGAGATATTCGCTCGAAAACCGGTGCGGAGCGTTTTCCCGGACGTCATGGCTTGAGCCGTATTCTTTGCGGTACGCGCTTTCAATTTCCCGGTACAAACCCTGCGCGGAAAATTTCGTGTTGTGCAGAAACCAGTTGCAGGTTTCCACAAAGGCGGCGGTAATGTTTCCGCCGAGAAAGCCCCGCTTTTCCAGCAGTAACACTGACGCCCCGGTTCGCGCCGCGGAAACCGCCGCGCCTAAGCCCGCGGGACCTCCCCCTGCGACAATTACATCTACCGTCTCGCTAACGGATACGCGCTTTTCCGGTATAACCAGCATCTTCATTCAGTTTTTCCTTTTTTTAGTTTTTAGTATTAAGGATATTTTTAAAATATTTTTTTAAAAAAATTTAAAAAAAATTAAAAAACCGAGACAGTATTCCTATCCCGGTTTTTTGCGTTACTTCCGGCGGGTATCTCGGGACGTCCGGTATACTTCGAGTTTCGCCGCGCCCAGCTTTGCCGCGGCCGCGTTAGACCTTCTGTCAAGGTCTGCCAGCACATCGGCGATGCTTTGATTGGTATACTTTCGGGCGAAGATATTCTGCAAAGTTTCCCGATAGGTTGACCCTTCGATGACCTGCTCATTCTCCGGCGTAGGCAGTAGAATCGCTTTCTGCGGCAGATTCGCAAACTTCTGAAAATTCGCCGACGGCGGATTCTTAACGTATTGAAGAACTTCGCTTCTGAACGGAACATACTTGCCCTTTTCGTACATTTCCGCCATATTTTCATCGCTGTAGAAGAACTTGTACACTTCCATTACTTTTTCAGGATTCTTCTTAGCCGCGTTCCCGATAGCCAGCAGATTGGAAGCGTCTACGAAATCTACATAGGGCAGTCCCGCGTCGGTAAAGGCGGGTACGTCGATTACGTCCCAGTTGCACTTTGCCGGAAACTGCGTCGTATACACGCCGACGTCAAAACTCGCGCCCATGATCATGCCGACTCGGCCTTCCGCGAATTGCGCTCTGAACTGATCCGCGCTCAAGCCTTCAAAACCCGGAAATACGCTTCCGTCGGAAATCATACCGTAAACCGCTTCTATGCCGGGAAGCATCGCCGAGTAGTTATACTGTAGTTTTTCGTTATCGAATCCCGCGTTAAGACCGGTGTTCGACGCCATCGGAGCGAAGAAGTAAGACCGGCTTACCCAAGCGTCCCGCAAGCCGGTAATCCAGCCGAACTCCTGTCCGTTGCCGTTTTCGGTTATCTTCCGCGCGGCCGCCCGGACTTCCGCCCAAGTCTTAGGATACGGAATACCGGACTTCTCGAACAAGTCTTTGTTGACGATCAGCTTAAAAGAAGTCATGCCGTAAGGAAACGAATACACCTTGCCGTTAAAGATTTGCAGATTGTTCACCAACTGCCCTTTGTATAGGTCGATCATCGCCTGACCCCCGGGCATTTCCGCAACCGGAACCGCGTGTCCCGCGCCCGCGAAAAACTGTAAATCCTCGACGGAAGCCCGGAACAGTTCAGGCAGTTCATTGGCGAGCGCGGCGTTGCGGATCAGATCGTGGTAGGTAGAAGAACTGGACACGGTGTACTCGATCTTGATGCCAAGCTCTTTGCCTCTGCCTTCGTTGAAGCGCGCGATTTGAACATCCCGCACGTCTTTTTCCGATCCTTGATCAGACCACACCCGGACTACGGTGACGCCGCTGTTTGATTCCTTAGAACCGCCGGCGAACAGGGGCGTAAAGGCTCCGCAGAACGCTCCGGCAAGAATCGCCATAACAATTTTCTTCATAAAAACTCCTTTCTTATATATTACGCAATGCGTAGGATACCCTTTTAAAGTATACTTTTTCTATCTATCTTTTTTTTAAAGTATACTTGCTTTTTCTATCTTTGTTTTAATTTCTATCCTTTGTTTTAAAGCGCAGTTACTCTTTCTATCCTTTGACGGAACCGCTCGTTAAACCTTCGATAAAATACCGGTTAAACGCTATGTAGACGATGATCATCGGTATGAGCGAAATCGCCGTGCCTGCCAGCATCAGGTTCCACGCCGAAGCGGATTCGCCGGTGCTTTTCAGATTTATTACGCCTACGATCAACGGCATACGGTTAGGATTCGCGATGGTAAATACCATAGGCAAAAGATAATCGTTCCACGCGCTCCGGAAGGTCAAAATCCCGACAGTCGCTACAATAGGCACGCACAGGGGCGAAATAATATACCGGAAAATCTGGAAAAAAGAACAGCCGTCAATCTTCGCGGCTTGGTCGATTTCGGTAGGAATTCCTTCAATATAGCTTCGCGCGATAAACAGGTTAGTCGTGTTCGTAGCGAAAATACGGATAATAATCACTCCCCAAAGCGACCGGTTCAGATGAATTACTTTGGTAATCATCAGCAGAGGATATAACGTCAAACTGCCGAGCGATACGAACATCGAGCTTAGAATCAGATAGTAGAGAACCTGTTTTCCGAAAAAACGCCCCCGAGCGAAACAGTAACCGCTGACGATGCTGTTTACGATCACTCCCGCTACAATAAAAACAGCCATATATATACTGTTGAACGTATACCGCTTGAAATTGCCGAGCTTCCAAGCCTGCACATAATTATCAGTCACAAAATGTTCAGGGATAATCCGGTTTCCAGTGGTCAGGATTTCCCGATTGCTCTTGAAAGACGCCATAAACGTATAAAACACCGGAAAAAAGGTGAGGCAAAACACCGCGATAAGTACCGCGTATATCATAACCAGCGTAACTTGTTTTTTCATACCGCTTCCTTCATAGATTTTGTGGCTTTCAGGTATATCACCGAGACGACAGCGAGAATAACTCCCGTAACGACCGCCATCGCCGAAGCGTAGCCGATTTGGGGCGTTCTTCCTGAGTATCCGAAGAAATACTTGAACACGTACGTCATCACGACTTCGGTACTGCCTCCGGGCTGTCCGTTCGTCGAGGCGAGAATCAAGTCCGCCACCTTGAGACTGCCGATAATAGCCATCAGCAGAATCATTTGGAACATCGGCCCGATCATCGGGAGGGTAATGCTCCAGAACTGCCGCCATGAGGATACGCCGTCTATGGACGCGCATTCGTACAGTTCTTTCGGTATGCCCTGTAGCGCGACCATAAAAAATATCATATTGACCCCTACATTCTGCCATATCGAAGCGATTGCTAAAACCAGCATCGCTGTCCACTTAAAACCGAACCAGTTGATGTTTTGTTTAATAATATGAAGGTCTATAAGGATGCCGTTTACGACTCCGTCGAACGTGGCAAACATGAGGGAAAAGATCAGCCCCACAATGGCGGTGCTGATAATCGCCGGGAGGAAGTAAGCCACCCGGAAAAAAGCCGTGCCGATGAGTTTCCGGTTCAGCAGTACCGCCAGAGCCAGCGCGAGGGGAATCTCAACCGCCAGCTTCCCGAAAGCAAGGATGAAGGTATTCCCGATAGAATGCCAGAATTCAGGGTCCCGTGAAAACAAGCGGACAAAGTTCTCTAACCCCGTGAATTGCAGGTTGAACCCGTTATAGTTATACAGGGCGTAGCGTAAAATATAGACTATCGGAAAATAGGTGAAAATAATAAAGCCCGCCGCTCCGGGCAATACTAATAAAACCGCTTGCAAACTGTCTTTTTTGTCTCTTGCCGCTGAAGAGGATTTTTCTCTTATACTCATTATTTATCTATCGTATCGGGAGGCGTAAAACTATAGCTTAACATTGCATTTTTATATTTAAAATAATAAGGCGCGTTAAACGGTAAAAAGAAGTAACCGGCGCGGGAGGGGCGTATGAAAAAGCGGATTTTCTTTAAAAAAGCCTCCGCGGGCGGGCGGATTGAAAGGTTTTGGCGTTTGGGGTAGAGCGGCGGTATGTTCCTGAAGAGCCTCGATATTTTCGGTTTTAAGTCTTTCGCGGACCGGACCCGGATCGAATTCGCCGAAGGCATTACCGCCCTGCTCGGTCCAAACGGATGCGGCAAATCCAACGTCGTAGACGCCATAAAATGGTCCTCGGCGAACAAGCCTCAAAAGCTATGCGGGCAGAAAAAATGGAAGACGTCATCTTTAACGGCACCGAACACCGTAAAAGCCTCAGCGTCGCGGAAGTTACCCTTTGATTCGCTTAATCTTAGCATCAGTGTAACCCCGCTTCTTAAAAAAGTAAAACTTATTTTACTTTTTTCTCTAAAAATAAAATATTCTTGATAAGAAAAACTTAAAAAAGATGCAAAATTTTCTTGACTTTTCCAGACTGATTTTGATATACTTTTAACAGTATATGAGTAATATATTTTTAGTAGTATTACTAAAGTCTTTTGTATCTCGACACCGTAAATGTCAAGTCATGTCATGTCACTAAGCGTGTCCTCTGTCCTGTCAAGTATCTAACAACCATATCCAGTATAGTATCCTCGGGTATTCTCTGCCAGGAGAGAGTCTCTTGTAAACAGTTTCCCTGTAATAACAATGCGGCCTTATGGGCCACAACCCAAACTTTTTTAAAGGAGGTAGCCTTATGATTGTGATTAAAAACGCGCTCCCCATACTCGACATCGACAACCAGTTCGTAATGGGTATGCAGTACCAAAGTCGCACTAAGATCAGTTGCTCGTGCAGTTGTTAAGCGGCGACTAGAAAAAAAGCAAGCAAGGGCGGATGTTGAATCTGCCCTTGCTTAGAATCCAATAATGCAGGAGAGGCAAAGATGGGACAATTCAAATTTTCTCGTTATAATATTTTGTTTACGGTAGATGGCGGAAATTACGTATATAATACTCTGTCAACCGCTCTGGCTGGGCTGGATCATGAAACCTTTTCTGCTTTTAAAGAAAAGGATGTAGGGAAAATAAAACCCGATATGATCGGTGTTTTATTGGAACAGCATTTCTTGGTTCCTATTCAGGATAGGGAGGTTGATGAATATTTGTATTTTTATAATCGCACCCGTTTTGGAAAAAATTCTAAGTCTTTTGCGTTAAATTTTATTCCTTCCTATAATTGTAATCTCGCGTGTCCTTATTGTTTGCAAGGTCATACCAAACAGGCGAAAAATATTTCTCAAGATGAAATTGATAGAATTTTGCTGTTTGCCGATAGAACGCTTCTATATTCCCGGGAAAAAGATGTGCCTATTACTGCTATGTATGTGCATTTGTATGGCGGCGAGCCGATGTTGCAAAAGAACGCTCTTTTTTCATTCGCCGACGGCATATCCCGTATAGTGAAAAAGTATAGCTGTTCTGTGTCATTTTCAATGACTTCAAATTTAACATTGCTTGATGATGAAATGATAGCTTTTATGGCAAAGTATAAAATCATGACTCAAGTATCCATTGACGGTGAAAAAGAAGATCATGATGCCCGGCGTATTTTTAAGAACGGAAATGGAACATACGATATTATCGTCAACAATCTTAAAAAGCTCAGGGATAACGGCTTAAAAGATTTAGTTGTTATCAGACTTAATATCGATGAAAAAAACATCGTTAATGCGGAAAAAATTATGGCGGCTGTTCATGCCTATTCTGTGGATGTTTATTTCGGCTTCCTCGCGTCTTTTAAAGGATACAACGATATGTTTGTCGAGCAATGTATTGCGGCAGAACTTTATCCGAAAATTGTCGGCATACAATTCAACGAGATATATAAAAAATATGGTTATCAAATACCACAGCCCTTCGGCAAAATGATCCCTTGTTCACTGGCAACGGAGAACAAATATTTTGTGGATTGTTTTCTGGATGTCTACAAATGCGAATTACTGCTCAATAACCCGACCGCAAAAGTTGGGGTTATTGATGAAAATGGAAAGCTCGTTCCAAACAATAATTTTTACCGTCAAATGAGACATTCTCCTGAAATGTTTCCCGAATGTTTAAAATGTACGCTCCTTCCGCTTTGCGCCGGAGGTTGCGCGGCAAAGCCCTATATAGCATCCGCAAAGAATGACGGTCTATTGGACTCAAAACATTGTATGTTTACCGAGTCATCTTTGATTACCTATTTAAGCAATTATATTAGGAGTATAGCTTAAATTATGGAAGAAACCCGATTGATAAACATTGCCCCGGATTCGTATTATAATAAACTTATAATATATGAACAGGAGGAATACTATAAAGACAAGAATATAAACTTTACCAGTACCTATTTCGCTTTAGATAGAAATCTTGAATGGTGTGAACCTACGACGCCGCGTAAAGTATTTTTTGATATTATCAATCAGATTCCTCTTAAAAAGGATTTTGTTTTTCTGGATTGCGGTAGCGGCTTAGGACACGTTGTATTTCTAGCCGGTTTTTTCTTCAAAAAAATATATGGCGTTGAATATATCGAAGAAATCGCAAAAATATCAGAAAAGAATCTAAAAATACTTATGCCCCATACTGTTGATTACACTATCTTTTATAGGGATATGCAAACGTTGGATATGTCAATATTAAACGAGGTAAATATATTTTATATTTCAAGTCCCTATAATGACAAGAATTTATTTGATAAATTTATGGTAAGAATAAAAGATTCGATATTGCTTAGAAAACGCGAAGTATGGGTAATATATTTTTATCCGTATTATGAAGAGGTCATGGAAAAATACCGCGATATATTACCCTTGGAAAAAACGTTCCAGACCCTTGGAAAAGTTAATTATTATCATCATATATAATAAACGTTAAATGGCGAATTAAATTTAATAAAATAAGTTAATTGAGAAAAAATGCAAAAATCAGAACGGATTAAACAACGGAAAGCCTTTGAGGATCGCTTTATAGCCAGAAGTTCCAGAGCCAGCCAAATCCTAAGGCGTTTTGGAAACGGCCGTTAGGGAGGAGCATTCGTTTATACTTAAATTCAAGCCCGAAATCCCGGTCTAGCATAATCGTAAAACCCGCGTCGAAGCCGATATTTAGGCCTAAACGTTTTGGAACAAGCGAGGCGGTATTGTATCCCATTTCAGCCGTAAGGTCCCCAAAGATTTTCAGATTTGGGATGATCGGCACCACCAAACCCGCTTGCACCGTCAGGCCGGCAAAACCCGGAAAGCCCGCAGGCTCGCCAAAAAGTCCGCCAACTCCCAACCCCACCCCAACGGACGTAAAAGGCAGAAATGACCAATGCAGGGTAAATAACTCCTCGCTTATGCCCTGCCGATCAGAATCCCACAAAAAAGAAAGGGTCGCCAAAATAAAATCCTTCCGAACTCCCGCTTTTGTTCCCCATTGGAAATACCGCAATATCGGATTATCCGCCGAGACTGATTTTTCTGATTCCCCGGCATCTTCTTCGCCATACACGTCATAAGAAGTACGAAAAAAAAGTAAAAGGAGAAAAAGTAAAATTTTCAGAGCCAGAATGAATACCCTATACTCGCGCTGAAGCCATGCCGCCGCAGGACGCTGAAGCCGGCATCGGTAATGCGGATTTCCTGCAGATCGTAGATATACCGTCCATCTAGCACGATATATCCTGGACCAACCTTAATTCCTATAGACAAGCCTCCCAAAATTCCATAACTGCTCATAATATTCCCCAAAGTATCGAGAGTATAGTCGGATGAAAGGCCGTTTCGAGTTTCGGTCAGGGGGCTGATGGGAATAGAGATATAGGGACCCAAAAATAGATTCAACTCCGGAAACCCAAAACGGGCCAGTAACGGTATATCCATCGAGCGATACGAAACCTCCAGGGACTCGGAGGCCCGAGTAAAAGCCGCGCCGTTGTTGAGTACCAAATTTCCCTCCAGCTGAAGGCCGAACATACGGTCCAAATTGTGAGTTCCAATATAAAAAGAAAAAGACTGCCCCAGATGCATCGAATCTTGGTCAAAGCCCGGAGCAAAAGCCGGATTCGCCGGGTTAGCCATGAGGTCCGCTCCGGCCCGGACTCCGAGAATCAGTTTGCGGTTCCGGGGTTTTGCTTTGCTTTTGGGTTCCGCCGCCGGCTTTTCCCGGGCTTCTTCCGCCGGCCGAGCCGCCTCCTTCCGTTGATCTTCGGCGAGGTTTTCCATCCCGGAGGCCTCCAAAAGGGCGTCGAGTTTTGCATCCCCTTTCAGTTCCGTCTGATAGGACCCTTCGATGATCGCGGTTTCCACGTTGACAGCTTTAATGCTGAAACCAAGAAGCGCGTCATACTTGCCGTACACAATCGACTGCGCGCCGACTTGAGCTCCCATAGTTTGAAGTTCCCTATCGCTTACATTGCCGGAATACTGATAGGTCAGTTCCTGCTGAATAAGGCTCAATTCTTCCCGCTCTATTACAATGAGCTTCTTCCCGTTTATAATCCCATGGGTAAGTTTTTCCACGACATAATCGGACATCCTTTGATCCGGCGCCTTAAAACTAATTACGATAATCTTTGTCCCCGGGGGCAACTCCTGCTCGATGAGCTTTTGGGCCTTCAAAATCGCCTGATCAATCGTAACCCTCTGCTGACCTGCAAGCAAGGCAATACTCGCGGTCATAAACCAAATCCAAAACACTAATGGTTTCATTTTTTGATCATAAGTTTCTTTTTTGAAACTACTTTTCCCTTAATTTTTTTGAAAAACCAAGTTTTATTTTAACGAATAAGCCAATAAAGGCTAGATGAAATACATATAGGATTCATCCGGGTCCACTGTGCCGACAATCGATGCAAGAGTCTTCCGGTCGATTACCGAGGCAATGCGCTCGTTGAGCCGCTCGAAAACCGTCAACCGGATGCATCGCTGGAGGCGGGTCTCCGGTTTGAGGGGCGGGTCCACCACGAGCATATCTCCCTCAAGTTCCCGCAGAGCGTCGCCGATAAAAATATCTTCCGGAGGGCGCGCCAAGGTATATCCTCCAAACGCGCCTTTCACAGACCGAATAAACCCCGCCCGCCGCAGAATCACAGCTACCTGCTCAAGGTAACGAATCGATATAGCCTGCCGATCCGCCACACTCACGAGAGATACATGGGATTCATGAGTATGCTCCGCCAGATCGATCAACAGCCGTATACCGTACCGCCCGCGAGTCGAAATTTTCATATCGCATAATCCACTTTGTCAAGCGCGTAATAGGCGTCTACCAAATCTTTCAGGGTGATGGAATCAATGCAGTCGGTTATTTCTTTATACAATTCGCTCCAGGTGTGCCGGGAAATGCACACATCTTGCGCCGGACAGGATGTGGAATGGACGCAGTCCACCGGCTCGATAGAGCCTTCGACCGTCCGCAGGACCTTTCCAACTGTTATTTCTTTGGCAGGACCTCCCAGCAGATATCCGCCTTGGGGTCCCCGGATGCCCCGGATAATGCCGACCTTCCTCAAGGGGATAAATAACTGCTCCAAATATCCATCGGATATGCCGGTATTTTCAGCAATCCCCCGGGTGCTGGCGTACTCGCCTTCGGAAAGCAAAGCCATATAGAGCAAAGCTTCCAGGGAATACCTGCCTTTTGTCGAAATCCTCACGCATCCTCCGTCATTGGAAAATCCCGTCTGACCCTCTTGAAACGCCAGACGAGGTAATTAAGCGCACTGCCGAAATGCGGCATCCAAATCGGCGATGAGGTCGTCGCCGTCCTCAATGCCCACGGATAAGCGCAAAAGCCGGTCGTTGACGCCGGCAGACAGGCGCATCGATTCAGGAATCGCGCTGTGAGTCTGCACTAAAGGATAGGTAATCAGGGATTCCACCCCGCCCAGGCTTTCGGCAAACAGGATCAGCGAAACGTTTTTCAGCAGGACCGGCACATCCTGGGGGGACTTCACATAAAACGAAATCATACCCCCAAAACCCCGGGACTGGGAACAGGAAAGCTCGTATTGGGGATGGTCCTCAAAGCCGGTAAAAAACACCTGGTCCACCCGTTGGTGCCTTCGAAGCCACTGGGCTATTCGCAGGGCATTATCTTCGCACTGCCGCATCCTGAGAGCCAGAGTCTTGATTCCCCGAAGGGTCAGCCAGGCGTCGAACGGCGACAGCGCGGCGCCTTCGCTTTTCTGCGCGTTTCTGAGGGGCTCTTCCAAGTCGTCCCGCTGGTGGACGATAAAACCAGAAAGCGTATCGTTATGCCCGGCAAGATATTTGGTCCCGCTGTGGGTTATCAGATCCGCGCCGAAATCAAGGGGATTTTGAAAATACGGCGAAAGAAACGTATTGTCTACGATAATATCCCCTCCTTTTTGGTGAATAAGTTCGGCGCATCTGCGGATGTCTGTCACTTTCATCATCGGGTTTGATGGAGTTTCGACAAAAATTGCCTTTGTTTCAGGCCTAATCCCGGCTTCCACCGCCGAGAAATCGCTCGTATCAACCCAGGAAAACCGAAACCCGTATTTTTCATAATATTCAGTGAAAAGCCGGTAGGTGCCGCCGTAGAGGTCCTCTGAAACAATGATGTGATCCCCCGGTTTATAGAGCTTTATAATAGAAGAAATCGCGCCCATGCCGGTCGCAAAAGCCAGCCCGAAACGCCCATGCTCAAGCAAAGCCAGGGTGCGTTCAAGCTCAAGCCGGGTTGGATTGGTCACCCGGGAATAGTCAAACCCCGTCGATTCATAGAGCCCGGGATGCCGAAAGGTCGAACTCTGATAAATCGGCGTACTTATCGCTCCGGTATGGGGTTCAAAAAGACTGGCCCCCCGGGCCGCCAGGGTTTTTCGCCCCCATTCTTTTTTTCCGTTTTTTTCCGCCATAGTTTCTCCTCTTTAGTACAGAGCTTGATCAAAATCGGTTATAAGATCCTCGATGTCTTCAAGCCCGACGGAAATCCGAATCAGCGTGTCGGTGATGCCTAGCCGGGACCGCTCCGCCTGCGGCATCGCGGCATGGCTCATCCGCACCGGGTACGATGCAATCGTCTCAACTCCGCCGAGACTCACCGCCGATGCGGCAAGTTCAACCTTCGCCAAAAACTTCAGGGCCTGTTCCGCAGTCTTGGTTTTGAAAGATAACACCGCGCCGGGTCCAGCGCACTGGGCGGCATGAATTTCCCGTCCCGGATGCCCGGAAAGCCCGGGGTAGAAAACCTGCTCCACCTGGGGATGCCCGGAAAGCCATTGTGCCAGCTTTTGCGCCGATGTCTGCTGCGCTTCGAGGCGTACCTTGAGGGTCTTAAGGCCGCGCAGAACCAGCCACACATCCCAGGGACCCGGCACCGCCCCGAAACCGTTCTGGACCGCGTATACTTGTCTGCCCAGTTCTTCGGTTCGGGTTACCGCAAGCCCGGAAAGCACATCGCTGTGGCCTCCAAGAAATTTCGTAGCCGAGTGAACCACGATATCCGCCCCTAGAGGTATCGCTTGTTGCAAATAGGGAGTCATAAAGGTATTATCCACGATGGAAATCAGCCCGGCCTCTCGAGCAATCGACAAACAAGCCTTGAGATCCGTGATTTTAAGGAGCGGATTCGATGGAGTTTCGAGAAAAACCGCTTTCGTATGGGGCTTGATAGCCCGGCGGATAGCCTCCGGGTCCGTTGCATGGACCGCCGTGTTTTCAAGGCCCCAGCGTTTATAGAAGGTATTGAGAATCCGCCAGCTTCCGCCGTAGAGGTCTTCTGCGGTGACGATGTGGTCCCCGGACGAAAAAATGCCCAGAACCGAGGCTATTGCCGCGATGCCGCTCCCAAAGGCGTAGCCCTTTGCGCCGCCTTCGAGGACGGCGATAGTTTCCTCTAAGGCTCTTCGGGTAGGGTTGCCGGACCTGGCGTAGTCGTAGGTAGGAGCTTGCGTAAGGTCTCCCTGATCAAACGTAGAGGTCTGGACAATCGGCACTCCGAGCGCGCGAGTTGAAGGGTCTATCTCGTGTCCGTTATGTATGAGCAAAGTTCCTGGTTTCATGGACATTTCTCCTAATATCTAGCTAAATTGTAGGATATCCTCGCCGTAAAATCAAGCCCGCCCGCCGGGGGTAAAACGCTCCGGGTTTATTCAACTTTAAAGCGGGAAACTTCCTGGGCTAACACGTCTATAGTTTCCTTATTTTTTCTGCTTATGGAGTCCACGTCGTGGATGGCGATGTTAATTTGGTCTGCCCCGAGAGCCATTTCGGACATACCGTTGGCGATTTCTTGGGTTGCGTGTTCGAGGTTACGGCTTTCTTTGGCGATTTCCTGACTGCCGGTGAGCATTTCTTCGGAGCCGTGTTTGACGGTATTGGTAATATCGTTAAGTTCGGCGATGGATTCAAGGATCTGCTTGCTTCCGATGCCTTGTTCTTCCATAGCGTTTCGGACTTGTTCTTCCTGATTCATCACGAGACGCACTCCGGAATCAATCGCTTCGAATTTGTTCAGCACTTCTTCGGCGGATTCGGTAATTTTATCGATGGAATGTTTAATTTTGGAAAGCACTTCCGCTATAATTTTGGACTGTTTGCTGGATGATTCGGCGAGTTTGCGGATTTCCCCGGCGACGACCGCGAAGCCTTTGCCCGCTTCTCCCGCGTGAGCCGCTTCGATAGCGGCATTCATTGAAAGCAAATTTGTCTGGGCCGCGATATTTTCCATTACCTTATTTATCTCGAACAGTCCGGCGGACTCTTTGGCGATTTCCTGAATGTCTGCGGCCACGCCCTGCAAACCGGTTCGGCCCGCGCCGGAAGACTCCACGAGAATTTTTACGTTTCCGGTGTTCTTGATAAGGGTTTGGGTCACGGACTGAATATTCGCCAGCATTTGCTCGATAGCCGAAGAGGACTTCGCCACACTTTCTGACTGGCGGTCGATATGCTCATTGAGCCGGTTGATGTTGAGGACTATCTGTTCAATCGTCGCGCCGGTTTGGGTTACACTGGCGGACTGGTTTATGATTCGAGTCTTAATGCTCTGAATCGTCGCGGTAATTTCATTGACCGCCGCGGCGGTTTCGGTCATATTCGATGACAATTTATACCCAATATCAGACAGCGTCGAGGATTGGGTCTTGATGACTATTACCAAATTTCTAATTTTGCTCAAGGTGAGGTTGAAATAATTTCCCAAATCCCCAACTTCGTCCTTCGACTTGATTGCGATGCTTCGGGTGAGGTCCCCTTCGCCTTCGGAAATGTCTTTGAGGGTGAGGGAAATTTCGATAATCGGCTTAACCACGTAATTTACCGTGAAATACACCAAAATTACCGTGGCGATAAGCGCGACCAAGCCGAAACTGCCGGCAAAAGCGATTAAACTGTAAGCCGTCGCCAATACGATTTTAATTTCCACATCCGCGACCATCATCCAGGGCGTTTTCGTTTCTCCGATGTGGATCGGGTAGCCTTGGGAGATGGTGCCTCTGCTCCGGATAAGCACGGGTTTACCGGATTGAAGCGCGCGCTCAAGAACGGGAACGTCCTCGGCGTTTATGGTCCCATGGGACACGAAAGCGTCCTGAAACTTTTTGCCGATCAGGTCCGTATGTTCGCCATGGGCGGCAATAACGCCGTCCGGGGACAGAAGGATAAGCTCTCCCGCGCCTTCATAGGGAGTTATCGCGGCGATGACGTCTTGGGTGACGGCCAAATCCACAATAATACCGATCACTCCCACAGGAACATGGTTGGAATCCGCTATAATCGGATAAGTTATGTTCATAGTAAGGGTACTGCGCTTGCCGATAAGCCGAGGAGCAGGATTACTGACCGTCGGCACATTGGAAATTCCGGCCAGGACGCTTTGAAAATCCTTGTAGGCCTCAAGCTGAAGGGACCCCGAAGCTCTGCTGAAAAAGGGAATGAAATTACCGGTATGATCCGTGCCGGGAGTGTTGGCCAATTCCTCGGCCCGGTCGTCCAGCGCGCCGGGCTTCCACACCGAGTACATCCCCACAAAATGGGGGTTCGATTCCATAATCCCCCGCATAGCGTTGGTGAACTGCCGCCGCCGGTTTTCAACCAGCACGGATTCGTAACTATTCATAATCTCGGCTAAGGCTTTGATAGTTCCGTAATAAACGCCGTACCGTCCCTGTAAGTCCTTTGCGTACAATCCGGCCGCGAGTTCCATACTTTGGTAGGCCTCATCAATCTGATGATTAACGGACCGTACCAGCAGTACGAGGGAAATCACCGATACCACCACAATCATAAGGCACGTAATAATTATCGTCAGCTTAATCTTTAATTTCATGCAGTCTCTCCTTTATTCGTGCGTAATCCCTCCCCAGATTATTTTAAAAACTTTTGACTTTTAGTATAACTCATATTAGAATAATAGACAAGATTAAGAGATAAATCAGACTTTTCTTGTTCTAAAAAGCAATACGAGAAGGCCTGCGATCCCCGGAAATACGGTAAGGCCGAAAAAAATCCGGCCCAAAAAAGGATTTTGCGAAAAAAAGGCCCAGTACGATGTGGCTCCCGCGAGAGGCACCGCGCAAATGCCCAGGAAGCCCAGGAACACTCCGCCGATTTTCTTCGTTCCCATCAGCCTAAGGCAGGACGCTAGACCCAACGCGATGGCGGTCTGCAAAACCGGCACCAATACGAGAAGTAACGGATTGTTCTGAACGTTCCAGCCTGCCAGTCGGATGCCGATATCGGGAATAAGCCACAGAAGCGCGAAACTCCCGAAATTCCGGGTCCCCTTTAAGGGAAGCAAAAGCATATACACCGCAAAAGGAAGCAGAACCGGCGCGGATACCATATCGACAAAACCGCTCACCCACCGGGATACGCTGAAGCCTTCAGGCTCGACAAAGGCCCCAAGAAAAAATTTCGTTCCTCCGGTAACGCTCCCCAGCACAAGCGCGGCAATGCCCCTCCCGCCGGCGCCCTGCTCAGGAGTCAAAGCGGACCAAAAAAAATAGAGCAGAGGCGTCCAGAGAAGGCAAAACAACCACATACCCTCACCCTAGCACAAGGCGCAAAAAAAGAAAAGCCCTCCCTTCCGCTTTTGGTGTCAGACCTGAGCAGAGGAGATAGCGATAGCGGTTTCGACTTCGGCGATGCTGAGGCCGAGGCGCAGGGCGATCAGCCGGGAATCAAGCCCGGCCCGGGATAAATCGAGAATCTGCTCCCGGATGGGGAGAGCTTTCGGCTCGATTTGCTTTTCCGGGATGACGATATGGGGTCCTGCCGATTCGGTCGGCTCTTCCGGGGGAAGCGGATCGGGAAATGGGACCACACCGGGAACCGCTTTTTTCTGGGCCCCGCCGAGAACCTGGCGCTTTCTGCCGAGTTCCGAATAAGTTTCTTCCTGAAACTGTTTGCGGTCCATTTCTCGCAGAAGCACCCCGATGCGTTTATCCGCTTCTTCTAAAATTCCTCGCAGGGTTTTTATTCGCTCTTCGACCAAAAGCGCGTCCTTATCGGTGGCGGTGTCGATTTCGGCGATTAACTTGTACACTTCCTCCCGAAATTCCGCGAGAAGCCGATCCGGTCCAGTTCTGCGCCGCAGATAGGCTTTAAAATAGAGAAAAAAAACGGCACATAAAATAAGACTTCCCGCGGAAAAGATAATTTCCATATACATCCTTATCGGATACTAAAAGGGCAAATAATCTCAAAAACTCAAATCGATATGCTTCCCTAAACTAGGGTCCCGAAACTCCGGAGGTTTTTTCGTTTCCGGGTCTTCTTCTTTTTCTTTTTTCGGATTTTTTCTTTTTTCGGATTTTTTCCGGGCCCTTCGATCATTTATGGCTTCAGTCTCCTCGTCTTCTTTGGTCTGGTCCACCGAATGCACCTGTTCGTCATTTTTTTTCTGAAGGTGCCCGCTTTGCATAGACTGCTGAACCGCTAGGCCGTCTCGTTCCGCGCTTTGCAGTTTCCCGACCTTATCAATCTGGGTGAATAAGGTCTGTAGATCCAGAGGCTGTAGGGCCATTGCTATTCTCCTATTTCCGGGGGGGGCCGAGTCGATTCTTCATCCGGCGCTTCGTACTTGACCGCCTTAATGAGGTCGTTTTCAAGGATGAAGGTGATGGCTTTGTACTCGTTTTTGACGTCTTCGTTTTGATCCCGGATGATGACTTTGACTCCGGGGAAGATTTTCTCTGACGCGGAAACCCGTCCCCGGGTTTTAACGGTATTCATGAGGGATTTCAGTTTATCGAGTTCCGCGTTTATGCCCTTGAGTTCCTCGGTAAGCTCTTTATGTTGGACCATAATTTCCTGCATTTGTTTTTCTTTATCTTCCGGCAGGGATTTGCGCTGTTTGAGGATGTTGTCTAAGGTTTGGAAATTGAGTTTCGCTTCTTCCAATTCTTTTTCGGTTTTGAGCTTGCGGTCGATGAGGTCGTCGAATTGCTTTTTGGTTTTGGGATCGACGCCGACTTCGCAGATGGTTTCGGTACCGCTGGCCGCACTGCCGATAATTTTAGCGTTAATTTCCTCGGAAGCCCGGTAGCATCCCCCGACGATGCGGGCCCGTTTGCCCGCGCAAACGATGCGTTTAAGCGCGTCGACTTGGGAGTTTATGATGCCGTCGTTGGCGACCACCATATTGCCTGCTTCAATCGTTGCGTTTTCGATGAATTTCGCCCAGACGGACCCGCCGGCTTTGACGCTTCCTGCGCCTTTGCCGCTTATGCCTTTGAGAATGACCACGTCTCCTTCGGCTTCGATTTCGGCTTTTTCGACGGTTCCTTTAACCTCGATACTGCTGGTGGCTTTGACCGAGAAGCCGTCTTCGACATTGCCGGTAACGATGACGGTCCCAAGAAATGTGATGTTACCAGTTTTGAGATTGACGTTGCCTTGTACCGTGTAGACCGGTTCCACGTTGATTTTGCCTGCCGCCAGGACGAACTGCCCCGCGCATTTGGCGTAAATCGTACATTTATCGTCCCCGATGTAGACGTTGTTCCCCAGAACCGAGTTGAGGTCGAGGTCCGTCCCGGCTTTTGCGGGCAGGTATGCGCCGGTTACGGTTTTGCCGGGTTTGCCTTCTTCAATGGGAATTTTTCTCCCCAAAGGCTGATCCTTGACCACGTTTTGGATGCTGTTACTTTCCCGGAAATCGACCCGGCCGTCGCTTCGCTGTTTCGGCCGGGCTTTTCCTCCCGCGTTGAAGGCGTACTGAATATACGCGTTCTTGCCGTTTGCCGGCTCTGAGCCTTCGGCGACAAGCACCGGAGTTTTATAGGACGGACGATCCGTGAATTCGATGATAAATTCTTCTTTTAATCCAGACATAACTTTATTGTCTTTGAGAACCTTGGTGAGCATTTCCGCGGTCATATCCGCGCCGCCGGGTCCAGGGGGCATAAGGGAAACAAAGGCTTTCATATCCTGATCGGTGATGTTCACCGAAGCCATAACGTCGTTGGAATACTTGCGGTTGAATCCCCCGACTCGGATGTAGAGGCCCTTCGCTTCCCGGACCGCCATTTTGACGATGTTGGCGTCGATGTCCGTGATGTCCCGGGTTTTCAAGAGCAGATTGGCTTCCCCTTCGGTCACCCGTTTGCCCGCGCCGATGGGGGCGGTAACCTTGAGCATGGCCCCGTCATCGGTCAGTTGGACAAATACGTCGCCGTCTTTATCCTTGATGACCTCGACAGTAACGGCTTCGGTTTTGGTTTCGGCGGCGGCTTCAAGGTCGGCGATTTTTTTGTTGACCAGTTTGCCGTAGGCTTTGATTTTCCAATCTTTTTTACCGGTCCCTAAGAAGCCGGGAAAGCCCCGTTCGACAACTTCGTACTCGATCCGGCCGACGGGCATATTGAGCATCACCGCGGCTTCCGCGACGGCCGCGTCCAAATTGGGGCCGTCTACGTCTACAATTTTTACCGCCCGATCCGAGTCGAGTTGGGCTTTCATTAATTGCTGAAGTTGGACAAAATCGACCATTTACACGATTCCTTTACGAATATTCGTTAATTTCGACCGAAGCCGGCTTATCGCTTTGGTGTGCAGTTGGGACACCCGGGACTCGGTTACTTCCAATACTTGTCCTATTTCTTTCAAGGTTAAATCCTCGTAGTAATAGAGAACCAAAATTTTTTTTTCTTTGTCCGGCAGTTCGCTTATATGTTCGACAATGACCCGGCGGATTTCGTCTTTTTCGACGATAACGTCCGGGTTAAGACTTATGGGGGATTCGATACTGTCCCCGATGGACACTTTATCGTTTTCGTCTCCGGAAAACCAGACGTCGTTTAAGGAAAGAATGGAAGTCCCGGATATTTTCATCATTGTTTTTGTGTATTCGTCTTCGTCCATCCCTAAACTGTTGGCGATTTCCTGGTCCGTGGCGGTTCGGCCCAGCTGGGCTTCGAGGGCGCCGACGGCTTCTTCGACTTCCCGGGTTTTCTGCCGGACCGACCGGGGGACCCAGTCTATGGACCTGAGTTCGTCGAAAATTGCACCCCGAATACGGGTGACCGCGTAGGTTTTGAATTTTACCCCCTTTTCCGGGTCAAATTTGTCGATGGCGTCCAGCAATCCGAAGGTGCCGTAGCCCACCAGATCATCAAACTCGACGTTGTGCGGCATCCCGATAGCGACTTTTCCGGCCACATATTTCACCAGCGGGGCGTACTGTTTTATAAAGGTTTCCCGGATTTTTGAATCCCGGCTCCGGCGGTACTCCACCCACAGTTGATCTTCCGTTTTTTGCTCCAGGGGGGTGTTCCCCATACCCTTTATCCCCTCTTAATCTTCTTGTCTTAACATCGTTTGTATAGTAGATGCCATCTGCTTCGGGTCCAACTTTGACGGATCCACCTCAGGTTTTTTTCTCGGACTCTTTTCCGGCGTCTCCGGGGTCCCGCCGGGTTGCGTCTTTTTGGGCAAATTATATCCGCCCTCGTCCGGGGGTTTATCGTCCCCGGGTTTTCTTTCAGTTATCGCCGGCTCTTCTTCAGTATATACGTTTTTAGCGTTCTGATCTATATTTTTCTGCGGCTCCGGCGGCGGGGGATCTGGATTTTCTTCAAATTCTGCTTGATTTTCTTCAGAAGCCGGCGGTTCGGGGGCCGGTTCTTCGTCTTGCGGATTTAAGGCGGCCGCGACGGCCTGTTTAAATTTATCGTCTTCGGTTTGAGTTTGCTCATCCTCATCTTCGACGGAAATATCCACATGGGAACCCGGCTCGTCGGATTCCTCTTCTTCGTCCTCTTTGCCGAGTTTGAGCAGTTCCGGCAGATACCGGGCAATGAGAATATGCCCCGCCGCAGTCAGAACGAAAAACAGCAGGGCGCATAAAACTCCCCGCAGGCACAACACGAAGAGACTGCTTTTGTGCAGGATGCCTATCGCCAAAGAGAGAACAAACGCGCCGGCCGCCGCACTGCCGCTTGCTTTTACGCTGAACATAGTTCCTCCCGTTACGCTCTGCCGAAAAGCCGGCGGATCATCGCTGAAAAGCCTCCGCTTTCCCGAACCGGCTCAGTTTTTTCCATCCGGTCCACAATGTGCTGGACACAAAGGGACGCTTTGCTTTTAGGGTCTATTACCATGAAGGGCTTCTGCCGGATAACCCCTTGGGAAACTACCGCATCGTCGTAGATGAAGCCGAGGTAATCCACCTTGAGATTCAGAAACTGCCCGGCGATGTTGGTCATCCGGTCTGCGACTTTTTTGGCTTCCGCGACGGTTTTGACCCGGTTTACCACGAGTTTCAAGCCCATATTCAGGCCGTCGTGTTCGGTGGCGATGATTTTGATGATTCCGTAGGCGTCGGTAATGGCGGTCGGCTCCGGCGTGGTGATGATGACCGCGTCGTCCGCGGCGACGATGAAGTCAAGCACGTTGCTGGAAACTCCCGC
>JAIRPY010000111.1 GCA_031256905.1 Spirochaetaceae bacterium
TGATGTCCACGTTGCATCTTGGGGGAAAAAGAAATTAGCCGCATCTTCGGCAATTAACCAGCTTTCTCTAAACCTTACCGGGCAGGTTATGGCAATATCGTCTTTGTCAAATACTGAACATACCCCTAAAGGGTCATTTGCTTTATCCTTTGTACAAGAGGGGACTTTATTATTATAAGGACATAGTTTATTCTTCCTATAGCGGGTTGCTTCCAGGCTTAAATTATCAATGGGAAAGCCAAATATTTCCGCCAAGGGATTCTTTTTAGCCATAAATACCTCCAGAATATACTCAAAGTAGATTATTGCATTATTTTATATTTTTTGCAAGAGGGTAAAACATCCTTAAAAAACCAAATTTTTAAGGGAAAAGTATATTTTTATACATTCAGGGAAAAATTCGGGATTTATGGCGCATACCGTTCCGGTTGTATCTGACGTTTTGACCGCCGCGATAAAGAAACCGCGCAGCGGTTTCAGCGGCGGGCAAAATGTGCCGGAGAAATCGGACTAAAGTCCGTTCGCACAAAGGCGCGCAACCCCGGCTGCGGTTTTCGTAGGCCGAAGGCGGCGTAAGCCGCCGAAGCATATACAGACCTGTTACGCGCCGTTTGCCCGTACTCCATTTTTTTATTCCATTATTGAAAATAATTTGATTATCGTTTCTTCATAATTTTTTTCTTTAAAATAAAATGTTCCAATATTTTTATTAATTATTGCTTCTTCATAATCATTTTCATAAGCAAAATCATTCCAAATATATAATCCATTTTCTTTTTTTATTTTACAGCATAATGCCCCGCAACTAATATCCCCACATTCAGGGCAAACATATATTAATACACGCCCATTTTCAGTTTCAGGTTTTGTTTTAACCAATAATTGATTTTTACTTTTTTCATTTAATTTATTCCAGCCTTTACTAAAACATCCCATAAAATCATTATTCCTATCATTTTCAGTTAATTTTTTCAATAATGAATTCCCATCAATCATAAAATCAATAGTTTCCACACCGCGTTTTATAATATTTTTTCCAGATTTTTCTTCCTGTCTTTTGAAAATATTGTAGTCCAGTTCATTTGTTTTAATTTCCATGGTGTATATTATAAAACATCCATTTTATTTTTCAAGCTATTTTTTGTATAATTTTTATACAATATATTCCGACTAATTTTAGGGCAAATGGCGTATAACTTTTTTATAAATGAAATTAAAAAAATATTCCCCTATATTAACTCCAATGATGAAAATTGGCTCATTTTGGATGAAGAAACATTTTCAATAGAATTTAATGTTGGGGAAGATGATCCTATAAATAATATAATGTTGCACGTTAGGGGAGAAGATGAGGCGTTAAAAGCCATTGGATTAGTATGTAAAAAAATTAATTTACAGGCCTTTGATACAACAGAAAGTAAAATCATTGATTTTGATAAAGAAACAAATGAGGGTTTTACACAATGGAGGGAATATAAAAATAATGTATTAAATAAATATAATATGCGCGCCCTAAAGCGCAAGATTCAGCGGGAGCAATACGGCTTACACCGTGAACGTTATGTGCCATTTGCCCTTGACATTATTGTAAAAAAATAGTTTAATCAACCAACCCCGCCGCAGAGCGGAGGGGGTATTAAACCCCACTGCGAATACATTATTGGAGGAAGAAAAATGAATGTGAATTTTGATACTTTTGAAAAGTTAAAAAATCTCTATAATGATTTGATCGCGGAAGGTTGCAATCAATTTTACATCTATGGGATAAAAAATATACATCCCGCCGATGATGTGAATTGTTTAAACAATGACGGACAAAAATGGGAAATATATTATACGGAAAGAGGCCATAAAACAAAGTCTTTTTATTCAACCTACGATTTAGAAGACGCAGTGAATTATTATAAAAATTTTATAATAAACGAAATTGAACACTGGCATTTGATTTGTTTTACAAGATCGAATGAACTAATGAATACATACAAAAGAATTCTTGAAGAAGCCCAGATAGAAATTATTGAAAACAATATTCCTCATTATAAATATTATGGGGATGTTGTGTTTAGAGTATTTGTAAAAGGTAAGGGTATATTTAAAGCGAAAGAATTATTTGACAATATACCGTATTTTGATGCCGACTTGGCGCGCTACAGGGCTGGGTTCAGCGGACTAGATTAATACGCTTTTGCGCCGTATACAACCAGAACGTTAGAAGGTATATCTTTAGGAGAAAAATTTTGAAAAAAATATTGTTAAAAAAACCACCCTTCAAAAATATTCTTCCTTTGCTGGTATTTATCGTAGGATTTATCTCCCTGGGGATGGGAAAATATCCGATAGCTCCGGGAACGGTTTTTGAAGTATTGCTCCATCCAGAAGGGGCGCGGCAGAATTTGCCGTTGGAATATCAGGTTATTTGGACGATTCGGCTTCCCCGCCTATTAACGGCTTTTTGCGCAGGAGCCGGACTTGCCTTGTGCGGCGCGGCGTTGCAGGGAGTGTTTCACAATCCTTTAGTTGATCCTCATGTAATCGGAGTAACGTCCGGAGCGGCTTTCGGGGGCGCGCTGGCGATTTTGTTAGGCGCGTCCGGCGGAGTGTTGATGCTCTGCGCGTTTGGTTTTGGTATGGGGGCCTTAGTTTTGGTATACGCCCTTGCGGGTTTACTGAAACAAGAATCGAATCTCATTCTGGTTCTTGCGGGACTTATTTTAAATGGCTTTTTCAGCGCGTTGGTGAGTATGATTCAGTATCTCGCGGATACCGAAACGAAATTGCCAAATATCGTATTTTGGCTTATGGGAAGTTTTGCCAACGCGGATTGGCCTAAAACCGGATTATTCGCTTTGGCCTTTTTGCCGGGAACAGTTTTACTGTTGCGTTTGCGCTGGCGGATCAATGTGCTTTCGCTGGGAAGCCGGGACGCGAAAGCCCTTGACCGAAACGCGGCTTTCGCAAAACCTGTAATACTAACTTTGTGCGCCCTGATAGTATCCGCGCAAGTGGCGGTAAGCGGAAGCATCGGCTGGATAGGATTAGTAATTCCGCATCTTGCCCGAATCGTCGGAGGTTTTGATCATCGCGCGGTACTTCCTACCGCGATGCTTTTAGGCGGCGGATTTATGATCCTAGTTGATGATTGCGCGCGAATGTTATCTTCCGCCGAAATTCCCTTGGGCATTATTACCGCTGTTTTAGGCGCGCCTTTTTTTACCGTATTACTGCTTAGAACAAGGAAAATATGAGCATAAAAACCGAAAAATTGGTCTTTGGCTATAAAAACCCGCTTTTTTCGCCGTTGGATTTTTATAGCGGTTCGGGAAATATTACCGCCATTTTAGGCGCGAACGGAAGCGGAAAAACCGCGTTTCTGCATACTATTATCGGCCTTTTACCGGTTCTTGCGGGACGAGTTAGTATTACTGAACCTATAGCTTTCGTACCTCAATTTTTTAGTCCTCAGTTTAGCTATACTGTTTTAGACATGACCCTTATGGGAAGAGCTTCTTGGATAGAACTTCTGTCTTTGCCTAATAAGGAAGATGAAACCGCCGCATTACGCGCCCTCGCTTTACTTGGTATAGCACATTTAGCGGATCGGCCTTACAACACGCTTTCCGGGGGTCAGCGGCAGATGGTACTGATTGCCCGGGCTCTTGCGGGAAATGCTTCCGCCATCGCTCTGGACGAACCGGCCAGCGCGCTGGATATGCGCAATCAGGAATCGACTCTCAAACTTTTGAAACGTCTTTCCAAACAGGAAGATAAAACCATTCTTTTTACGACTCATGATCCGAGTCACGCGTGGTATATTGCGGATAACACGTTGCTTTTCATGCCGGATTTGCATTGGATTTTTGGGAAAACCGCAGAAGTGTTGACCGAAGAACATCTTACGAAAGCCTATTCCATTCCGATAAAATATATTCCTCAGGCGGGATATTTGCCGATATTTGATATATGACGGTATTTGCCGCCGGCAGTTTGCGCAGGGCCTTTTCGCGCATGGCCGATGCGTATCAATCGGTATACGGGCAGTCGATAGATTTTGTATTCGGCCCCGCCGGATTACTGCGAGAAGCTATCGAGCGCGGGCAGAAGCCGGATTTGTTTGCTTCGGCGAATACGGCGCATCCCGAAAAACTTTTGGATTCCGGCTGGGCCTATCGAACCTTTCCTTTTGCCCGCAATGCCTTGGGTCTTACGGTTCGGTCTTCGGCGTTGACGGCGGGGATGCATTGGCTTGACGTGTTGACGAATCCCAAATTAAGAATCGGCATTTCTACGCCACGATCCCAGCGGAGATTATGCTCTGGAGCTTTTCAGCAATATCGAAAAGACTCATCCTGGAGTTGGGAATTGGCTTAAAGAGCGGTCTCTTTGGCTTGCCGGCGGGAAAAGGTCTGCGATTCCGGCGGGAGAGCCGGCCGGGGCCTATCTGATTCGTACCGGTCAGGCCGATGTATTTGTGGGATACAAAAGCGGCGCGGTATTTTTGCGGGATCCATCGCTTACCGTATTGGCTATTCCCGATACGCACAATGTTTATGGAGTATATGGAATTGCCTTATTGAATCCTGCCGGGGAAAGATTTGGAAAATTTATTTTGAATCTGGGGAAACCCTATTTGCAGGAATCCGGTTTTATGGCTTTGCCCGAAAATTAGCCAAAAAGGGTATCTTCAATATTACGGCAGATCCTTTGAAACTCCGGACTGCGGCAGTCTCGGGGGCGGGAAAGCTCTACTTTAATAGCCGCGTCGATAGTACCGTTTTTCATTTGAATAACCTCATCCGAAAGATAAACCGCTTCTTCAATATCATGGGTTACCAAAATAACTGTCATGGCAAGGGTTTTCCAAATTTCACTCAGCTCTTCCCGCAGTTGTTTCCGGGTAAAGGCGTCTAACGCGCCGAAAGGTTCATCCAGAAGCAGAATTTGAGGTTTTCGGCACAGGGCCCGGGCCAGAGCTACTCGTTGGGCCATGCCCCCGGACAGCTTGCGGGGAAATAGGCCTTTCCAATCCCCCAGGCCCACCAAGTCCAGCATAGCGTCCAGATCCTTCTGAAAACGTCCTTTCGCTGGAAAGGCAAGACGTACATTTTGTTCTACCGTCAGCCAGGGCAGGAGCCGGGGATCCTGAAACATCAGGCTGAAACGGGGAGCGGCTCCGGTACATTGGATTGTTCCGGCGTCCGGCTGTTCTAAGCCGGCAAGGAGTTTCAGGAGGGTTGTTTTTCCGCACCCGCTCTTGCCGATAATACCGATAAAACCGCCGGAAGGGATGCGGAGATTCAGATTCCGTACCGCGGCGATTTCTTTTCCCGGATTCCAAAATGAACGGCTTACCCCGGAAAGTACTATTTCAGCCATTTTTACCCCAGTTTTTATCTTCGGTATTGAGGGAAAGAACCCGGAGAATTCCGCCGAAAAGGGCATCAACCAGAATACCCATAAGGCCGATAGTTAAAATCCCCACGAAGACTCGGTCGATCCGAGCCGTTTCCTGAGCGTCGGTAATGAGATACCCCAAGCCTTCGGAGGAAGCAAACAGTTCGGCCCCCAGCAAAGCTCGCCAAGCATACCCAAAACCAAGCCGGAATCCGGTAACAATCTGGGGAAGGGCCCCGGGAATCAAAATAAACCGGATATGCCGAAACCAGGACAGTTCCAGGGATTTGGATAACTCAAACCACCGGGGATCCATCGTATTGAAACCGCTTAATACATTGAGAAAAACCGGAAAAAAAGTCGCCAATACAATAACCGCCCGCTTTGAGGCTTCGCCCAATCCAAACCAGAGAATCAACAGGGGGATCAGGGCCAGGGGCGGAACCGCCCGGAGGAATTCAAAAATCCCATGGAAGAGCTTTTTGAGAATGGGACTGTAGTGAAATACAAAAGCCAAAGGAAGGGCGAAGGCTATCGAAATTCCGTAGCCCGACAAAACCCTCAGAAGACTTATCCCAAGATGCCTTCCCAGTTCGCCGCTTTCCAAAAGGCGGATCGCCCCGGCCATTACTTTTGCCGGAGAAGGAATCAAATAGGGGTTTACCCATTTAAACTTACTGAGAAAGTGCCATAAAAGCGCCAGAATCCCCGGAAGGATCAGGAAATGTATAAGATCCCGGGGAAGGCTTTTTTCTTTTGAAAAAATCATTTACCGAAAGCAACCGGAAGCGTTATATCCGCCGGATCGATGGACTGCTCGATCATCTTTTGCTCTAAAAGGAAGGCCGTGTCTCTGGTCAGGCTGGCCAGGTCGTTTTGGGTGAAGCTGGAATCCATCCCGCTCCAAGTATACAGAGCTCTACCGTCTTCCGGGGAAATCTGCTGGATTTTTGCCCCTATCCCAACGGCCTCTTCCGGATTATGCAGAATCCAGGTATAGGCTTCCTGCTGGGTTTTTAGGTAGATCTCCAGCAATTCAGGATACTTTTTGGCAAACCCAGGCCGGACCGCGGTTAGGAGCAAGGGGTTGATGTAACCGTCGGCGGTAAAGAGCGTCTTCAACCCGGCTTCTTCACTGCGGATAATTAACGAAGCCGCCAGCAAAGCTCCGTCGATCTTGCCGGCCAGCAGAGCGGTTCGGGCTTCAGGCAGATCCATGGAAATAAAGTTCACGTCGGTAAGGCTCAGTCCCTGGGACCCCAAGGCGGCTACAAGCATTTGGTGCAAGACGGTCCCTTTCGGTCCCGCGATGGTTTTTCCTTTCAGGTCCTGAATTGCTTGGGGACCCTCCTGTCCGGTCATAAGCGCGTAAGTCCGGGTCGGACGGCTCACGATGCCGGCAATCTCCACCCGGTTTCCTGCGGCATTTGCCATAATCACCGATATGCTGTTGATCACCGACGCAATGTCCAAGGACCCGGCGGCCAGAGCTTGGGCCTGATGAGCCCCGGAGTTAATATCCCACCAGCGGACCCGGATATTCTTTTCTTGAAAGGCCGATTCCAGCATCCCCTTTTCTTTCATCACCATAAGCTGGAGATTAAAGGGAGATTCCACATACGAAATATTGATTTCTTTGGGATACCCTTCTTTTTTCGCGCTGGCGGAAGCAAGGAGAGAACCGAAACAAAGAAAACAAATCAGAAAACTAAAACGCATCCTAATCCTCCATTCTGTTAATATTCTCTAACAATAAGCTCCAAGGCCCAGTTTGTCAAGGCTTATTTTCAAGACGGCTTGAGAAAATACCCTATACCCGTTAAAATAAAAGTATGGAATCAGCTTTTCAGGAATTGATACACGCCTTTATCGCGGAACAGGGAATCGGCATCCTCGAACAAAGCAGTCGCTGTAAGGTTTTACTCCATAATTACGCAGACCATCCCGCGAAGACCGGTTTCAGAAAGGAAATCCGGGCCTTCCTGTACAGCCTCGAACTTAACGCCTATCAGGAAATGCTTGCGGCGGCGACCCTCGAACCGGTAAAACAACGCTTGATCCAGCAATTACAGGACGAGTATATGCTCTCTCCGGAAGAAGCCGCCGAAAGTATAGCTTTCCTCGAAACCATCGTCCTGGAGCAGAAAGAAGCGGATCCATCCCGAATTGCCGAACTCGAAAAAGCCGCCGAAACCGGAGATAAACAAGCTCAATACGTTCTGGGGCTTCAGTTTGAAAAATTGCGCCGATATCCCCAGGCCCTATACTGGCTGAAAAAAGCCGCCAGGCCGGACCCCAGCGAATCCGAGACCCCAAAAACTCAGAGCCAGACCGAAACGGTAGCAAATCCGGAGCCGAAAATCGAGATTCCCAGCTCCCCGGAGCCGGAGCCGGAAGCCCAAAACCAGACCGGATTCGTCCGAATTCCGGAAGGCTCTTTCATGATGGGAAGCCCCTTTGGAGAACCGGAACGCATAGAAAACGAAATTCCCCATGAAATCATCATTCAGGAATTTTTTATGGGAGCTTATCTGGTCACCCAGCAGGAGTACGAAACGTATAACGATATAAATCCCAGCCATTTCAAGGGTCCGAAACTGCCGGTGGAAAATGTGAATTGGTACGACGCCATAGCCTATTGCAACGCCCGAAGCGTAGAAGAGGGCCGGGTCCCAGTCTATACCGCGAAGGGCGATGTAATCCGGCTGAACCGGGCCGCGGACGGCTACCGGCTCCCCACCGAAGCCGAATGGGAATACGCCTGCCGGGCCGGAACCACGACGCCTTTCAATACCGGCGCGTCGATTTCCACGGATCAGGCGAATTACGACGGAACTTATCCGTACAGCGAGGGCCCGAAAGGAACGTATCGGGAGAAGACCACGCCGGTAGGCGCTTTCCCTCCAAATCGTTGGGGTTTGTACGATATGCATGGCAACGTTTGGGAGTGGTGTTGGGATTGGTTCGACGCGTATGATATTCATCGAACCTATGACCCGGTGGGACCCTCCTGCGGCGCGAGCCGAGTCATTCGGGGCGGAAGCTGGGGCGGCGGGGCCCGGTATTTGCGCGCGGCTTATCGGTGCGGGAACAACCCTTTTGCCCGGGATAACTACCTGGGATTTCGGGTGGCCCTTCCCGGCCGTTCCTAAGATGGAAAACGGGATGTTCAGGATAGAAAAAACTTCAGGGAAAGCCCGAACCGGCACGATGACCCTTCCCCATGGCTTGGTATCGACCCCGGCGTTTATGCCGGTCGGCACCAATGGAACGGTCAAGGCCCTCACTCCGGAGGACCTCGCGGAAATTGGATTCGATATACTTCTTTCCAATACTTATCATCTTTATCTCCGTCCCGGGGCCGAGCTTATAGCCCAAGCCGGGGGGCTTCATCGCTTCATGCACTGGAACAAAAACATTCTTACCGATTCCGGAGGCTTTCAGGTTTTTTCCCTCGCGCCGTTTCGGAAAATTCGGGAGGAGGGCGTCGAATTTCGTTCCCACATCGATGGTTCTTCCCATACCCTCACCCCGGAAAACGTGGTCAGCCTCCAGAGTAAATTCAACAGCGACATCCTCATGCAACTTGATGTGTGCAGTCCTTGGGAAACGCCGTATAACCGGGCCGAAGAAGCCGTGAGACTCACCGGGTATTGGCTTGAGAAATCCAAGCAGACCTGGAGGGAAAAAGTTTCCGAAGGATACGAAGGAAAACTTTTTGCCATAGTACAGGGGAATTTTTACCCGGATCTGCGGCGCAGAAGCGCGGAATTGGCCCTAGCCGCGGATACTCCGGGAATTGCGGTGGGCGGACTGTCCGTCGGGGAACCTCCGGAGGTCTTTGCCGAGTTCATGAATTACACCGCCTCCCTTCTGCCCCCGGAAAAGCCCCGGTATGTTATGGGGATTGGCACGCCTCAGTACATCCTTGGGGCCCTGGCCGGAGGGATCGATATGTTTGACTGCGTCCTGCCGACTCGGACCGGCCGGATAGGTCATGCCTTTACCCGAGACGGCTTGATCGCCCTGAAGAAAAACGAATACCGGCTCGATTTTTCGCCGATAGATTCAGAGTGCGGTTGTAAGGTCTGCCGAAATTACTCCCGAGCCTATCTGCGGCATCTGTTCAGGGCCCAGGAAATTTTATCTTCTATACTTTTGAGTTACCATAACCTCTTTTTCTTGCAGGATCTGGTAAAGCAAGCTCGGCAGGCGATACAGGAAGACCGGTTTTCGGTTTTTTCCCAGACTTTTTTACAACGTTACACCCAAGGAGGCTAAAAGATGGTTTTTAAAAGTTTTTTTTCCGGGCTTTTGTTTTTTTTCTCGATTTCTCCGGGCTTCGCGGTGGAAATTGTCTCGGCCGGGCAGACCGAGGACGAAAAACGAAGGGATACCGTGCGTTACGGCACGGAAACCGAGATTGCCGCGCTCATTCAGACCTTAAAAGATGAAAAATCGGAGTTAATGGACAAAAATCTTGAGGCGGAACTCGTAAAAATATCCCAAACCACTCGAAATCAGAATATTCTCACTGGGTTGTTGGGCTTTTTTGCAGAACGGGAAGCCCCGGGGCTTGAGGAGCGAGCCTTACGCGCCATAGCCGAAAGGGACGACGAAGCCCATTCCACGGTTTTGGCGGCCCTTGACTATGTCGGTAAAGTGCATGCCTTAGCCGCGGTAGCCCCTCTGGAAGATCTGCTCGACGCCAACGAGGAACGGTACATGAACCCGGCCTTCAAAGCCCTGGGCCGGGCCGTGAAGGGCAGTAAAGAAAGCGATCCGGTGGCGGAGTATTTGATCGATTTTTACAGCAACCGAAATCCCCCTGAAAAAAGTATGTGGGAGATTATCGCCGCCCTCGGCGAGACCGGTTCTAAGGCGGGGCTTCCTCTGCTGTGCGAGATCGCGGAAAACCCGGACGAACGCGCTGTCGTGCGGATTGCCGCGGTGGAGGCTCTGGCTAAGATCGGCGATGAGGCCGGGCTTGCGGCAATTCTGGGGGCTTTAAGCTCGGCGGATCCGAATCTGCGGTCCGCGGCGGTTGGATCCCTGGGGCCCTTTTCGGGTCCCCAAGCGGAGGAGGCTATCTTGGAAAGTTTCCGGGATTCCTATTTTCGGACCCGTCTCGGCGCGGCAAAAGCCGCCGGGGAACGCAAGTTAAACGGAGCCGTACCGTATCTGCGGTTTCGGGCCGAGTACGACGAAGTTCCCACCGTAAAAGAAGCGTCGATTAAAGCTCTCGGCGCGATATGGGACGGAGAAAGCAAAACCGTGTTGGAAAAACTTTTTTCGGACCGGAAAACCTCAGACCGAACGAGAATTCTTGCCGCAGAGATGCTTATTCAAAACGACCCGGGAGGATATACCGATAGGGTCATCGAAGAAATGGATGACGCCCAAAAGCGAAATCAGAAAGCTCTGTACAACGGATTTTTAAAAGATGTATGCGCAGGAAAAACCGGTAAACTCGAAGGTTTGGTCCGGCGGTTTTTGAGTTCCGGGGGAGTCGTCGAAAAGTCCTATGCTTTGGATATGATTCTTACGAATGAGTTCAAGTCCTTTGCCGCGGAGATTCGGCTTTTGGCCGATGAAAAGAACAGCGGCATCGCCCGAAAAGCCAAAGCGGTCCTGGAAAAGCTCGGCCTCCCCCAAAGCTGATTCCATGGCTAGACCTTTTGGAAGGGCCGGGCGGAAAACCAGCCTCCGGCTTCCGCGCCGGCTTCTCCGGGGAGGCAGTTCACCCGAAAAAGATTGGGCCGGGCTTCAATATCGCCTTTTCGGGGAGGATTTTCGTAATACGATATTCTTCCCTGAGGGTTTATCCGCGTCAGCGCGTCGGCCACCGCGTTGACGGCTATGCGGTTTTGTTCCTCCACGGTAAAGGCTCGGCAGGTAGGACAAGAACACCAGGCCTTTTCATGGCCCAAATCGGGCCACAGATGATACACTTCAATTTCAGGATGAGACCGAAAAACTTTAGCCGCCTCGCTTTGAAGCATCTTGATGGTATCCGGCGCGGTGGGGCAAAAGTTGTATTCTTTATCCCGCCGGCCTGCGTCCATGCGGAACATTTCCCGATTGAAGAGATAATACCGCCGGGGCACAAACAGCGATAAATCCCAGCCCCCAAGTTCAATGGTCATGGCGTAACTTTCCGCCAATTCCAGCAACTCATGGGGGGAACCGGCAAATTTCTTAAAGGTTTTTTGAAAAGATTTTGAAAAAAAAGCGTCCCCTTTGGCGTCTTTATCGGGAATCGCATTTCGGATGGAAAATACGAGGGTATCTATCTGATTTCTGACAGCCCAAAGAAGTAAGGACTGCCATTTTTTGGCAGGCCCTTCTCGGCCGAACAAGAGTCTGCGGCGGATCGTGTCCGGACTTGAAGGATGATAAGCGTAACCTTCCCGAAGGAGGTAGTCTTTCGGACTGGCTTTGTTGAGAGGCGGGAGGGTTTCTTGATCCGGTTCGGTCCAGGAAAAGCCTAAGGCGGCAAGGAAATCAAAAATGCCGTTACACAGTCCTCGATCCGATTCCCCGCTGATTTCAAGCCCTTCCTTTCCAATGCGCCACGAAAAGCCATTCTTTTCCCTTGTTTCCGGCCGGACAATCAGAAAGATCCCGGCTCCCGGCGGGTCTGGGGACTTTTCGGACATCAATTTAAGGGTTGGAGGTTTCTGCCGAGTCTTCGCCTGACTCTGAAGCAACCTAATGTAATGGGATAAGTCTTCTGCGGCTCTTTTTATCCCCGGTATCCCCTCCGGCATCCGAATAACCCAGTCTTTGGAAACGTCAAAACTTATCATTATTCTGAGTATATACGATTTTCGGCTATACAACAAGGGAGAATTAGGGCATACTAGGATTATGAATCTGAGGATTCTCGGCTCCGGGACTTCCCATGGAATTCCGGTGATAGCCTGCGCCTGCCCAGTATGCCGTTCCGAAGATTTTCGGGACCAAAGGATGCGCTCATCCCTGTACGTCCAAGGCGCCGCCGGAGAACGAGCGGTCATCGACACAGGACCGGAATTCCGGCTCCAGGCGATACGGGCTGGGATTACCCGGCTGGACGGTCTTTTCTTAACCCACGCCCACGCGGATCACCTGCACGGTCTCGACGACATTCGCCCCCTCTGTCAGGACAAGCCCCTGCCGGTCTACGCCGACGCAAACACGATGCGGGAAATGCGGGAACGATTCGCCTATATTTTCCAGAAGACTCAAATCGGCGGCGGAAAACCTCGGATTACGCCGGTTATTGCCGCGGAACCGATACGTCTCGGCCATCTCATCTTCACTCCCTTACCGGTAAAGCATGGGACCCTCGATATTCTCGGCTGGAAAATACAGGAAGGACCGGCGTCCGCGACGTATCTTACCGATACCAGCGATATTCCGCCCGGGGCGTTCAGCCTTATCGGGCAACCCCAGGCGGTAATCATCGGCGGGCTTCGGGAGCGGCCTCATGAAACGCATTTCAGTTTCCTGCAAGCTCTGACCGCGGCGGCGCGAACGAAAACTTCCCAGATATACCTCACCCACATCTGCCATGACCATTCGCATCAATCAATAGAAGCTTTTTGCCGCCTCTGGCAAAAAAGCTCCGGCTTCATCGGCGCCGCTCAACCCGCCTACGACGAACTGACTATATCTCTACTTTAGGTGCGTTTTACGGCTTTGAAAAGGTCTTCCCGGCGGATCTCAAACCAGAGGGGACGCCCATGGGGGCATCGGGGGGCGGGCAGTTCCAGAACCGCTTTTGCCAGTCTGAGCGCGGCGGCTTCGTCGAGGTATTCCCCGTCTTTTATAGCGTTATGGCAGGAAAGGGTGGCCGCCCAATGTTCGGCGATATTTTCGTTGGCGTTTTTAAGATTTAAGATTTCCCGTACTGTTTCAGCGTCTCCCAGGCGCCAGGATTCCGGAAGGGCGTCGATGCGCCAGGACCCGTTGCGCCCCTGGATGCGGATACCCAGCCGGGCCAGTTCCTCCCGGCGGTTTTCGAGGAACTGGTCCTCGGCATCGCTTTCGGTGCTGAAAGGAATCGATACCAGCAGGTCCTGCTGAGGAATGGGTTTTGTGAGAAACTCGTCGTACAAAAGCCGTTCATGGGCCGCGTGCTGGTCGATGAGAAAGAGCCGGGCGTCTTTTTCAACGAGGATGAAGAGATCGAAGGCCCTTCCGGTATATTTCAAGCCCGCCTCGGTCTGCTCTTTTGAAGAATCCTCCAGAGCCGCTTCCGCCAAAAAAGATGTTTTTTTTTCTTCTTTTTCGATGGGAATTTGGGAAGGGGCCTTGGGTTGTTTCGGCTCTTCGAAGACGAAGTTTGCCGGCGGCGGAGGCTGTTCCGGCGCGAGATTCTTGTGCCGGACGAAGGCCCGGATTGTCTGGGTTATGGCATGGTGGATTGCGCCGGAATCCGCGAATCTGACTTCCCGTTTTGCCGGATGAATATTGAAATCCGCTTTGGCGGGGTTTATGTCGATGTAGATTGCGCCTATTGGATGGGTGTTATTGGGAAACCAGCCCTGTACGCCGTATTCCATCGCCTGCAGGAGGGAGAAATCCTGAATCCGCCGTCCGTTGGTGAACAGGTACTGGTGCCGGCGGTCGGACCGGGAAAGTTCGGGACCCCCAAGGACCGCGGCAACGGTGAAACCGTCTCCGGCGGCGTTGATTTCGTAGAGAAAATAATCTTCTCTGCGAGAGAGCAGAGCCGCGGAGAAGCGTTCTTTACGGCTTGACGTTGGGGGAAGATAGGTTTTGAGTTTTCCGTCTTGGCTGAACCGAAACCCGATGCGGGGAAACGCGAGAGCTTTATCGAGAAACATGAGCCGGCATTGGTGGGCTTCGCTCCAGTCTCTTTTGAGGAAACGTTTTCGGACCGGTATGGCGTCGAAGATGTCCAGGGCCCGGACGCTGGTGCCTTTGATGCGGCGGGTCTGTTCGATTCTGGGCTGGGCGTGGTCCCCGGGACCGATTTGCAATCGCCAGGCTTCCCGGCCGTCCGGGCTGGAGAGGATTTCGAGGCGCGAAACCATAGCCGCCGCGGCGAGGGCTTCTCCCCGAAAGCCCAAGGTGTCCGCGACGTTGAGGTCCTGCATCGAGCGGATTTTGCTGGTGGCGTGAGTCTGCCAGCAAATCGACAGGTCCTCATAATCCATGCCTGCGCCGTCGTCGATGACCTCGATTTTACGGATGCCTCCGTTTTCGATATTAACTTCGATGAGACTGCTTTGCGCGTCGATGGCGTTATCGATAAATTCCCGAACCAGCGCGCTGGGGCGGTCGATAACTTCTCCGGCGGCTATTTTTTTGGCTTCTTCCGGCGGGAGGAGCTGGATTCGCTCACGCATCAAACAGTCCCAAATCCGGGGGGACGTTTGCTTTAACTTCTGGTCCGTTCATGAGAATTTCGATTTTACTTTCCGCTTTTTCAAGGTCCTTTTCCAAAGAACGGGCAAGTTTGATGCCTTCCTCAAAGGATTTGAGGGCTTCTTCCAGAGAAATGTCAGGCTTTCGGATGTACTCGCCGAGATTTTCTAATTGGGCAAGCCGTTCTTCAAAATGTTTCATGTTTTTTCTAAAGAGTCGGGCAACCCGGATTTGAACCGGGGACCCCAAGTCCCCCAGACTTGTACGCTAAACCAACTGCGCTATTGCCCGTTATTTTACTAAAAGTATACTAAAATCCTCAAAAAAAGTCAAGGTTTTTCTTTAAAACTTTAAAAGGTGTTCCTCAAGACTTCGTTATTTAAAACAATCGCGACTTTGCCTTCCCGGAGGAGCCTGCGATTGACGGCAGAGGAGACGATAAGCAGGGCGTCTTCCCGGTCTATGATCGGGTCCGTGGGGCGGATGCCGAACACTCCCCGGGCAATCACCCGCAAGGGATTATCTCCCACCAGCTTTCTTAGGTCCGGGTCAAGCCCGGACGGATTGTTCTGAAAAAGGCTCTCCGAACCGACGTAACGCACCATCGTAGGCGCCGCCGCAGGATCGATCATATTTCGTTCATATATCATATTCATGTCGCTGTCCCAAATTTTGGGGAAAATGCAGGGCAACGCGTAGGCGGAAGCGTTCCGCCCATGGATGGGCAGAACGTCGTCGGCGATGATGATAATCCCCGTATAGGAGGCTACCGGCGCCGGGGTCAGCACCCGTATCGTGTCTTGGGGACGGGTATGCCGGATCAATGACCCGCTGAGGGCCTCCAAATTTACCGTGTAATGGGCAGACATAACCGTTAAATCCGTAGAAAGGGAGGGAGGAATTTTTCCCGCCCCAAGGCTGATCGCATCCGTTGACAATAACGAAAATTCCCCCCGGTTGAGCAGATCCCCCAGAGTGCTGGAGGAATCCACCGGTAAGGCCAAAAGATGAGGGCGCATCAGATGGGGATATTCATCGGTAATGATTTCCTCCGCGTGAATCCTGCCGGTAGGCAGACGAATCCCCGCGGATAACAAGTTGATCGTTACTGACGCGGTGATCTCCATCTTCTGCCATTCAATGGACCCGATTATATCGACTTTGGTTTGGGCCGCCAGAGGAAAAAAAGCAAAAAACAGGACAAGATGAAAAAAATATTTCATAGCTTTTTATCGGAGTTTTAACTGCTTTCCCACACGAAGCACGTCATTCAGTTTCATGCTGTTAAGCCGAGCTAGGGTTTCCGGGGTTGTTTTGTAGGCCCGGGCTATGGACCACAAGGTGTCGCCCGGCTTTACCGTGTACGTCCCCGCTCCGCCCGAAACCGGGACGGTCCGCTGGACGGGGCGGTACGGTCCCACGTCTTTGTAGGCCGGAATGAGCAGACGGGTACCGATTTTGAGATACCGGGCCTGGAGGCCCGGGTTGTTTTTGAGAATCGTGTCCACCGATACGCCGAAATGCTGGGCTATTTCGGAAAGGGTGTCTCCGGAAGCCACGGTGTGAAAGTAATACCGAATCAAGGGAAGGTCGGTCCGTTCCAGTACTGCGGCTACGGCTTCCGCGTCCGCGGATTTAACCTTGAGGTAGTAATTTTGGTCCGGAGGGGTGACGTTATAGAGCAGTTCCCGATTCGCGCTTTTGAGGTCCCGTTTATCTATACCGGCTTCGGCGGCCAGCAGTTCCAGGTCGACCATTCGGCCGACTTTTATGCGGGTCCATTCAGGATCGGAGTACCATACCGGTTCGATGCCGAAATATCGGGAATTTGCCATGATATGCGCTATGGCCAGCAGTTTCGGCACGTAGTGAATGGTTTCGGTTAAGAGATGCTTGCGTTCTGACAAGAGCCAATAATCCCGCAGGCCGGTTCTCTGCATGATCCGGCTCACTCCGCCAAGACCCGCGTTATAGGCCGCCAGAGCAAGGGGCCAATCCTTGAGTTCCCGATAATTTTCCTCCAGTTTACTCAACGCGCCCATCGTGGATTTCCAAAAATCCATGCGTTCGTCCATCCAGTCGGTTACTTTCATGTCGTAGGGTCCCATGCTGTTTTTCATGAACTGCCAAAGGCCGGTGGCTCCGGATTTGCTTACTGCGGTCGGCAGGAACGCGGATTCAATGACCGGAAGGTACATCAGTTCCATCGGCAGGTTTCGGGCTTCTACTTCTTTGCGGATAAAAGCGAAATACGGCGCGCCCCGGCGCATGATGCCTTCGAGAAGTTCGATTCCCTTGGGGCTTGAGTACCGGACGATGTACTCTTGGGTGAGGTACTTGTCGATGCCCGGTATTACCCCTTCCCGCAGGTCCGCGCTGTCGGTCCGGGCGGTAAGATGGTCCGGCTGAGAATAAGGGGTTATCCGCAAGGGCCGGGCCGGAGAAGGGGTGGGAAAGACCAGGGACCCATCCAAATTCAGCTCTGGGTAGAGGGAATCCTCGGACAGCGCGGCGGCATCCGCCGCCAGAGGTTCGGCGAAACCCGCTTCGGCTAAAGGTTCCGCCGATACAGCCAGCAGTTCCGGGGAAAGTTCCGGAACCGGCAGAGTCGCCGGATCAAAGTCGAGGCTTTCCGGTTGGGCGTGCATACAGGATACCAGACTTACTAGGCCCAGAATAGCGAATCCTGCTCTTTTGTCAGGGTTTTTCTTAGCCTTTTTTAAGAAACTCAAAAAAATCACAATTTTTCTCCATAATAAATTCCCGCCCATTCCCACCTCCCGTGGATTTTAGGGTCTAAAGGAAAGTATACTTTTCTAAAGTACAAGTACCAGGTGGTAATGTACTGGTCCCATCCGCTGGTCCGCAGATAGGCTTCCGTAGCGTTTGATCCTGAATCAAGTTCCTCGGCGTATTGAATCCGTCCTCGGCTCATAAACGCGGAAAGGCTGAATTCAGCCATAGTTGAATCATCCACATCCTGGGACCAGGAACGGGCGAAAAAATTCACCTTCGCCTGATACTGCCGCAGTTTCGCGCTGTTTTCTGTGTCTATCGCTTCTTTTACGGCTTTAAGCAGAGCGTCCAGGGTTTCAAAGGTCCAGTCTTTGGGAGAATTGTTAAAATCGACGAGCTGTTTCGCATGATAATCCGCATTCGGAAAGCCCGGAACGCCGGTTTTGCCGATATAGGGTCGATACTGAGTATAGGCCTGAATCGCTTCGTTCCATTCGCCGATCCGCTCATGGGCATAGGCCAATTTGAAGTAAGCCTGCCCCAGATCTATCTGATCCGGAAATCGGGCGATAATTTCCTTATAGTACCGTACCTGCCGCTCCGGGTTGTCAGTCCCTTCGATAAGATGGCGCAAACAATCAAGGTGAATCGACTGTCCCTGGACCGTCAAATCCGGGTAGTTGTTTATAATCCTATCGAAATACAGAGCCGCCACTTGGTAAGCCTTCTGTTCTTTATACGCGTACGCGGTCATGTGAAGATAATACGGGTTATAAGGATCCTCAGGATCTTGATGAATCTGGGATGTAAGAAAACTGATCGCCTTGGGGTAGGCCTTTAGACGGACGAATCGGCCTGCGATTTCCCGGACCACCGCAAATCGAGGCTCCCCGGGTTCCCTTTCCTTCGCCAACAGAAAAAATAACTGCCTAATCGTCTCCCGATCCGCTTTGGAACCGATCAGGTAATAGGGATCAAGCCCTGGTTTTTTCCCAAAAACCAGCCCCGGCGGAAGGGCATAATTACTTTGTCCGCAACTCATCATCATAATACAGCCGCATACCATTACATATCGTTTTATGGTAAACCTCCCTATTATTCTTTTCGGAAGGTCGACGTTTTTTTTTAGATTTTTTAGGAGAGGAAATTTGAAGAAAAACCGAAAAGATTGAGGCAGTTTTCGGCAATTCGGCTTTTTAGGTCCTCCAAATCGAGGCCGAGAAGCTCCGCCGCGCAGCGGTACGTTTCCAAAACCATGCCCGGATGCGCCGGTTTCCCCCGAAAGGGCCGAGGCGCAAGAAAGGGCGAATCCGTCTCCAGCAGGATCCGGTCCCGGGGCGCAAAAATGAGAGCTTCCCGGAGATTAAAAGCATTCTTATACGTCAAAACCCCAGTAAAAGAAAGGTAATACCCCAAATTCAGAAAATCCCGGGCTTCCGGTAGACCGTAAGAAAAACTGTGAATCACCCCTCGAGGTCCGGAATGAGATGCAAGAATTGCTTTCGTTTCCTCAAAGGCCTCTCGGGAGTGGATAATAATAGGAAGATTCAGCTTTTCCGCCAAATGCAAATGACCCTCAAACAGACGCCGTTCTCCTGCCAGGTCCGCGCCGGCCGAGGGCCTGTTGTGATGCCGATCAAGCCCGCATTCCCCAAGGGCGGCCAGGCTATCCCGAGGCGCGCCGGCCATCTGGGCTTCCAGCGTCGAAAGACGCCCCTCAGGATCGGTAATAGCCTGGGGATAAGGCCACACCCCGGCGGCAAATCGGACTCCCTCAAAACCGGCGAAATCCGCCATTCTCAGGCTTAGATCGTCTGCCTCGGTTCCTATATCCACTATACAGCCGAATCCTGCGTCAAACAACTCCCGGACTCGCGCTTCCCTTGAAACCTCGTCTTCTTTCAGCATGGAAAGATGCGCATGGGTATCAATAAGCCCCGTAAAGAACGTTTTTTTCCCGGGATATTCATACATACCCTTGACCATACCAGTATTAAAGGGTATTATTCAAGATACGCGCCGAGATGGTGGAATAGGTAGACACGGGGGACTTAAAATCCCCTCCTTGTAAAAGGATACGGGTTCAAGTCCCGTTCTCGGCAACCTGAGCCGCAAGGCCGGGCTATACAATGGAGGTATTATGAAAATAGGGATACGGCGGGGACTATTGGTTTCAGCTCTGTCGGTGTTGGCTTTTCCGCTTTTTGCGAGCGCGGTACAGGAAAAAGAACTGGACGACCTGCTCGCCCTGAAAAGGGTCAGTTCCCAAGAAAAGGCTGGGGCAAATGGGGTCTCCCAAACCGTAGACGGTCAGTTTATCGAATTTTCAAAGGGAGATCTGACCATCCGGGTTCCCTTGGATGCGGGGCTTGAAAATGCGGATCGGTTTATCGCTATGCTGGCCGGCGGATTTTCCGGGGAAGCCCTAGCCGGAAAATGGCTTGTTTCCGATGCCGAAGAATCAACGGGATACCTTTCCTTCGAGTTCGACCGGGATACGTTCATCGCGGTCCAAGCTCCTCCGCCGGACGGAGATCGCAATATTGTGTATACCGGTTTGTACAAAATCGCGCAAAACGAAGTGATCCTGCCGGATTTCGGGGTTCTGCGGAATATCACCCTTACCGATGGAACCCAAGGCGAACTGGAATTTTACTTTTCTCCCATCGCATCGGAGGAATATACCGAAATCCGCCTCAAATCCCAAAAAGCCGAAACCTTCGACTCAAACCGAACTCTGCTCCTCTGCAAAACCTGGAAGTTAGCCAAACGAGATGGTCAGGAAACCCAAAATACCCAATACGAAGAAACCATCCTCTTTACCAACGCCGGAACGTATCTGGTCAGCTATCCAGATGGAGAATTCGGATTAGCCAAATGGCGATGGAATAACGCCGACGAATCCGCCTTCGAATATTCCTGGAACGAAGATTGGAACGAATCCGGTATCGGCCTGATCCAGCAACTAACCCAGACATCTTTCACCGTTAAAGATAAAGCCGACGTAATTTACGAATTCATCCCCGGAGACGGAATGTAACAAAAACCCAAGCCGGAAATGAAACCCGGCTTTGTTTTTGAAAAAACGCTACGGCCCAGGCAAATAAAACACGCCGATAAACGTCGGAACGCTGTACAAGGGCGAAAAATTACCGTCAACCCCGGTAACGACAATATACACCCCGGCATACGCATACCGAGTAGTGATATCGCTCTTATCTATTACATCCGCGTTGATCCCGGCGGTTATGTTAGCCGGCGCGTTGAGTTCCGGGGTGTTGATGAAATACCGGTTCGCCGGGACCGGACTGAAAAGACCATTCCCAGAAAACCGCCGCATATTGTACGAATTGCCGTTAATACTAAGGTTGGGAATGATCCGGGGAGTAGTTTCGGTAAAGTTTAGAACCATACTTTTCCCAAAAGAGCCGGACCCCAAAACCCCATCGATGTCCGCCCCCTCCAGAGTCAGGGGGTAATATTTCCTATTCGTGAAAAGACTCCCTATCGAAACCGTGGTATTCGACGTATCCGAGTTGGTATAGGGCAGAAAATAATTATAATCCGCCATTAAAGCCGAATTCAGATCGCTCATATTGCCGGGATGGATCTCCGGATAAAATACTCCGCTCATATAAATTCGGTAGTAAAGGGTGAAATGGGTAAAATAGATGCTGTCAATCCTCGGAAGCGTAATAACCGCCATCTGGTTGAGGGTAACCGAAATGTTCCCGGTCGGCACTTTATCGAGAAAGGGGTAATCTTCAATGCCGCAGGCGGCGATACTCAGAACCGCCGCCGGGATGAGGGCTGGGGGAAAAACCTTTCCGGGCATTAGAGGCCGAGGGCTATGATCCGGCTTTGGGCGAGATTCGTCCAGAGCGGATCGTCGGGCCATTTATTGATGACTTCCCGATAGGCTTTTAGGGCGGCGTCTTTATCCTTTCGCTCTTCCTCGAGGCGGCCGATCTGGAACTGGGCCCGGCTTGCGGTGGGAAACGTTTCGCCGAAAGCGATGCTCTGGGCGTAATAATCTATCGCCCCTTGAATATTCCCTTGTTCTTCCGCCGAGACCGCGGCGTTGCAAAGGGAAACCGGGGTTAAATAGGTTTTTCCGCCGGCTTTCGCGCCGGCGGTCCAGGCTTTTTCCGCGGATTCCCAATCCTTTTTTTCCATATAGATACTGCCGAGTAAACTATAGCCCCGAGCCGAGGCGTACCCGGCATGGTTTTTCGCAAAAACGGTCAGGTCCGCTATGAAAGCGGTTACTTCGCTTTCTTTTGCCGGGTCCGTAAGGTTCAAGGTTTCGTACCGCTGAACAAACTCTTCCGCCTGCTCTAAAGCCCCATTCCGAAGGGCTTCAAAAACAATCAGCCCCGCAATAAAACCGATAAACACCACCCCAAGCCCCAAAGCTCCGGCAAAAATAAGCCGCCGGTTGTTTTGAATAAACAGATTGAGCCGTTCCGACGCGCTTACCGGTTGATTAAAGTCAGGCTTCGGGGCAAAAGGCGGAATCTGCTCTTCCTTTACCGCAAATTCTTCGCCTGTAATTTCAGAATTTTTTGCCATTCTTGTTCCTTTTTCTTCTTTAAAAAGTTTCTTCCCTAAAAAAAGCAGTTTTTTCCTTTTCTTTAAAAATATTTTTTATCCTAGGCTTCCGCTTTTTCTACTGGATTTTGGATAGTCAATTCTTTTATGAGTTTCGAGAGATACGTTCTTTGAATATCCAAAGCTTTTGCCGCTTCGGTCTGATTCCAGTTATGTTCTTCCAGCACTTTTTGGATAAAATGCGCCTTAAATGCGGTAACCGCGGTTTTTAGGTCCCGGGTCCCTTCTTCTTCGAGGGAAACCGCGCCTTTATTGAGAAATAAATCTTCTTTTTCTATCCATTTGCCTTTTCCGATGACGCACGCCCGTTCGACGCAATTTTCCAGTTCCCGGACGTTTCCGG
This sequence comes from Spirochaetaceae bacterium, assembly GCA_031256905.1. GTDB lineage: Bacteria > Spirochaetota > Spirochaetia > Treponematales > Breznakiellaceae > JAITHW01. The sequence continues at coordinate 22,460 of JAIRPY010000111.1, forward strand.
GCCAAAAGTAGGAGAGCATCATTTCCATAGCTTCGTTTGAGAAGCCGTCGAATTGTTTTTTGGTTTCGATTTTGTAGCGGTTGAGGAAAAAGGCCGCGAGTTCCGGGATGTCCTCGGTTCTCTGGCGCAAAGGCGGAATGTACAGGGGCAAAACGTTCAGCCGGTAGTACAGGTCGCTCCGGAAGGCGCCGGCGGAAACGAGGGTTTCGATATCCTTGTTGGTGGCCGCGAGGATTCGGATATTTACCGTTACGGTGGTATCGGACCCGACTTTTTCAAAGGTTTTTTCCTGAATGACCCGGAGCAATTTTGCCTGTAAGTTGAAGGGCATATCCCCGATTTCGTCGAGGAAGATGGTGCCTTCGTCGGCGAGTTCGAACCGCCCCTGCCGGTCCGCGACCGCGCCGGTAAACGCGCCTTTTACATGGCCGAACAGTTCGCTTTCCAGCACGCCTTCGGGCAGAGCCGCGCAGTTTACCCGGATGAACGGCGCGTCCCGGCGTTTACTCCGGAGGTGGATTTGTTCGGCGAAGAGTTCTTTGCCGACTCCGCTTTCCCCCAGAATGAGGACCGAGGAATCGGTTTGGGAAATTCGGTCGATTATTTCAAGTTTTTCCAAAATAATCTGACTTTTGGCGATAAGGGTGTGGTAGCCTTTATCGGTTTGCAGTTGGGACCGCAAAAAGTGAATTTCATTTTGGGCTTTTTCGGCGTTTTTGGCGTTTACGACGGCAAGAGCCGCTTGATTCGCGAAAATTTCAAGCCATTCCAGGTCTTCTTGCCCGAAACATTGGGCGTTTTTCTTGTTGATAAGCTCGATAACCCCGATGCATTCTTCTTTTACCCGCATCGGGACGGCCATCATGGTCTTGGAAGAGTAGTTTATCTGTTTGGCTATGCCGATAAAGTGGCGTTCGTCGTTTACCACGTCGTTTATGACTACCGATTTATTGTGCTGAACCACCCAGCCTGCGATGCCTTCGTCGGCTTTGAGGGTGAACCGCTGAACTTCCATGCCCTTCGGTCCCAGGGCGACCTCGAAGTAGAGGAGGTTGGTTTCTTTGTCCAACAGCAGGATGCTCGAGGATTCCCCGTCGCAGAGCCGGGTCGCGGATTCAAGAATATGGGTCAGTAAAGTCCGGACATCCCCGTAATTCGAGTTAATGAGGGTGTTAATCTCAATGAGGGTGTTGAATTTCTGGACGTTAATCTGGGACAGCATACCCAATCAGGCGTTGCCCTTAGATTTTAGGAAATCCCCGAGGGTATATTTCGAACCGTCGGATTCTTCGGCCGCCATGTATCGGGACATTTCTTCCCTCTGCATTTTTTTCTGGTAATCCCGGATGGAAAACGCGACTTTTTGCTTATCCGGCTGAATTTCGAGGACTACCGCCTTAATTTTGTTCCCGACCTGATATTTTTTGATGGCTTCGTCGGGATTTTCGTCCCGATTTTCCGGGAGATTGCTCTTGTGGATGAGTCCTTCGATGCCCCCGGGGACCCGCACGAAAATGCCGAAGTCAGTAATGGAAGAAACTTCCCCTTCAACCAGCGCGCCGGGCCGATAAGCCGCCGCGAAACTCTGCCACGGGTCCTCGGTAAGCTGTTTGATGCCCACCTGAATGTTCCGCTTCTCCGGGTCCACCGCGAGAACGATAATCTCGATTTCCCTGCCGACTTGTAATTCGCTTCCGGGATGCTTGACTTTTTTGGTCCAGGAAATATCGTCTCCGTGGAGGAATGCGTCGATGCCTTCTTCCATTTCGATAAAGGCCCCGACGTTGGTGATTTTCACGACCTTCCGGGTCAGCCTTGTGCCGATGGGATATTTTTCATCGACCCGGTCCCAGGGATTTGCAGTCACCTGCTTCAGCCCGAGAGAAACCCGCCCGGCTTGCAGGTCGTACCCGAGAATCATACATTCCACCTGATCCCCGATTTTCACGACCTCGTCGGGCCGCTGGATTTTCTTGACCCAAGAAAATTCCGAAATGTGGGCCAGCCCTTCGATGCCTTCTTCCATCTCGATAAAGGCCCCGAAATCGGTAAGTTTCGTTACTTTGCCGGTAATAATATCATTGACGTGGTACTTATCTTCAAAGTGAACCCAGGGATCATCGGTGAAATGCTTGAGGGAAAGGTTGATGCGCTTCTCTTCCGGGTCGATCCGGATGACCTTGAGGGTGATTTCCTGCCCTTTTTTGACGAAATCCTTCGGCCGGGTGACGTGCCCCCAGCTCATATCGTTTATGTGCAGAAGTCCGTCGAAGCCCCCGAGGTCAATAAAGGCCCCGAAGGAGGTGAAACTTTTCACGACTCCGGTAATGTCCGCGCCGATAGGGGTGTTTTCGAAAAAGTCCAGCCGTTTTTGTTCGACCGCTTCTTCAAGCCATTTCCTGCGGTTTACAACGATGTTGACTTTACCGTCCGAGTAGAGCCGTTCGACGTAGACCGGGGTTTTAAGCCCCAAGAGGCGTTCCGGTTTATCGACTTTTTGGGAGTCGGACTGGCTTATGGGAAGAAACGCGTTGACTCCCTCCCCGAGGCTGAAGCTGTAGCCCCCTTTGACGAGGCTTTCAACGGTCCCCTCGATGAGGGTGTGGTCCTGAAAGGCTTGCCGGAGATTTTTCCAAAGCAGTTTGATGTCCGCTTTTTGCTTGGAAACGATTACTTCGCCGTTTTTATTCTCTTTGGTGATGAGAATGACCGCGACTTTATCCCCCACTTGCGGGGGTTCCGGGAACTCTGTAAGGAGAATCTTACCTTCCGATTTGTAGCCTACATCGATGAACACCTGATCCGCGGTTACCGCGACCACCGAGCCTTCGACGATCTGTCCCTCTTCGAGGGATTCAAGGGATTTAAGATACTCTTCCATCTGTAATTGTGTCTGGATGTTATCCGCAGAGTTTTTCGATTCATCCATTGCCACTTCCTGAGTCATGCTTGATCCTTCCGTTATCTTCGGTTTTATCGTATCTACCAATATGGCATAAACTTCTTCGATGGTCAAGAGGGAAGTATCGAAAACCCGGACGCCCGGCGCGATTTTTAGGCTTCCTTCGCCTTTATTTTTATCAATTTTGTCCCGTTCCTCGATAGCCCACTGGATTTCCTCAAGCCCAAGATGAGACACCCCCTGATCAAACCGCCGTTTCGCCCGAGCTTCCGGACTGGCGTCCAAATAAAACCGGTATTCCGCCTTCGGAAAAACGACGGTCGTCATATCCCGCCCTTCGGCTACCGCGTCGAAGTTCCGGGCAATCTTCCGAATCAACGCGTTGACCACCTCTCGAACCCGGGGAATCCCGGACAACGGCGGCGTATACCGGTCGATCTCATCGGTATGCAAAAGGGCCTCCACATTTTCGCCCTCCAGATGGACCGCGCCATTCCGGTACGTAATATCCGCCTGTTCCGCATAAGCCTGCGCGCCGGTTTCATCGCCCCCCGCAATGCCCCGCCGAACGCACCCCAAAGCAATCGCCCGGTAGATATTGCCGGAATTGATGTACGTATAACCCAACCGTTCCGCCAAAAGCCGGGCTATCGTGCTTTTCCCGGACCCGGCAGGTCCGTCTATCGCAATTACCATACTTCCCCCTTAATACGCATAAACCCCCGTTTGTTCAACTGTCGCTGTATGTTCTGCGGAAATCCAGTCTCCTTACCTACTAGCCTAGCGTTTCTAGGGGATATATCTCAATATCCTTTTTAAGGGAGAAGTGTCAAGTATGTTAAAATGTCTGGCACTTTCTTTAGTCTTTGTCTTTAGTGCCAGACACTAAAAGAAAAAGTGAAGCAGATTGCGTATTGATGCCTTATAGGGATTTATGAGACCCTTACGCATACTTATAGACGGGGCGACGTATCATGTCACCTCCGAGATCAACCGAGGCAACTATGATTTGCAGGAGCCTCGGTTCAAGCAAGCCTTTCTGGACTTCGTAAAAAAGACAAAAAAGAAGTTCAGCTTCGAGTTGTGGAACTTTTGCGTCCTAGACAACCACATCCATTTTCTCATGAAACCCGGACCCGGGGAGTCTTTATCTAAAATAATGCAGTATTTGAAGAGCCGGTTTGCGAGATGGTGGAACAAGATGCATAATATCACCGGCAGTTTGTGGGGCCGGCGGTTTTTTTCCCGGATAATCAAGGATGAGGCGGACTTTGCGAGGGTGTCAGAGTACATTGATGAGAATCCGGTGAAGGCTGGTTTGGCACAGAAGCCTGAGCAATGGCGTTTCGGCGGGCTGTTCCACCGGCTGATGCGCATCCTCGGCCTAATCGACCCCATCCCAGACCCATCAACGCTCTTTACCAAAAGCCCATCGCCGATATAACGGTGTCAGACATTAGGACTCTTGTCACTTCAGGAGTTCATGGGTATGCTTGAAGGATGGAACATCCGCGGCAGTCTAGCGCATCTGCTTTGATCCTTCGGTCTGGGGCTTTGGCGTTGATTTTCTATCAGCTCAGGCTTTTGGCTCAGGATATGGCGGATACTCCGGTTTTTGCCGCGGCTTTGTTTCTTGGTTTTGGCGGAGCGTGGGGGCTTTTCCGCAAAAGCGTCCGGCCTGTGCAGGCGGCGGCGTTTATTGCCGCGGCGCCGTGGGTTATTCGGGGGATCCTGGCTTTTCCTCGGCTATTTTTCGGGGATGCCGAGGTAGGCCTTGACGCTTTACTCCTTAATTTTGATCGCAATACATTTATTGTTCTGATTCCCTTTTATTGGACCGGCCTGTCCACGTATTTTTGCGCCCGGTCCCGGAGTTTTCTGCAAGCGGATATTATCATCGCTGATACTTTGCTTGTGACTCTGTTCAGCATCGCGCCGACTGGGGACATTGATCTGTATCGTTTGCCGATTTTGCTTATTCTCATGTTTACTCTGATACTTTTTCTTCAGATTCTCGCGCTGATTCTTTCTATACCGCCGGAATGCAAGGTGCGCCGGGGAGAACGATTGGGAAGCGCGATTGCGCTGTTCATACCGGTACTGATCGGAGGCTTGCTTTTCCTTGGGCCCTTTCAGGCGAAAGCCGCGGATCGAGGGGGCGGGCTATTATCTCCCAATCTTTTCAGTTTTGATTTTTCCCAATTTCTCCATCTGGAAAGTGAAATCAGCATGAATGAAGATTTAGTGTTTATTCTGCGAAAAGCCCCGGACAACCCGCAAGTTCTTTTGCGGCGGTATGTGCTTTCGGGTTACTCTCGCAGGGAGGGATTTTTCCGGTATGAACCTTTGGATGAGCCGACTCATCCGAAAAAGCTTCCGGTAACGAAAGCGGCTCAGAGATATGAAAAAAAAACTTTGAGCGGACAAGAGTATTACCTTGTGAATTTTGAGGCTTCTGCGTTCGTGGCGATGAATGAACCTGTTGAAGTTACGCCCTTTGAGACCTGGGATGCCGGGTCCTTTACGTCGGTGTACGCGGTCCAGAGCCGAATCAACGAAGCCCTGCCCTATGAACTTTTCGATGCGGTTCCGGGCGAACCAAGTCCGGAAGCCCTCGAACTAAGTCCGGAAGAATACGCCGTGTATACTAATTACGGCCGAGACGAGCGAATCGCGGCTCTTGCCCGGGGGATAACCGCAGGTTGCGATAGGTATCAAGATAAAATTGATCTCATCTGCCAATTCCTAAAAGAAGGCGAATATCGGTACAGTTTCAGGCCCGGCATCGCTCCGGACGGGGATCAGTTGAGCCGTTTTTTGTTTCAGTCGAAAAAGGGCTATTGTTCATATTACGCGTTTTCCATGACTCTGCTCCTTCGTTCTCTGGGGATTCCTGCTAGAGTCGCGGCCGGATTCAGCATTGAAAACGCTCCGCATGCGCTGAACTATTATCCGGTCCGGTCTAACATGGCCCACGCCTGGGTGGAGGTGAAGTATCCCGGGTACGGCTGGATCGAGTACGATCCCACAACTAAACAGCTCGCGGAAGGAGAGGCCTTCGAATTTTCTTCGGGAATGCCGGACGGATTCGAATCTTTGCTCAAAGAAATTTTAGATAAACACGCTAGTCTGACACCAAAAGAAGTGTCTGGCCCTAGAAAAAATACAGCCCGCGCCGAGGAGCTTCGGATTAGGGATTGGAGCGGTATACTTTTCGGAGTTGTGTTTGGCGGAATGGGTATTCTGATTCGGGTTCAATACCTGCTGGGAATGAGGTTTGCGAGGCCTCCCCGGAGAAAAGCGAATCTCCTCTGGAATCATGCGAAGCGCCGACTTGACTTGGGGGGCTATGCTCGGAATTCTCAGGAAGCCGAGTCCGAATGGGCGCATCGCTTGGAAAGCCGATTTTCGGGGTTGTACCCTTTATATCAAGCGGTATCCGCGGCCCGGTACGGACCGGAGTACTCCGCCGAAGCTTTTGGGGATATGCATCAGCGGTATCGCGTTTTTTCCGGGTCCTACGCCCGAATCGTCCGGCCGGGGCGGCGCGCGCTGGCCTGGGGGATGCCGCTCCTCGCTTTGGTCCTGCCTCCGGGAAAACTTTATTCGTCCTGGAAAATACTGGGAATTCTTATTATCCTTTTTTGGGGCTTTTCGTCGGCCCAAGCTCAGTATATTGAGGGGTCAGACACTCAAAACGACGCGCAGATGATTTACGCTCAAGCTCTGGAATCTCAGCTTGCGGAGCATTGGGAGCGGGCGGTGGAGCTGTATAACGATGGCTTGACTCGGTATCCGGAGGATCCGCGGTTTTCGTGGGCCCTGGGAGAGCTGTATTACAAACGTAATTTTTATAGTTTGGCTTGGGATTACTACCGCAAAACCGAGCGGATTCTGCCGGAGGACCCGGATGTGCTGTATCAGCTTTCCCGAACCGCGGCGTACCTTAATCGGGATGCCGCGTCCGCGGCGTACCTTGAGCGGCTGTTGCTTTTTGAGCCGGATAACCAGAAAGCTATTGGTAATTTGGGGTGGATGTATTTCAAACTGCATCGTCTGGGAGAGGGCAAGGCTCTGTTGCTGTCGGCCCTGGAGCGGTTTGGTCCCAATCCTGATTTTTCCATGACCTTGGGAACAATTTTTGCGGACCTTTTTCAGTACGAGGAAGCCAAAAAACGATACTTGGAAGCCATCGCTTTGGGTGAAGAAATCGGAGACCGCCGATTCACCGCGGTAAGCCACTATAACCTGTCCCTTTTGGAAGCTCGGTTTTATCAGTATGATCGCGCTTTTGAGCGGACCAATATTTCGCTCCGTTCTCTGGATCGGGCTACGGGGCGGCTGGCCCGAGGAGAGTTGTTTCTCAAACAGCTTGAATTTAAACAAGCCTTTATGGATTATCAAGCCGCATACGAGATGGAACGCAATTCGGTCCCCCTTTCTAAGGTCCATCTCGCCCAGTCGTACCAGCAGGCGGGACGGCTGGAAGAAGCCCGAGTCTACGCCGAAGATTGTCTGCGCGGCCCGGACCTTTCCTGGATGCTCAATTACGGCATCGATCCGGTGCGGTATAAGCAGGACCTTCATGAGATTCTCTATCGGGTGTATGCAGGCCTTGAGCGGACCGAATATACCGGAACCCCCAAGACTTGGCGGGAAATGGCGGGAAGCGCGTTTCGGAAGGCGTCGTATTGGTTTAAACGAGAGACCCATCGGCATTTGTTTCGGAAATACAGCCTCCTGGCGGCGGATATGTATACTTCAGATGGCGAATCAAATCTGGAATCTCTTTTGCAATATTACCATGCCTTTGAAGACTATCCTCGACGGGCTTTAGTATATCTTCGCAAAGCCGGGTCCTTCGAGAGGCCCCTCATTCCGGAGTCGGCCAGCACGTATCTGTTTGAAGAAGGACGTCTGCTGAAAAATTACGCCTTACTGTATGAAGGCATGGGCCGGTTTAATCCGGTGTGGCAACGGGATATGCTCGTAAAGGGTTTTACGGAACTCGCGAAACCCACCTGGAGGGCAAAACCCGAGACCCGAGGAGAAGCGGCAGAATCGCTCTACGCCCTGAACCGCGGAGCTTTGCGGCAGAACGGCATCCGCCTGCCGGTGGAGCTTGCAGTGTCTGGCACTGCGCCGGGAAGCAAATTCACTGAAACCTTGGTCCGGCGCCTTAAAGCCGGGGGGATTGACGTTCGGCCTGGTCCAAGCCGTTTCCGGCTGGAGATCCGTATTCAGGGAGATCAGGAAAAGGGCTGGCTGGGAGGGTGCGAAATTTATGACACCCTTCGGGGGAACGGGCTTCTGCTCAAGCGGAGCATTCCTCTGCATTCGCTTTCCGATAAGGCGCAGATAAGCGAGTTTGTTCGGGATTTGAGCAATAGTATGTTTACTTACGAGTAAGCACCGGGGAGCGACGCTCCCCCGGTGCCTTACGGATGTTCCAGCTTGAGGGTTTTGGTGGGCTGATTGCAGACTTCCGGGGGTCCGTAATACTGAATCGCGCCTGGATAAAGGAAGCTGGTTTTTACTGCCCAGGCCTCTCGGTGGGCGGCAAAGGTTTTGAAGGGCGCGCCGTCAAGTTCGACGAGGGCTTTGCGGATAACCGGTTTTTTAGCCCCGTGGCGTTGTTCCAGATGCATCATCATGGTTAAGGGGACGCCTCCGGGGATCCATTGTTCGGCCGGGGCGGCGAGGTTTTTCACGCAGGAAAGGTAGCCGGTTTGCCCGGAAGCGATGAGCGCGAAGGCGCTGAATCCCAGGGCGTATCCGTAATCGGCGTCGAAGTTGGATGGAAAGGCGCAACGTCCCTCGTAGCCGAAGAAATGCCCGAGGCCGCTGAATTTACCGGGGTAAGTTCCGGCGGCTTTGAGTTCTTCGAGACGTTTTTTGGTTAGGGTTATGAGGAGTTTTTCGGTTTCGATGAGGGAAACCTGTACGTTGCCGTGGGGGTCCCGATCCATGAAGAGTTCTTTTGCGATGGTTTGGGGGAGATGCCGGAGGAGTTCCCCGGACGGTCCGGAGAGTTTCGGCGCGATGAACTCAAGCTGGTCATGGAACGCTTCGATGCGGGAGAAGGCTTTTTCATGGACTGCGAGAATATCGTTGAGTTCCGAGATGAGCTGTTTCATTTCCGGGATGAATTCTACCAGTCCTTCGGGAATCAGAACGACTCCGAAGTTTTCTTGGTTTTCCGCGCGTTTGACGACTGCGTCGCAGATGCGGTCTACGATTTGCTTGAGGGACAATTTTTTCGCTTCCACCTCTTCGGAGATGAGGCAGATATTCGGCTGGGTCTGGAGGGCGCATTCCAGGGCGATGTGACTGGCGGCGCGGCCCATGAGTTTGATGAAATGCCAGTATTTTTTCGCGCTGTTTGCATCCCGCTGAATATTCCCGATGAGTTCGCTGTAGGTTTTCGCCGCGGTATCGAAGCCGAAAGAGGCCTCGATGTGCTGGTTTTTGAGGTCCCCGTCAATAGTTTTCGGACAGCCGATCACCTGCAGGGCCGAGCCTTTTTCCAGAAAATATTCCGCCAGCAGTCCGGCGTTGGTGTTGGAATCGTCGCCGCCGATAATCACCACCCCGTTGAGGTTGTGTTTTTTCGCGGTTTCCAAGGCTCCGGCGAACTGCTCCGGGCTTTCGATTTTCGTCCTCCCGGAACCGATGATGTCAAATCCTCCGGTGTTTCGGTAGGCGTCGATCATCTGGTCGGTAATCTGCACGGATTTATTTTCGATAAGCCCCTCGGGACCTCCCAAGAAACCGTAGAGCGCGGAATTGGGGTTTCCCTTTTTAAGCCCGTCGTACAAGCCAGCAATCACGTTATGCCCTCCCGGAGCCTGCCCGCCGGAAAGGATCACGCCGACTCGCACCGCCCGCCGGATTCCTTCATTTGTTCCTTTTTCAAAAGTGATGATTGGTTTTCCGTAGGTATGCTTAAAAATTTCTTTTATTTCCCCGGGATCCGCGACGGATTCCGTAGGAGACCCAACCTTGAGGGCGATACTTGCCACATCTCCGGACAAACTTGCCGGGAGTTTCGGTTTGTAGCCGTAACGCGCTTGCTGTAAAGCGGATAAGTCCATTTTTTTCTCCTTCCTTCTTTTTTAGTATATTTTTAAAAGTTAGTATAGGAGCTTGGTAAGAATTTTGAGGGAAAATATGTATGCCTTAGGCCTGGAGCTGATTAAAAGCCTCCAGACTTTGGATCATCCGGTTGCGGATTTTATCCTGGGTCTCATGACAAATACGATATACGTCTATATTCCGTTTACAGCCTTCGTTTTTTGGTGTATTGATGAAAAAAAGGGAGTTCGTCTGGGACTGCTTCTGCTGATTTCCGCGGAGTTCAACGGTATTTGCAAAAATCTGCTGAAATTGCCGCGGCCGTACAATCTGGACCCTACGGTGGGACGGGGCGAAGCGGCGGGTTTCGGTATGCCCTCAGGTCATGCCCAGCTTTCTCTGACCTTTGGTCTCGGCGTCGCGGTAGGGCTAAAGGCCCAAGCGCATCGGTTCAAGGTTCTGCTTTGGACCGGAGCGATAGGGTACAGTTTTATCGTGGGCTTTACCCGGCTGTATTTGGGTTTGCATTTCCCGACGGACCTTATAGGAGGATGGCTCTTGGGGGGTATTATTCTGGGGGGATATTTTTTCGGTGAAAAGTATGCCGTTAAGCTGTTGAATCAGGGGGGATTGCGGGGGCAATTAATAGCCCTATCCCTGATCGCTTTGGGAATGAATGCCCTCGGAGGCGACAAAGATCTCAGCGGAGGGTTTTTGGGATTTGCCGGAGGGTACAGTCTTCTCATAAACCGCCGGCCCTTTTCTGCGCAGGCCTCGACGTTTATGAATCTTGTTATCCGTTTTATTATCGGCCTGACCGGAATGTTTATCATCTTTTGGACTCTGACGTTATTATTTAAAGGTTTATCTCAGTATGATCTGGGACGTTTTGTCCGATCCGGCGCGGTTGGGTTGTGGACTACTGGGGGGGCGCCTCTGGTTTTCATGCGTCTTGGGCTTGCGGAGGCGCAAAAAGACGCATGAAACTTTGGGATTTTGCAAAAACCCGGAAGGTTTGAGAATTATCCTAATTTTTTACCTTGAGGTACTCTTCCTCGAGGTGTTCTAGTTGGAGGCGTTCGTTCTCCTGAGCGATGCGGGAGCCGCTCATTTGGGGCAGGGTGAAGGGGAAAAACCCAGGGCTGGCGAGGAGGCTCTGGAGGGAACTTTTCTGTTCCGGCAGGGATCGCAGGGCCGACTCGAGGAGTAATCCTCCCAAAAAAGGAGAATTGATGGGTTTTGGTTCATTTTTTTCGTAGATTCCGGTTTTACCATTATCTTTGAGAAAGCCCCATACGATAAAGGTCCGGATGGCGTATCGGGAACAGCGTTCTACGGTACTGCGTTCTCCGTAGATTTCGTAGATGCGGCTCATGATTTGGTTTTTAAGAATCGGTTCCTTAGAATTGGAAAAAAGCGCGCCGAAAACTCCGCAGATGTTGAACAAAAACGGATAAGCCCCGGCATACATGAGCCAATGGCAAACGAGAGCGTCCTCGGGTTTGTCTTTGAGGTAGGTCAGGGCGGCGTCCCGCAGAGCTTTGAGTTCTTTGCGAGGGCTTGCCCAGGCGTTCATAAGCAGGGAGACGGCAATCGATTTGGTTTTGTCCGCCCGGTATAAGGTTCCGCCTCCGCCGCTTTTATCTTTCAGGTATTCTTCCAATTCCGCCCGGATGTCTTTTTCGGACCTTCCGGCAATAAGCATATCCGCGGTTTTTTGCATCCATTCGAGGCGGATGACTTGTTTTACCCCGATGGTTTTTTCCGTATTCATAGATCTCCTCTTTTACTGTATTTCTTGCTGATTTAATTTTACATAAATATTCAGTTTTGTACATACGGTTTCTTTTCTGCTTGCGGAATTGCCCGGCCTGGGCTACTCTGCCTATATGAAAGCGTTGGTTATAGAAAAACCGGGAACCGCCCAAGTGCGGGAGGTCCCGATTCCTCCCTTGGGAGAAGAAGAGGTGCGGATTAAGGTGAAAGTTTCGGGGATCTGCGGAACCGATCTGCATATATATCGCGGAATATACCTGGGTACGTATCCTATAATTCCGGGGCATGAGTTTTCAGGCCTGGTGGAGGAGACCGGAAGCCAGGTTACCCGCCTCAAAGTCGGGGACCGGGTAGCCGTGGAGCCGAATATAAGTTGCGATAACTGCCCGGTGTGCCTTAGTAACCGGCAGAATTTTTGCGAGAATTGGAGCGCGGTCGGCGTCACCCGTCCCGGGGGTCTGGCGGAATACGTCATCGTTCCCGAAAAGGCGGCCCTTCGGATTCCCGATTTGCCTTTTTTGTCCGGCGCGTTTGTGGAGCCCCTTTCCTGCGTACTCCATGGGATTGAACGTTCCCGGATTCGGCTGGGAGATAAGGCTTTGATTTTAGGGGCCGGCCCCATCGGTCTTCTTTTGTTGAAGGTAATCCGCCTGCAAGGGGCCGCGGAAGTTACCCAAGTTGATCGGAATCAGAGCCGGCGGAATAAGGCAAAACAAAAGGGCGCGGCAAAAGTCTGGGAGTCCCTCGAGGACCTGGACCGGGACGCTTTCGATGTGGTGATAGACGCCTCGGGATCGACGTATTTAATGGAACGAACTTTGGACTTTGTCCGAAAAGGCGGGACCGTGTTATGGTTTGGCGTTCCTGCCCGGTCCGCGAAGGTTAATCTTCCGGCTTTCACGATTTTTGAAAAAGGGCTGACTCTGCTTTCCTCCTTTACTTCGGTGCGGAATTCGATTCAGGCGGTGAAACTCTTGGAAACCGGCGCGGTGGATGTGAAAGATTTGGTTTCTCATCAATTAAGTTTAGAAGAATTTACCAAAGGCGTGGAGCTTTTGGAAACCGGCGCGGAAGGAGTTTTGAAAGTTGTGATTCTGCCGGAAAAAGAATCCCCCGGAGGACCCGGGGGCGTTAAACCCCCGGCGGGCGGGGACTTTAGCGGATGAGCAGGGTTCTGGGGTCGAGGCGCAGAGCGGAGGTTCCCGAAACGGATTCCCGGTCCTTTGGAACTGACAAGGCGATGTGATCGGCCTGGGGTTCCAGCACAATCAGGGCCTTTACAAAATCGAGGTAGTCCTTTATGACTGCGGGAATTTTTCCGGGACCGTAAGCTCCGGGACCGGCCGGCACGTTGCAACTATACCACACCGAAAGGCCCAGTTCTTGGGCGAGGGTTTTTAGGCCGGCTAGGTCTCCCGGGGTTGCTCGGGCGAAGTCGTAGCCGTCGATGATCAACGCTTCGGCTTTGAAGCCTCCTTCTTGAATCATCGCTTTGAGGCTTCGCAAGATTTGATCTCCCGTTATGCCGCATTGGTTGAAGTGCATGAGGACTCGGTTTTTCACGAGGTCGTCTTTTACCTGTTGCAGGCTTTCGAGGCCCTGCTTTTTGACGAATTCTTCAAAGATGCTTTCGTACCAGGCCAGAACGTAGTCGTTGTGCTGGGTGAAAGAGACGTGAATCACCTTGCGGTCCTGCAAAAGTTGGTCCAGGGCGATCTGCACCAGGACCGACGTTTTGCCGACTCCGTTGGGCGACGCGATCACCCCGATTTCTCCGGGCCGGAGCGCGCCTTTAATGGAGGCTTCCAAAACCCGGACCGGACTTTGCCGTATCAGTTCTTCTTTTACCATGATTTCCTTTCCTTTTTAGAAAAAATTACTTGCCTTCTTTTTTTCGTTTTTCCTCGAATTTTTTGACTAATTCTTCGGAGAGGCTTACCGGGACTTTGCCGTATTTCTCGAATTCCATGGTAAAGTCCGCTTTGCCTTGGGTCAAGGACCGGAGGGTTGTGGAGTAGCCGAACATTTCGCTTAAAGGGACTTCCGCTTCAACCCGAGAAAAGGCGGTATCTTCGGAGGAGGAGAGGATGATTCCCCGCCGCTGGTTTATAGAAGCGAAGACGTTGCCCTGAAATTCCGTAGGACCTTCGACGGAAACTTTCATGATCGGTTCGAGGATGCAGGGTTTGGCCTTGAAGTAGGCTTCCCGGAACGCGCCGATAGCGGCCAGCTGGAAAGCGATGTCCGAGGAGTCTACCGGATGGGATTGTCCGTCGTTTATGACGCACCGGATGTTGACTATCGGGAATCCGATGAGGCTTCCCCGTTTTACCGCTTCTTTGAAGCCTTTATCGCAACTGGGGATGAATTCCGTGGGAATTACGCCGCCTTTGATGTTATCGACGAACTCGTAATCGCTGTCTTGGCAAGGTTCGATGTAGCCGGCGACTCGTCCGTATTGCCCGGACCCGCCGGTTTGTTTTTTGTGGGTGTAGTTGAATTCCGCCTTTTGGGTGATGGCTTCCCGGTATGCGACTTGGGGCATTCCGGTTTCGACTTC
>JAIRPY010000114.1 GCA_031256905.1 Spirochaetaceae bacterium
GCTTTTTCGGCGTCCACTGCGGATTCGCCTTTTTCGGCGTCGATAATCCGGGGGAGGCGCATACAGCCCATACCCAAAGCGGATACCTTAAATCCGAGGTTTTTTCCATAAATTCTATACTGCATAATACCCTTGACTATAGAACCTCAAGTTTACGTTAAGTCAAGCCTTTTTTAACAGAAATCGCTGAAAGTTTTTCTCCAAGCTATAGACAAGTTAAGAGGTTCTAACTATAGTTAGTTTTATATAACGAAGAGAGGATAAAAATGAAAAAAATGTTTCTGGTTTTTCTTGCCGGGCTTTTGCTTGCCTGTGAACCATCGAAGAAGGAAATTCCAACGGCGGAAAAAAAGTTTGCGGTGATTCGCCATGCCTTTGGGGAAACGGTTTTAACCGATAAGCCTAAACGGATTGCGGCGATTGGGTGGGGCAATCAGGATGTTCCTTTGGCTCTGGGGGTTGTTCCGGTGGGGATGTCGAAAGCGAATTACGGCGTTCTGGATGGGACCGGAATCTTGCCGTGGACCGCGGAACGAATCGCAGAACTTGGGGGACCCAGCCCCTCGCTCTTTGACGATACTGACGGAGTCGATTTTGAAGCCCTAAGCGATGTCCAGCCGGATGTGATCCTGGCCGCGTATTCCGGGATTACTCGGAATGAGTATGAGCTTCTCAGTAAAATCGGTCCTACGATTCCGTACCCCCGAGAACCCTGGCAGACTCTGTGGCGGGAACAAATTCTGATCAACGCCGCCGGCATGGGCCTGGAAGCCGAAGGACAAAGGATAGTAACCGACCTCGAAGCTTTTATTGAGGAAAAACTCCGGCTTTACCCGGAACTCAAAGGCAAAACCGGGGCCTTTGTTTATTTTGATCCCTCGGATCTCAGCAAGATTTCCGTGTATTCTCCCAAAGACCCCAGAACGATGTGGCTTACGGACCTCGGATTAGTTCTTCCTGAGGGCATCGCAAAACTCGCGGAAAAGTCTCAGAGCTTTTATATCACCCTAAGCGCGGAAAATGCGGATCTCCTCGCGGAGGCCGACATCCTTTTAACTTGGGTTTTGGGCGATGCCAAACTGCTCGAAATCCTCCAGGGGGATTCCCTCATTGGCGGGATTCCCGCGATCCAGCGAGGGTCCGTGGTACTGCTGGAAGAAAATCCCCTGGCCGCGTCCATGACTCCAAGCCCCCTTTCGATCCCCTGGTCCCTGGACGAATACCTTCAACTTATCGCGAAAGCGGCGGAGAATCTTCCTTGAACTCTTTTTTCCGCAAAAGAAACGTACCCTTTTCGGGGAAAATCCTGGGGCCCATAGGGTGCGTTTTTGCCCTGATTCTTACGGCCGGCGCGTCTTTGGCTATCGGTTCTCGGCCGATAGCCCCGAGGGAAGTTATGAACGCCCTTTCCCGGAGAGAAGCTCAAACAATGGAAGAAGCGGTGATCCATAAACGGATTCCCCGAACCATCGGGGGACTGATCGCCGGCGCAGGCCTGGGGATGGCCGGCGCGTTAATGCAAGGCCTAACCCGAAATCCCCTGGCGGATCCGGGCATTCTGGGAGTAAATTCCGGAGCCGCCCTTTTCGTCGCCGGCGGAATGGCCTTTCTCGGAGCCGGCCGGCTGGAACAATATATCTGGCTCGCTCTGATCGGCGCAGGCCTAAGCGCGGTTCTGGTTTACGTCGTGGGTTCCATCGGAATCGGCGGAGCCAGTCCCCTAAAGCTGGCCCTTGCCGGAGCCTTTTTCAGCGCGGCCTGTTCCGCTTTGACCAGCGCGGTACTTTTGCCTCGGGAACGAGTTATGGAGGCATTTCGCTTTTGGCAAGTCGGGGGAATCGGCGGAACCACCTGGCCCAGTCTTAGGACTGTCGCGCCTTTTCTTGGAGTTGGAATTCTTTTGGGATTAGGGACGGCCCGATCCCTCGACATCCTTGCGTTGGGAGACGAAACCGCCGCCGCTTTGGGGGTGCGGGTCGGGCTTATTCGTCTTCTCGGCGCCCTAGCCGGAGTATTGCTTTGCGGGTCTGTCACGGCTTTTGCGGGGCCTATTGGTTTTATCGGGCTTATGGTTCCCCATGCGGTTCGGCTTCTGGCAGGTCCGGAACAGGGGCGGCGGATATCCTTATCCGCTGGCGGCGGCGCGTTTCTTCTTCTGATATCTGACATAGCGGGCCGGCTGATCGGCAGGCCCGGAGAATTAGAAGCGGGTCTTGTAACGGCCTTTCTCGGGGGACCGGTTCTTATCGTCTTAGCCCGAAAATCCAGGATCCCGGAGTTATGAGGGCCGAAGACTGGGTTAAACGGGGACGCCGAACCCGCCGCCGAAGACGGCTCATGGTTACCTTTGCTTTTACTGGGCTGATTGCTGGTTTGGGCTTATGCTTTTTGACCTTGGGGGCTACGGTATATTCGTTGTCTGATTGTTTTCGGGTTTTTAGGGGGGAAACTGTACCTGGAGCTACTTTTGCGATCCTCACCCTTAGGTTGCCGCGTTTGCTGGGGGGTTTATTGGCGGGCTTTTCGTTTGGTCTTGGGGGTTCGGTATTTCAGAAACTGCTTCGCAATCCTTTGGCCAGTCCTGATGTTATCGGAATCTCGAGCGCTTCGAGTGCTGGGGCGATTTTTTGTTTATTAGTTTTGCGTTGGAAGGGACCTTTGGTTTCTGGAGTTTCGGCTCTGGGGGCGTTGTTTATTGGGATTTTGCTTTACGGGCTTTCTCGGGGAGGTTCCTCCGGGGGAGGAAGATTGATTCTTCAGGGGCTGGGACTCGGCGCGATGCTGAGGTCCTTTATATCTTACCTTTTATTACGGGCCTCTCAGTATGACGTACCCGGGGCTTTTAGATGGTTGAGCGGAAGTTTGAATGGGATTCAATGGGAAGATTTGGGTCCCCTGGCGGGGGCCTTGGTTATAGGAGGCCCCTTCTTGTTTTTTTTGAGTCGGAACATTGAAGTCCTTGAGTTAGGCGAGCAAAGGGCCCGGTCCCTTGGGGTGAGGGTTGATTTTGTATCGCCCTTACTCATGCTGATGGGGATAATCTTAATCGCTTTTGGGACAGCTCTGACTGGACCGATTGCTTTTGTTTCCTTTCTTTCCGGACCGATTGCGCGTCGTCTGACTGGTTTCGGGGGTATTTTGCCTTCGGGTTTGATGGGCGGGATTCTCGTATTGGGAGGGGATCTGCTTGGGCAATTTGCCTTTGACGTCCGGTTTCCGGTGGGAGTGATTACCGGTATTTTTGGCGCGCCCTATTTGATTTTTCTGCTTATTCAGAAAAGTCCTGGAGGCGGGGCATGAAGGAACCGCCGATTCTTTCCGCTCGAAATCTTAGGGTTGGCTATGGCGGGGTTCCGATTTTGAGGGATCTCAGTCTGGAGGTTCCGAAAAACCGGATAAGTATTATTATCGGACCGAATGCCTGTGGAAAATCGACGTTACTCAAAACCTTTGGGGGGTTTATTAAGCCGGTTTCCGGGGGAGTATTTTTGAAGGGTGAATCTATCCGGGAGATTCCGTCTAAAAATCTTGCCCGGCTCTTGGGATTTTTACCCCAATCTCCTATGGCTCCGGAGGGGCTGGTGACGGCTGATTTGGTCGGCCGAGGGCGGTTTCCGCATCAGCGTTTCTGGAGAGCCTGGACCCAGGAAGATTACCGGGCTGTCGCGGAGGCCCTGGAAACTCTGGGACTTCTTGCCTTGGCTGATAAAAAGGTGGAGGAACTTTCCGGCGGTCAGCGTCAGCGAGTATGGATTGCTCTGGCTTTAGCTCAGGAGACGGATATTTTGCTTTTGGATGAACCGACGACTTTCTTGGATTTAGCCCATCAAATCGCAATTTTGGATCAGCTTACCCTTTTGAATCGCCGTTGCGGTACGACTATGGTAATGGTTTTGCACGATATTAACCTGGCGGCCCGGTACGGGGATTATATTTTTGCCCTCAAGAAGGGCGCGCTCATTACCGAGGGGCCTCCCGAAAAGGCGATAACCAAAGAAATAATACGCGAAGTATTTAACCTCGACTGCCTGGTAATCCCGGACCCGGTGTATGGTTCGCCTTTGATTATTCCCAAGGGACAGCTCAAGATTCAAAAGGAAGGACAAAAAGGTTCAGAAGAAACCCCGTCGGAAGCCCGAACATAGCTGATCCGCGTTTTTCTTTGCAACCTTCTGCCGGGCTGAACTCGGCCTTTCCCGCCATGCCGGGACGCGTTCATCTTATGGTACGAGCCTTTCCCATCATGCCGGGAGGATTTCATTGCATGGGATGAGCCTTTCCCGGCATGGCGGGAACTTCTCATCTCATGGGATGAGCCTTTCCCCTCATGCCGGGAGCCTTTCATCTCATGGGATGAGCCTTTCCCGCCATGCTACGAGGCTTTCATTGCATGGGATGAGGCTTTCCCGCCATGCCGGGAGAATTTCCCCTCATGGGATGAGGCTTTCATTGCATGGGATGAGGATTTCATCTCATGGGATGAGGATTTCTCCTCATGGGATGAGCCTTTCCCGGCATGCCGGGAGGCTTTCATCGCAGGGTACGAGAAGTTTCCGGTCCGATACGTGACTCCGAACCTATCTGCTTTGCGGGGTGATGGTATTGGCGGAGCAGACCGCCGCGCCGAGGGCGTCGGCCGCGTGGTCCGGTTTGGGAATCCTCTCGAGGCCCAGAATAAGCCGGACCATGTTTTGGACCTGGGTTTTGTCCGCCCCGCCTCGGCCGACCACGGACTGCTTGATTACCGTAGGCGTATACTCCCGGACCGCAAGCCCCCGCTGAGCTAAAGCTACGCATAAAACCCCCCGGGCTTCGGCGACCGGAATTGCGCTGGTCACGTTTTTAGCGAAAAAAAGGGTTTCCATGGCGGATTCATTGGGGGCATATTGCTCCAAAATCGCCTGAAACTGCTCGTATATATACAAAAGACGGTCCGAATGGGGGAGGTCAGGCTTGGTTTCGATGCACCCATGGGCGATATACCGGATCCGCTGAACCTCCGCTTCGATAATCCCCCACCCGGAGGAAGCTAATCCGGGGTCAACTCCGATAATCCGGCGGAATCCCTTATTCGGGGTCAAAACCTTCAGGGATGTCAATGTTGGAGTAGACGTTTTGGACGTCGTCGTTATCTTCTAGTTTTTCGATGAGTTTGAGGACCTTCCCGACAGCATCGTTGTCCAAAGGGACCGGGCTTTCCGGGACCATGCTTATTTCCGCGCTAAGGGTTTCAAAGCTCTTGCCGTTGAGCGCGTTCAGGACCGGCTCGAAATCTTCCGGCGCGGTCGTAACTTCAACGATGCCGTCCGAAAGGGATACATCTTCCGCGCCGCCGTCAAGGGCCGCTTCCATGACCTGATCTTCGGTATACTTTTCGCCGTCTAAGGTAATAAGGCCCCGACGGGTCAAAAGCCGGGTGACAGACCCGGCTTTGGCGAGTTCCGCGCCGGCCCGGGTAAGGATATTGCGGACATCCGCGGCGGCCCGGTTGCGGTTATCCGTAAGGACTTCGATGAGGATCGCGGCTTCGCCTAAACGGGCTTCGTAGGTTAATTCCTCGTAATTGACTCCTTCGAGTTCCCCGGTTCCCTTTTTAATAGCCCGGTCGATATTATCTTTGGGCATATTCGCGCCCCGGGCTTTAAGGACCGCGGTTCTCAGCCGAGGATTTCCTTCTATATCGCCGCCTCCCATTTTGGCGGCGATAGATATTTCCTTGATCAGTTTGGTAAACATCTGCCCCCGTTTTGCATCGGCGGCGCCTTTCTTGTGTTTAATAGTCGCCCATTTACTGTGGCCCGACATGATAACTCCTTATACTAAAATTGAAAAGAAGGTAGCATAGATCCGCCCTCCGGGTCAACCCTTAAATTATTTTTTCTTAAAATACGAAAAAAGGCGGAAAATGGGCTTGACCTTCTTGTTAGTCTCTAATAACCTAACGTATTAGTCCTAACTAATAAAAGAAAGGAGCATCCATGAGGAAAATAGCAATATACGGCAAGGGAGGCATAGGAAAATCGACAACGGTGTCTAATCTTTCGGCCGCGCTTTCGCAGGAAGGATTCCGGGTGATGCAGATCGGATGCGACCCGAAGGCGGATTCTACGGTAACCCTCACCGAAGGGCGGCGGATTCCCACGATTCTTGATACTCTGCGCCGGACCCGATCCCCCGGACTTGAGGACCTGGTGGTTTCGGGCTATAACGGCGTCCTCTGCGCCGAAGCCGGAGGTCCCACGCCCGGGGTCGGGTGCGCCGGCCGAGGCATCATCGCCGCTTTCGAGAAGCTCAACGACCTGGCCGCGTTTGAAATCTACAAACCCGACGTAATTCTCTACGACGTGCTGGGCGACGTAGTCTGCGGAGGCTTCGCTCTGCCCATGCGCGAAGGCTACGCCGATGAGGTGCTTATCGTCAGTTCAGGAGAAATGATGTCCCTCTACGCGGCGCACAATATCGCAAAAGCGGTCCGGGGTTTTGCCGGGCGGGGCTACGCGGAACTGGGCGGGATGATTCTCAACCGGCGAAGTATTGCGAAGGAACGGGAAACCGCCGAACAAGCCGCGGAGGAAATCGGAGTTCGTATCATTGGGGATCTGCCCCGGTCGCCGTTGGTGCAGGAAGCGGAAGCTCGGGGGAAAACCGTGTGCGAAGCCTTTCCGGACAGCGATTTAGCGGGTTTGTATCACCGCATAGGCCGGGACTGTATTGCGCCTCGGCAGGCGGCGACGGCATGAACGATAGTTTTACTGACGAACTGCCCCTGTCGGAATTAGCAGGCAATCCGGAGCGGGTTTTCGGCCGAGACGCTATGAATGGGACTCTGCATTTCTGTTCTCCAGCTCATGGAGGTTGGGGAGTAGTACGGGTTGCGTGCCTTCTTCCGGAGACCCAGTTACTGTTTGTGTGTCCCGAAGCCTGCGGACGGCATGGAGCGATAGCCGCACTTGAACAGGGCTATCGGCGCAAGATTACCTATCTTTGCATAGACGATCAGGAGATTATTCTTGGCGGATACGAGGCTGAAATCGAGCGGGCCCTTGACGATATTATGGCGAAGGTACAGCCTCGGCCGAAGGCGGTGTTACTGTTTCTTCCCTGCATTGACGATCTTTTAGCAGGAGATCATACATCGGCGATGAAACGGTTAGAACAGAAACACTGCGTTCCGATACGGCTTGCCCGGATGAATCCGATAATGCTGGACAACAAAATGACGCCGATGCTGAGGGTTCAAAAGGCGTTGTACGAATTTCTGCCTGAAACCCCGGAAAAAGATCGGGGGATTATTATTCTTGGGGCCTTTCGTCCGCCTTCGCGGGATTCGGAGCTTGCGGGTCTCGTTGAGCGGTTGGGCTTTGGTCCGATTAGGCATCCTGAGTTTTGTTCGGATTTTGAGGAATTTAAGAAATTCTCGAAAAGCTCAGGAGCTTTAACTATTCGTCCTGAAGGCACCGCCGCGGCGGATTATCTCAAGACCCGGGGTATTCCGCCGGTTTTCGCGCCGGTTGCATTTGACTCTGCGTCGATTATCGAAAGGTATCAGCGGATCCTTACTTTTCTTTCGGCTTTGCCCGGAGCCGCCGGAGGAATAATTTCCGCAGAAGATATTTTCAGACCGACCGCGGAAGAAACGGCAGTAAAACTACAGCAGACCGCCGAGGTTCTCCAAGGAGCGTCCATCGCGGTGGATGCTACGGTTACTGCGTCGCCCTTTAGTCTTGCTCTTGCGCTGGTTCAAGGCGGAATTCGGGTGAACCGGATATACGCAAACTATTTGCCGTCCCATGAAAGGGATGCGTTAAAAAAACTTGCCGGGCTGGACGGTTCGATTATCGGGGCTAATCCGAATCATGCGAGGAAACACGGTCGCCGTCCCTCGGAGCCCCTTGCTGATATAGCCCTTGGTTTTGAGGCGGGATATGCGACTTCAGCGGCTCGGACAGTTCCTCTGGCTTTTGATGAACAGCGTTACGGTTTTGAGGGATTTCAAAAAATTCTCGACGCGCTGGCTGACGCCGTATCAGAGAGGAAAACCCCGGATTTACGGGAACAAATTAAAGCTTACGGGCTTGTCGTGTAAAAGCAGAAAAAGGAAAAAGAATATGGGAAAATTGTTATACTATCTGCCGCCCCTTGCGCCGGATTATTCGGGAACCGCTTCTGTGTTTCATGATCTTTCCGCGCTTACGGTTATTCACGATGCATCCGGCTGTACCGGCACTTATACCGGTTATGATGAGCCGCGCTGGTTTGGCAGTTCCAGTCAGGTATTCTGTTCGGGTTTGCGGGATATGGATGCGGTTATGGGAGATGATGAAAAACTGCTTGCGAAGATTTCCGCGGCTTTGAAGGATACTGACGCTTCGTGTGTAGCGGTTATCGGCAGTCCTGTTCCGATGGTGATAGGTTTTGACTTTACCGGTTTTGCTACCGCCGTTGAAAACCGGACTGGGCGTCCTTGTTTGGCTTTTCCTACTACCGGACTTGCGTATTACGACGCCGGTCAGAAAACTGCGTATCTTAGGCTTGCCGAAAAGTTTTTAAGTATTTTCAAAAAACCTGAAAGAACAGAGATCCTGTCTAATCGGGTAAACATTCTTGGAGCGTCGGTTCTCGATGGCTTTGACGATGCGAAACTGGATTCGCTTATTGCTCTGCTTGAGGATGCGGGATT
This sequence comes from Spirochaetaceae bacterium, assembly GCA_031256905.1. Taxonomy (GTDB): domain Bacteria; phylum Spirochaetota; class Spirochaetia; order Treponematales; family Breznakiellaceae; genus JAITHW01. Next base: position 8,681 of record JAIRPY010000114.1, read on the forward strand.
GCACGCCGGAGCGGTTTGGGGGATGCGTTCCAGTCTTGAGGAATTGAGAGAAACCCCGAAAGCCGGGGCGAACTGGGTTGTTACGGCGGCGGCTTTGCCCCTTGCCCGGTATCTGAGGGAGCGGTTTGGAACGCCGTTTATCGCGGGGCTTCCTTTGGGAGAGCAGGAACGCGGGCGGATTTTATCGGGCTTGAATGCGGTATGCCCGGGAGATGAAATTTCGGCTTTTCTTGCGATGCCTCCTGCGCGGGAACTTTCTGCGGATGCCGTTCCTCGGACTCTGCTCATCGGAGAAGGGCTGTTTTGCGCGTCTCTGCGGGCGAACCTAGAACAGAACGATAGTTCTTCTGTGCAGATTGCAAGTTTTTTCCCAGAAGCAAAAGCGGTATTTACCAACAGAGATACTATTTTTACCTCCGAGGCTGATCTTGCCTCTGCATTGCAAAACCCCGAGTTGGAAGAAGTTATTGGGGATCCGCTATTTCGGGAATTTCTGCCGGCGGATTCTTCAGTCCGGTTTACCGCAATTCCTCATCGGGCTGTTTCGGGGAGGCTTTACGCATGAAGATATCAAGAAAAAAATCAAAACAAGATTTGACAGCGTTTCTGTCTTACCTCAAAACCGGAGAGCCGATTACTGCGCTTATCGCGCCTGCGGGGTGGACAGTTTTACCGAATTTTCCCAAAATCCTCGGGATTTTTCGCGCCCTGGGAGTCCGGGTCTTTTTTCCGGTACTGCCCTATGCGGATATTACCGCTTGGGTATACTATCGCTTTCTCAAAGAGGGGAAAACAGAAACTTTTATTTCCTCAGCTTGTGTGGGAATAAGCCGGAACTTTCCTTATATTGTACGCAAGGTGTACAGTCCCTTACTCTGCGCGGCGAGGTATCTGAAAACCTATCGGAGAATAGACGGCAGATTTGCTTTCTTTTCGCCGTGCGACCAGAAACGTTTTGAATTTACCGTGCGCCGGGAAAACGATCAGGAAGAAGCGTTGGTACATTTCAATATAACCCTTGAGGCTCTCAGCGATTGGCTTACGGCGGAGGGGATTGATGCGGAATCCTATCCGCCGGTTGAAGTCTTCGGGAATGCCGGAGACGGAATTGATTTCAGCCGAGGACTGACGGTTGAGTATTTCGGAACTATTTCCGGCGCGCTTTCTGCGGTAGTTCCTGAACTTGAGTACGCCGTATCTGAAGGTTTGACGGAAGCCCGGCAGTTTCACAACGCAGAATCTCTGCGCCGTCCGGTTTTTTTTGAACCCTACGCCTGCGTTGGAGGTTGCGCTAACGGATCAGGAGTCCCGACGTTTCTGCGGAAGAAGACGCTGAAAAATCGGGTGAATAGACCTTCCGGAGAGGCAAAAGCCGCGATTCTTGAGCGGTTTACCCGATTTGATCGGGACCTTAAAGTACGGGATTTCTGCCATGGACTCTAATCTTTTTCTAAAAAAACCGGGGGCTTGCGGTGATTCCTAAAAAGCCGATTCTTGCGGAAAGCCTACTTTTACTGCTTTTAGGCCTTGCAGTAATTGCCGCTTTGTGCGCCGGCAGATACGCCGTGAAAGTATCGGATATATTCCGCATTATCGCCGGTATGGAAACCGCAGATCCTCGGGCAAAGACAGTGATACTATCTCTGCGTCTTCCAAGAGTGCTGTTAGCGAGTCTTTGCGGCGCGGGACTGTCCGCCGCGGGAGTAGGTCTGCAAGCGATGTTCGGCAATCCCCTCGTGAGTTCTCATATCTTAGGCGTTTCCGCCAGCGCGGGTTTCGGCGCGGCTTTAGGAATACTGCTATTCGGGCGAAGTTGGGCGGTTCAAGGTATGGCGCTTCTCTTTGGTTTCGGCGGAATGTTCATTGTCTGCGCCATGAGCCGCAGACAAGGCAGAACAGGCATTCTTTTACTGGTTCTTTCAGGAGTTATTGTAACTGCGGTATTTGAAGCTCTCACATCTCTCGTTAAGTATGTTGCAGACCCGGAAGAAAAACTGCCGGCTATTACCTATTACTTGATGGGAAGTCTTGCGTCCGCGTCGTTTCGGGATGTATTCAGCGCGGGACCTGCGGTTTTAGCAGGCGTAATTGCATTGTGGGTTATCCGCTGGAGACTGAACGTCATAGCTTTAAGCGAAGACGAAGCGGTTTCGCTGGGAATAGATATACGGCGCGTCAGAACGCTGATCGTTATTGCTACAACCCTAATTGCCGCAAGTATTGTATCGGTTTGCGGCATCATCAGTTTTGTAGGATTAGCCGCGCCTCATTTCGCGCGGATGCTGGTCGGAAGCGATCACCGCCGATTACTGGGAACGAGCGTCGTTCTCGGAGGCGTGTTTGTGCTTGCGGTGGATACGCTTTGCCGTACTGTCGGAGCTTCTGAAATTCCATTATCAATCGTGACCGCGGTGGTAGGCGCGCCGGTATTTGCGTTTCTCCTGCGCCGGTCAGAAGGAAGTTTACATGATTGAAGTAGAAAGAATTTCTTTTTTTTATGATCCCCGGCGCATCTTGTTTCAAGATGTGAGTTTCCGGCTTGACAAGGGAAAAATTCTTGCGGTTTTGGGACCTAACGGCGCGGGAAAAACAACGTTACTGCGCTGTTTGATGGGTTTTCTTCCGGTGAAATCCGGTTCTATCGCCATACGCGGCATTACTGATTCCGCTCATTTTTGGCGGCAGGTGAGTTATGTTCCGCAGGCTCGGTCTACAGTGTTTAGCTATTCTGTTCTCAATATGGTTCTTTTGGGGCGCACGCCGTATATCGGAATGGGCAGACTTCCTGGGAAGAAAGACGCTGATATTGCGCTGTCTCTGATTACCCGGCTTGGGCTTGAGCGGTACGCTGAGAAGCCGTGCAGTGTTCTCAGCGGCGGCCAGCTTCAGATGATTCTCATCGCCCGAGCTTTAGCGAAAGAGCCGGAGCTTCTGATTATGGATGAACCTGAATCTAATCTTGATATGAAAAATCAGCTTACTATTCTTGATCTTATTCGTTCTCTTGCTGAAGAGCGCAGGATTACTATTATTTTGAACACCCATTTTCCGGCTCATGCTTTGCGGATTGCTGATAAGGCTCTTCTCCTCGGCCGAGGCCGGTATCTCTACGGCGATACCGGCGCGGCGGTCAGCGAGAAAACGATATTTGATTTTTTCGGCGTTCATGCCCAGATGGTTGAGGTGGACGCTTCCCGAGGCGCATTACGTTCGGTGATTCCTACGGAAATCGCCGAAACGATATAGGAGAAATATATGCGTTTTTTTACAAAGCGGTTTTTACCGTTCTTGCCGTTTTCACGGTTAGTTCGTGCAGTAAACAGCCTGAAACTCCGGCTGTTTCGCCCTCAACTGAATCAATCGAGTCTGTCTCGGTTAAAGCCGTCGATATGATCGGCCGAGAAGTTGAAGTTCCCCGGCATCCAAAACGGATCATTACGGATCGGATTCTGCCCTTTCCTTCGACGTACTTTACGGCTACCCATTCCAATATGGAAGAAGTAGTCGCGATGCATCCCGCGTCGAAAAGCGCGGCGGTAAATTCGATGCTGAACATTCTTGCTCCCGGGGTTTCTAAATCCGCAGTGAATGTGTATTCCGGTAATCAGCCTAACATCGAGGATGTAATGGCTTTGAATCCTGATTTAGTGTTCGCTTACGCTGACGAAGCCGGGCTTATTGATCCGTACATCAAAGCCGGCATTACCGCGTTGGGAATCAGAGCGGCCAGCGCGGCTGGAGGGGATGCGTTAGAAACTCTGCGCGGGTGGTTTTCGGTACTGGCCTATACCGGGGGAAAGGAGACGGAAATGCAGTCGATTCTCACGGAAGGCGAAGCCGTAAAAAAGCAGATCGCTGAAGCTCTTGCCGGGTATGCTGAACCGAATCCCCGGGCGGTGTTTATCTTTTCCACAAACGGAGGTAATTTGGAAATAGCCGGCGGCAATTTTTTCAGCGAGTATTGGCTCAAACATACCGGCGCGGACGATCCGGCTTCGCAGGATTTCAAGGGACGCAAAGTCGTCAATATGGAACAGCTTTACGCTTGGGATCCGGATATTTTGTACATCACGAATTTTACGACTCTCCTGCCGGAAGAAGTATACGCCAATACCCTGGAGGATCAGGACTGGTCGTCCCTCAAAGCTGTTCGGGAACGCAAAGTGTATAAAATTCCCTTCGGCATCTACCGATGGTTTCCGCCTTCCGGGGATGCTCCGCTGATGCTTAAATGGCTGGCTCAGAAGAATCATCCTGAATTGTTTACCTATTCTATAGAAGCGGAAATAAAGGATTACTATCAGCGTCACTATAGCTATACGCTTTCGGATGAGGAAGTTGCATTTATCCTCAATCCCGGCGCGGCCGCCGCCGCAGGCTACAAAACAAGTTATTAGTAAAAATCCCCGCCTTTTCGCGGGGGGTTATATCCTAAAGTAGAAAAACTATCGGCAACGAAAAATTTCCCGGCCCTGTAAGTTACGGATTGATCGTTCCGGTTTTTAAAAACCAGCCGGCGGATTAAGGACTGACCCGAAAACTTACGCGCTGTATTGGGGAGGGTCCGTACCGGGCGATGCGTTCCCGGTGATCCTTAGTAGGATAGCCTTTGTGCCGTTCATAGCCGTACTCAGGATAGAGGAGCGCGTATCGTTCCATTTCGGCATCCCGAAAGGTCTTCGCAAGGATTGACGCCGCCATTACTTCTGGAATACTATTATCGGCTTTAACGACAGCCCGGCAGGGGATGCAGAGAATCGGCGCCAGGGAGCCATCGACAATCCCGGTCAAGCCGTCCCGGGGAACCGCAAAATTCGACAGCAGAGCTTCCACCGCCCGTTCCATGGCGAGAAACGCGGCTTGCAGAATATTTATCCGGTCGATTTCCTCATGGGAAGCCCACCCAACGCCCCAAGCAAAGGCCTGCTGAAGAATTATCTGCCGGGCTGTTTCGCGCTGTTTCGGACTGAGTTTTTTGGAATCCCCCAAACAAGATTCGGGAAAATCCGGGGGAAGAATCACCGCGCCGGCGCAGACTGGTCCCGCCAGGGGACCGCGTCCTGCCTCATCAATGCCGCAATTCAAGAAAGGGCCCTCACTCGAATGATGCCTGGGACCCGTTTAATCTGGTCCAGCCCGGATTCGGGGAGGGCCTGCTCCGTATCGATGATATTGTAGGCATACTGGTCCCGGGACTGGTTTATCGAACTTACGATGTTGACGTTCAGGCCCGCGAGAATCGTGGTAATCTGCCCAAGCATATTGGGAATGTTGCGATTTGCCACGAGAAGCCGAAAAGGAGACCGCCGTTCCAGGGAACATTTCGGGAAATTTACCGAATTTTTAATTGTTCCGGTCTCAAGAAAATCCATAATCTGCCGAGCCGCCATGACCGCGCAGTTATCTTCGGCTTCCGGGGTGGATGCGCCCAGATGGGGGATACATACCGCTTTGGGACAGGCCAGCAGTCCGGGGGTGGGAAAATCCGTTACGTACCGGGCGAGTTTGCCGGAGCCCAGAGCTTCGATGAGGGCCGATTCGTCCGCCAGGCCCCCCCGGGCGAAGTTTATGATTCGGGCTCCGGTTTTCATCATTCCAATCTTTTCGCCGTTGATAATACCTTTTGTGGCATCGCTTAGGGGCAAGTGGAGGGAAACGTAATCGGCTTTGGCGAGAAGCCCCTCGAGGGAGTCCGCCCGGACCACGGATCGGGAGAGATTCCACGCGGCCTCTACCGAAATGTAGGGATCATAGCCCATAACTTCCATGCCCAGAGCGAGGGCGTCGTTGGCGACCATGACTCCTATCGCGCCGAGGCCAACTACCCCGAGGACTTTGCCCCGGATTTCCGGTCCCTCGAAGCGGGATTTTGCCTGCTCCAGAAGGTCTGCCAGGAAAGGCTCTCCGGCGATGCTTCCGGTCCAGGCTATACTTCCCATAATATCCCGGGACCCGATAAGCAGACCCGCCAGGGCGAGTTCTTTTACCGCGTTGGCGTTGCCCCCGGGGGTGTTGAACACTACGATGCCCCGGTCGCTACACTTGTCAACTGGAATGTTGTTATACCCTGCGCCGGCCCGGGCCACGGCTTGGGCGGAATCGGGGATGATCGGGCCGTGCAAATCCGCGCTCCGCAGGAGAATCGCGTCAGGATTCGTCAGAGTTTCGCCGATTTCGTAACGTTCTTTTGGAAAAAGAGCTAAACCTTGGGGAGAAATTTGATTCATTGTTTGAATTCGGTATTTTTTTTCCATTTTTTCCTAAATTTTTCTTTTTTTAAAAGAATTTTTAAAAGAATTTTCAAAAGCTTTGGCAAAATCGATGAGAGCTTCCACGCCGGCCTTCGGCATGGCGTTGTAGAAACTTGCCCGCATTCCTCCGACGAGGCGGTGGCCTGCGAGGTTCACCAGCCCTTCTTCTGCCGCGGCCGCGAGGAATCGGCTTTCGATGTCTTTAGGGTCCGATAGAACCGGCCTGAAGGGAATGTTCATGAGACTTCGGCTGGTTTTTTCAACCGGAGACTGGAAAAGTTCGGATTCTTCTAAAAAATCGTAGAAAAGTTGGGCCTTTTCGCGGTTTATCTTCGCGATGGCTTCGACGCCTCCGAGGTTTTTAAGCCAATCCAGAACCAATCCGATGATGTAAATGCCGTGACACGGCGGCGTGTTGTACATGGACCCTTCTTTTGCATGGATGTCATATCTGAGCATAGCCGGAGTCCAAGCCGGCGCCCGCCCGAGGAGGTCTTTTCTGATGATAACCACCGTAACCCCCGCAGGACCGAGATTTTTTTGCGCTCCGGCGTAGAGCAGGCCGAATCGGGAAACGTCGAGGGGTTCTGAGAGAATACAGCTTGAAATATCCGCCGCGAGGGGAACGTCTCCCGTTTCGGGCAGGTCCGGCCACTTGGTTCCGACAATAGTATTGTTCAACGTAATGTGATAAAAGGCATCCTCCGGGTCCGGTTTTGGAGCGGGAGGGATGGCGGTAAAGCCCCGATCTTTAGAAGAAGCCCGGATAACCGGCTCGATGTATTTGGCGGCTTCTTCTGCGGCTTTTTGGGACCAGACGCCGGTTTCGATATAGGCCGCTTTTTTTTTGGGTTCCCCGGCTTCGACTCCTGCGAGGTTTATGGGGACCATGGAGAATTGCAGAGACGCCCCGCCTTGCAGGAAAAGTACCGTGTAATCGGAGGGTATGTTCATAAGGGACCTTAGCCCGGCTTCGGCGTGTTCGATGATGGGCCTAAAGTCTTTCGAGCGGTGGCTCATCTCCATGATCGACTGCCCTGTACCGTTTACGTCAAGCATTTCCGTTGCCGCCTGTTTCAGCACCGGCTCAGGCAACCCGGACGGTCCGGGAGAAAAGTTGTATACTCGTTTCATAGGGGTATACTATGTTTTTCGTCAAACTTCGTCAAGTTTATTATTTTTTAATATTTTTAAGACGATATTTAAAAAATGAAGATTCTTGAAGCGATCGGGGGCCGAAGAAGCATCAGGAAATTTCTGGGGAAAGAAATTGCCAAAGATACCCTGGAAAAAATACTGTCCGCGGGCGCGCAGGCTCCGTCGGCGAAAAACCGACAGCCCTGGAAATTTATCGTCATTCCGAAGAACCGGGTCTCTGAAATGCTTGGGGTAATGAGATCCGGCCTGGAGCATGAAAAATCCGGTCTGGGGCTGTTGCCGAATTATACTCAGTTTATAGGTTCCGCGGAGCGTACTTTTTGTATCCTGGAAGAAGCGGCCGTAACCGTGTTTATCCTCAATACGGAAAATAATTTTTCCCTGCATCAGAGCGCCGAAGAAAAACTGTTTGAAATGGGGAATGTGCAGTCCATCGGCGCGGCGATTCAAAATATTCTGTTGGCCGCGCTTGAATACGGCGTCGGGAGTTTGTGGATCTGCGATATATATTTTGCGTATCAGGACCTGCTGGCGTGGCTTAACACGGATCGGCAGATTATAGCGGCTGTTGCGTTGGGGTATCCGGCGGAAAATCCTTTCCCCCGTCCCCGGAAACCCTTGGACGCCGTAATTGAATGGAAGTAGTTTTACGGAAGAATCCTAGCCGAAACGCCCTGAAATGTAGTCTTCTGTGCGTTTATCTCTGGGATTGGTGAATAGAGCTTTTGTCGCGCCGTATTCGATGAGTTCTCCCAGGAGGAAGAAAGCTGTGCGGTCGCTGACTCTTGCGGCTTGGTGCATGGCGTGGGTTACGATGATGATACTGTACTCCCGTTTCAGCTCTCCGATGAGTTCTTCGATTCGGCCGGTAGCTATCGGGTCGAGCGCGCTTGTGGGTTCGTCCATCAGGATGATCTCCGGTTCCATGGCGATGCTTCGGGCGATGCATAAACGCTGTTGCTGTCCGCCGGATAAACTCTGGGCCGACTTCTTGAGCCGATCCTTCACTTCATCCCACAGCGCGGCTTTCCGCAGAGAAATTTCCGCGATTTCCGAAAGTTTACGTTTATCTTTTATACCCTGCCGCCGTTTGCCGTAGACTAGGTTATCAAAAATACTCATGTTAAACGGATTAGGTTTCTGAAACACCATACCTATCCGGCTTCGCAATTCCGTGACATCCATAGTTCCGTAGATATTCTCTCCGTCTAATAAAACGTCTCCCCGGATGCGGCAGGAAGGAATCAAATCGTTCATCCGGTTGAAAACGCGCAAAAAGGTAGACTTTCCGCATCCGGAAGGACCTATCAACGCGGAAACCTCCGGCCGGCCCAGGGTGAAGGTAATCTTTTTCAAAGCCTGCGCGGCGCCGTAAAACAAATCCAAATTTTTAACTTCCAGCTTAGGCGCCGGCGCGGTTTCGGTGTTCATAAACCGCCTCCTAGTTTTTTTCTAAAAGTATAGGTTATAACCTTAGCCGCAGTATTGATGACGATTACTAAAATAACAAGCGTTCCTGCGGTAGCGAATGCGATGCCGAAATCCTCGGGATTTATCGCTTCTTTGGTGAGATAATACAGATGAATCGTAAGGGTTCGGCCGGAATCGAAAATTGACTTGGGAAGATTTTGCGCGATGCCTACGGTAAGCAGTACCGGCGCGGATTCGCCTGCGACTCTGCCGATGGCTAAAATCCCTGCCGTGAGAATACCGGGAAGAGCTTCAGGAAGGATAATATAAAGCACTGTTTGTAACTTCGTCGCGCCAAGAGACAGAGATGCTTCGCGAAAACTGTCCGGGATAGTTTTAAGAGATTCTTCTACAGTTCTAATAATAACCGGCAGTATCATAATACTTAACGTAAAGGCCCCGGCAATAATAGACTGCCCCAGTTTAAAAAAACGGCAGAAAAGCAACAGTCCAAATAAACCGTAGAGTATTGAAGGAATTCCCGCTAAAGTTTCAATCGCCAGCCGGAGCAGACGGATTGCCCGGGAATCCTTTGCGTATTCGTGCAGAAACACTGCGGTTATAATCCCCACCGGTAAAGCGATAGCCAAAGATACTAATACAACGTATACCGTCGTAACGATCATCGGGAAGATGCCGGTTGTGATAAACCGGAGATTCAAGTATCCGGCGGCGGATGTAAGGATATATCCCAAAATACAGAGTAAGATAATTCCCACAACAACCAACGATCCCGCCATAAGCCAGTACAAAACAGCATCGATGTTTTTTCGTTTGTTAAATCCCATGTTAGTCCTCTGTCTGCCGGCGAATCCATAAAATAACGCCGTTTAAGCCTAAAATCAGCGCGAATAACGTTACTCCTATGGAAAATAACATCTCGCTGTGTCTGCCCTGGGCGTAGCCCATCTCCAAAGCTATAGTTGCGGTTAGGGTACGAACACTGTCCGTTAAGGCATGGGGCATCTGCGAAGAATTTCCCGCGACGAGAATTACCGCCATAGTCTCCCCAACAGCCCGGGAAATGCCTAGAATAATCCCGGCAATAACTCCCGAATGGGCGTGCGGCAAAACCACAAACCAAAGGGTCTGCATCTTGCTCGCTCCCAAAGAGAGACTCGCTTCGCGATTCGACGAAGGCACCGCCCGCAAAGACGTTTCAGCGATGGTAATTACTGTCGGCAGTATCATTACCGATAACACAAGGGACGCGGAAAACAACCCATTCCCCGAAGGGGCCTGGAACATCTGTTTAACCTGCGGAACAATCACCATAAGCCCAAAGAAGCCGTACACCACAGAAGGAATCCCCGCTAAGATTTCTATACCGCTCCGCACAATCAACGCAGGCTTTTCCGGCATAAACTCGGCCAGAAAAAGACTGCCCAAAAGCGCGATAGGCAGACCAAGCAGGATCGCTCCAAAACTCACCAGCAGAGTTCCCGCAATCATAGGTAAAATGCCGTAGACCTTGTTATACGTAGGACGCCAATCAAGTCCCGTTAGAAAAGCTGTCAGTCTATAGGGCGGCTCCGGTACGATAATATGCACTTTCTGCGATAGCCCCGGCATTATTCCGGGATACGTTACGGTATATACATACTTTTCAGGATTCGACAGCGTTCCTCCATCATACTCGGTAAACTCCGGTGCATCCTTCGGCTTAACATCAAAGGCCAAAACACGATCTCTGTCTTTTCCCGCAAAACGCAGTAATACTTTCTCCGTATTTTTCGGAATGTGGATAAACCCGGTATGATCCGGGTATACGGTATCGTTTACGGTAATTTCAGATATACCTTCGGCGACAATCCGAATATCCGGCGCGGTGGGCAGAAAAAACGGAGCTCCTCCTTGAGTCAGCACAAACAGCAAAATTGTTCCCAAAGCCAACACCGATACTAACGAGACTCCTCCGAAAAGATATTTAAAAAAGAAATCAAGTTTTTTTCTATTCATTTTCTTTCTAGGCGCAGAAAGTTTTTCTCTGCGCCCTTTAACTCCTTACCGCACGGAAATCCAATTTTTCCCGACGATTTTTTGTCCCTCAGAGCTGAGAATCCAATTCAAAAACTGTGTTCCTTCAGGGCTCAAAGTCTTTTTGGAAACGATAATAAAGGGCCGGGCTATCGGATACGAGCTGTTCCGCACGTTATCGGAAGTCGCCGCCGCGCCTTGAACCGTAAGGGCTTTGACCGAAGGATCCAGAGAACCGAGGGAAATATAGCCAATCGCGTCCTGATTACGGGATATTTCCGCCTTTATTGCGCCAGTTCCGTCGAATTCGGTCGCGCCTAAGAGGAGTTTATCTTTGAGGTTTATAAGCTCTTCGAACGCGCCTCTTGTGCCGGAACCGGGTTCCCGGGAAACCACCGCGATTTTGCCGGTCTTGCTGTCCCCAAGTTCCCGCCAGTCCGGGATGCCGCCGGAGTAAATCCCCCGAATCTGCTCGAGGGTCAAATCCGCGATAGGGTTAGCGGGATGCACAATCACCGCGATGCCGTCAACGGCGATGACCCGCTCGTCCAGTCCCGCGCCTTTTTCCGCGGGGGTGAGTTCCCGGCTGGACATCCCGAGTTCGCTTGTTCCTTCGGCCGCGGCTTTAATGCCGTCGGAAGAACCGGTACCGTTGATGTTAATTTTCAGATTCGGATGCGTTTTCCCGTATTCCCCGGCCAGGAGTTCCATCAGGGGCGTCACCGACGTTGAACCGGCAATCTCCATCGTATAGACCTGGGACCCCGCCGGAGTTTTCCCATCCTTAGAGGCTCCGGCAAAAACCTGCCCGGCCAATCCGATTCCCAATAACAGGGTAATTGCAACTTTCATAGCATTGCTCCTTCTTTTTTACAATAGGGTTGTTTTGTTAATCCGGTATGAAGATTGGGTTAAAAAACAGTTAATCTCGTTTTAAGAAAAAAATTGCAAGGCCTTGCAATTTTTGAGGATCCCGGGTATCCTGTCTAAAACTAGGAGGTATTTCATGATCGAAGGAAGCGCGGCGGTAACAGAAACCCAAAAACTGCAATACGGCATGGTCGGCGGCGGGCAAGGATCGTTTATCGGGGATGTGCATCGGAAAGCCCTTGCTCTGGATGGCCTTGCGGAAATTACCGCGGGCTGTTTTTCTCATTCTCCGGAGAACACCCTTGCAACCGGCAAGGCTTTGGGTCTTTCCCCGGAACGGCTCTACAAAACCTTTGACGAAATGGCGGAAAAAGAAGCCGGCCGAATCGATTTTGTTGTCATCACCACCCCGAATGTGAGTCATTATCCCGCGGCGAAAGCTTTTTTGAATCAGGGAATTCCGGTAGTGTGCGATAAGCCTTTAACGATTGAGCTTCCGGAGGCGCAGGAATTGGCGGCCCTGGCGAAGAAAAAGAATCTGCTCTTCTGCGTTACCTACACGTATACCGGGAATCCCACGGTAAAGCACGCCCGGGCGTTGGTTCAGCAGGGCGAAATCGGGGACCTCCTCTTTGTAAACGCCGAATATCCCCAAGAATGGCTTCTTGCGCCCGCGGAAAAACAGGGAAGCAAACAAGCCCAATGGCGGACCGATCCCAAAATCGCGGGAAAATCCAACAGCGTCGGCGATTTGGGGTCTCACATCGAAAACATGATTTCCTATGTTACCGGCCTGCGGATCAAGTCCCTGTTAGCCCGGCTGGATATTATCGGCCCGGATCGGGTCTTGGACGATAACGCTACGATTCTGCTTGAATACGAAGGCGGCGCGAAGGGCCTATACTGGACCAGCCAAATAGCTTCCGGGTATGACAACGCGTTCCGGTTCAGGATTTTCGGGACCAAAGGCGCGATTCAATGGAACGAAGAAACCTCGAATTATTTGGAACTATCCCGGTTTGGTCATCCGAATACCGTGCTTTCCCGGGGCCGGGATCCCTTTCATCCTCATGCCCAGTCCTATTCCCGAATTCCTTCAGGGCATCCGGAAGGTTATTTTGAAGCCCTGGCGAATATTTACAAAACTTACATCGGGGCCTTGACGAAGCAAAAGGCCGGCCGAAGCCTCACCGAGGAGGACCTCGACTTCCCCAACGCTGACCTGGGCGTTGAAGGCGTGAAATTCATCGGCGCGTGTGTGGAAAGCTCCCAAAAAGGCGCGGTCTGGATAAACTACTAGCTTACAGCCGCAGTTTGAGGCATTCTCCGAAGCCCCGATGGTTGCGGATCTCCACGGGTTTGCCGGCGGCATCGAGGAGAGTGCCGTTATACAAACCGATCGGCGTAGTATATTCCGCCTGAATGACCCACAGCGGAAGGCGGCTGACAATCTGCGTTTGGGGAGTAAAAACCAAATCGACCATGCCTTCCATGTCCTGAATGACCCAATCGGACTCAAAGCCCTGGGGCATGGTGATGCGGACCGGGGGCAGAGGCGTGAGCGCGCCCTCCACCCAAAGGGCGTTTTCGTTATTTTTAAACGTTTCTTTGGTTTGATTTTCCGCGATGCTGAAACCATACCGCCGGTTTTGGGAATCAAAGCCCAGACCGGTACACCACACTCCGTGCATTTGGTAGGGGTAGTAGCCCTTGAAATCTCCGAAAAAGCCGGTGGTTTTCTCCGGATTCAGAGCGATGTGCTGACCTGCAAAAACCATGTCCCCCCGAACCGGCATGACCGCCTTGTAAGCGTACATACAGCGGGTTTCGGTAAAGAGCAGATTCACCGCCATAGGCGTAATGCCCGAGCGATCCGCCTCATACTCCAGATGCGCGGTAAAAGGCGGTCTCTTGCGGGCCGCTTCTATGTCAATATCCACTTTGATAATATCCGCATCGAGCCAAGGGTGAATCCGGAAAAAAAAGCCGTAGGATCGGCTGTCAATCGATGCATTGGCGAGGTTCCGGGGCATTCGCCACACCCCAAGTCCAAAGGGAATCAGCTTCCGAAACCGGAGTTTTTCTTTCCTTTGCCCGTCATACAACAGTACCTGGGCCCATCGGAAATATTTGAGGTTACAGAGAATCGCCTCAAGGAAAAACCGCTCGTCCTGAACTATGAATATTTCCCATTCCTTGATTCGGCAATCCTTCATCCACCCCGGCAGGGGCAGGGAAAAGGGCTTGCGGACCCGCAAAAGATCGACTTCGTCAAAGGGCGCGGTCCAGGTGCCTTGCAGGGGAAGCCCCTGCTCGAGGGGTTCTCCCCGGGGAGGCTGGATTTCACGGGTATACATTTCAGGTTTTGGCCGGGATGGGATTGCATTTCCCGCTTATCCGGTCGATGCGGATCTTCCAGACTCCGGTTCGATGCAGGTTTCGTTCTAGGGCGTCATCCCAAGCTTCTATATTATTAGGAGCGTAACGAAGGCAGAGGAGCCTGAGCCCATGGATTTTCTCGGATTCCTCGGTAACTTCTTCGGCGGTCCCGAAAACCACCGCCGACGTATACCCCAGGGAAAACTGTTTCTCCAAAACTTGAAGATCCCCCACGAAGGCCGCGCATACCTGGGGGCAGGCTCGCAGGTTATTGATCTTCTGTCCTTCTTTGGCGCCATGGAAATAAAGCCAATCTCCGTCCCGGACAAAAGAAATAGGCGTACCGTAAGGAGTTCCGTCCGGCTGGACCGTCGAAAGCACTCCATAGGGGCAGGCATCGAGGATCCCTTCCGCAGTTTCCCGAGAGGTTTCCCGGTCTTTTCTTCGCATCATGCCTATAGTATCGGCATGGTTTGGGGAAGGACTATAATCTTGACAAGAATCCTTCTTATCGCTACGATTGCTTACCCGGGGATGAAAATTATTTTTAAATCCCAACCAGAAATAAGGATGCTTCCATGACAGAACTGCAGAATGAAATACTTGAAGATAAAGATTTCGCTACGATATTGGCGGAGGATATAGATTTTTCCGGGACCCTCAGATTTGAAAAACCCTTTCTGATTAAGGGGAAATTACAGGGAACTATCGACGCCCAAGGCTTGCTGATGGTCGAGGCCGACGCTTTGGTAACGGCGGATATTACCGCTCCGAAGGTGATTGTCCGGGGCTTTCTGGCCGGCAACATTACTGCCGAGAAGGGCGTAGAACTCGCCGCTACGGGCCTCGTCAAAGGGAACATTCACACTCCGGTTCTCTCGATGGAAGCCGGCTGTAGATTCAACGGCTTGTGTACGATGGATAAAAAACCCGATGCCCCGGAGGTTTAAACTCTTCATCCTGACCGCCGCGGTTTTGGGGGGAATACCGGTTTTTCCCCAAAACCAGGGACGCCCGGACGCGGTCATGGAATACCGGAACGGCAACTTCGACCGGGCCATAGCTATCTGCAAGGATGACATCCGGTCGAATCCCCGGAACATCGATGCCCATGTGGTGATCTGCTGGAGTCTCATCCGGCTGAATCGTTATCCGGAAGCTCTCGAATACGCCCGGATGGGCCGGGGCATCAGCCGGTATGATCCCCGAATCATCGAAATCTTGGGGGAAATTAACTATTACGAAGGCCGAAACTCCGAAGCCTTACAGTATTTTCAGGAATACATAAATCTCGCGCCGGAAGGCGGGCGCATCGATACGGTCTACTACTTTCTTGGGGAGATTTATATCCGCCTCGGCCGATTCCGGCACGCGGACATCGCCCTTTCGACCGCGGTTCACTGGCTTCCGGGCAACGCCGCCTGGTGGACTCGGCTGGCCTACGCCAGAGAAAACGCCGGAGAATTGCAGGACGCGGTAAACGCCTACGAACGGGCCTTATCCCTCAATTCCCAACTTACCGATGCCCGCAGAGGCTTAACCCGTGTCCGGCAAGCTCTCCAGCGTTAAAGTCGCGCTGGCCACTTTGGGGTGCAAGGTCAACCAGCTTGAAACCGAAGCTTTTGCGGAGGCCTTTAAAACCGCCGGTTTTCGGACCCTTCCGGGGAATTCCGGGGAAGCGGACCTTTTTGTGATCAATACCTGTACGGTAACGTCCAAGGCGGAACAAAGGGCCCGAAGGATTATCCGATTCGTTTTAAATTCCGGGTCCTGCCTTATTGTAACCGGCTGTTACGCCCAGGTGGATTCGCCTCGTCTTAGGGCCCTGGACCCTTCCGGGAAAAAACTTTTTGTTCTGCCCGGGGATCGGAAGAGCGGCCTGCTGGATTTGCCCGGATTTTTGGCGGGAGAACTCCCCGGTTCGGCTCTGGCGGAAGTTCTGGCCCGGTGGTTTGGGGAATTTTCGGAACCTCCCGGGGCCGGGGCCTTTCGGTTTAAGCCGGAGCATTTTTCCTTTCATTCCCGGGCTTTTCTGAAGATTCAGGATGGATGCGATAACCGATGCGCGTATTGCCGGGTGCCTTTGGCCCGGGGACCGAGCGTCAGCCTCGGGGCGGCCCAGGTTTTGACGGCTCTGCGGGACCTGGAAGCCCGGGGACAGGGCGAAGCGGTTCTCACGGGAGTGCATATCGGGCATTATCGGGATGGGGACCTGGATCTTGCAGGCCTAGTGGGTTACTTACTGGCGGAAACGAGGGAAATTAGGCTCCGCCTTTCGTCTCTGGATCCGGAATCCTTTTCTTCTTTGCCCTTGGGGAATCCCCGGATTCGCCCCCATTTTCACCTTTCCGTTCAGTCCGGAAGCGATTCGGTGTTGGCTCGGATGGGCCGCGGGTATAGGGCCCCTCAGATTCGGGAGGCGGTGCAATTTGCCCGGTCCCTGAAAGAAGACCCCTTTGTGGCCTGCGATATTATTGCCGGATTTCCCGGAGAAAGGGCCGAAGATTTTGAGGCGACCTATCGGCTGTGCCGGGACCTGGATTTCGCGGGAATTCATGGATTTCCCTATTC
Source organism: Spirochaetaceae bacterium (assembly GCA_031256905.1). Lineage (GTDB taxonomy): Bacteria > Spirochaetota > Spirochaetia > Treponematales > Breznakiellaceae > JAITHW01. The sequence continues at coordinate 25,357 of JAIRPY010000114.1, forward strand.
GCCCCGGCCTGGGACTCCGGCCTATACCTTCAAACCCCCGGTGAACGAGAGGGAAGCCGGTTTCCGAGTGGCCCGGCTGATTACATTAGGGACCGAAAACCGCCGGCGATATGCCCAGCGATGCCTAGGCCGGGTGGTGGAAAGCCTTACCGAAGAGTCCTCGGCTTTACCGGCCGGACAGGTTCCGGCAATTTCCGAAAATTACCTGAAATTACTGCTCCGGACCGGGGCAGTTCCGCCTAAACCCGGGACAGCTTTGCGGGTTCGGCTTATTTCTGAAGCCCCGGAGGGTTCTGGTTTTGACGCTTGGGCCGAACCGGAATAATTTTCCCAAAAAGTCCGGAGGGCCTTGACATTCTTTTTCAAATTGAGTATCTTCTAACCAGTTCTAAAAAGACCTTGAAACAAAAGAGAGACTAGCTCATCTGGATAGAGCGTCAGCCTCCGGAGCTGAAGGTGGTGGGTTCGAGTCCCGCGTCTCTCAAAAACTAAGTCTTTATAACATAAGGATTTACTTGAGCAAAAAAGCCCTTCCTTAAAAAATTACATGGCATCGTGCGTTTATCGTGCGTTTATTCTTTTGCAGAGGATATGCCATGTCCAGATTACCTAAACCTTTTACGGTCCTTCGCCGGGGCGATTCAAAAACGTTTCAGTTTACGCTGAATCCAACTTGCGGACTCCCCACCCGGATATGCCGGGAATGGCAAAGGGTGAGTTTCCAAAACTTCCCCGATGCCCTCGCTCAATACCGAAACCCGAAAAATAAAAGCGCGGCGGAAACCGGCGTTTATGCTCTTATCCAGTATCTCAAAAGCGAATTAGCTCAAGGCGATATTCCGCATACAGCGATAAAAGATGTAACCGTAGGCGATGGCTGTCAAAATTTACCAACATAGACGAAAGCCCTCAAGCCGATATTCTCCTCTCTAAAAACCGTCCGTATTCTATCAAAACCTTGATTAACTATGAATCATATTATCGTAAATACATCAAAGACGATCCGCTTATGGATGTAAAAATGTCTGATGTTGAAGAGGAAGATATGCTTGATTTTATCAAGCGTATAGCGAAAAAAGACATCGGCAAAGAAGGCAAGAAGCGGAAAATGGCTGGGACTCGAACCTTTGAAATTGCCATTAAATTCGTCCGCATGAGTTTTAAGGTGTATCAACGCAAAAACAAGCGGTGGATAAATCCTTTTCAGGGCATTGACCCGCCGCAAAGAACATCGCCCCGGAATCGAGGCCTTTTGTCCGAGGATGAGGTTGTTGCGCTCTTTGCGCCCGGCGTTCTCAAGGATACGATGGAGCTTGCGGTCTGCGCCGCTATGTTTCTTGCGGGTTTGCGCCGGGCGGAAATTTTTGCGCTTAAACCAGAGTTCTTGATTGGCATACGCCTAAGATAATTATCAAGAACGCGTGGCAGAATTTTGACAGCAAGAATAGGGTTTTGGGTCCGCCGAAAGGGAAACGGGAACGAGACGCTCCGTTTGATCCTATTCTGCAATCGACGATACGAAAGCTTTGGGAAAAGAATGGACGGCATGAATTTGTATTCAGTTTCGAAGATGGTACTACGCCCGGACCATCTTGGAGGAATTGCTTGCCCTTGAAATCTATCCGAAAAAAAGGCGGTCATAACGCGTCTCGTTTGTCAGGCTTGACCCCGCGACCAGCCCCGGAAGTCCGGGCTTCCGACCTCGGTATGGACATATTTGATTTTACATCAGGTTAATCAAATTGGTCATTCTTTTTGATTGATTTCAGCTGAATCTTTTTTTATTGATGTAGCTATGCCCTGCCTCTGGACTTCTACTGACAAAGCTATTTCTATTTTATCTAATGAATTGATAAAGTCTAAAACCGCATTAACCTGTCGCTCCGACATTTTTTCAAGTTGCATAATGGCTTGTCGGTGAACATCTGAAATAACCTGACTTTTGCTTGCTTCTTTATATTTCGATGAGATTTGCGACGGGTTGAGATAATTTTATGTCTGCCTTCCGCATGAGTGCCGAGATATAGCTATCCGTGACGCCGAGCTTTGCCGCCAGTTCTTTTTATTTAAAGCAGGTTCCCCCAGCGGGAATAGTTCTAAAAGAGCAATAATGCCGCATGAAAATGGTTCAAGTATGGCGTAAATATAGGTTATAGCAAATCCCGGAAAACCTATAAGTATCAAGGCGCATAATTCTGCGTCTGACAGCCCGGAAAGACGGGCACATTTAAGACCTGCAAGGTTACTGCGATCCAGTTTCGGCGGAGGTGGTTGTAATTTTGGCGACATGGGATAATGAAAATTACCGTGTGAATGGGAAAGGGGAACTTGTACTACTTATCTTGCTTACGAAAAGTACCACGGAACGATAGACGAAAAACGGCTTGAAATACGGGAGCGCATAAGACAGGAACCCCTATCACGCCTCGCGGCGTGGTTAGCAAAAAATAAAGAGGAGGCTCAAAGTGAGTATCCAGCTGTTAAGCGCGGATGAGTTCCGCAGGGAACTCGCCGGGCTTAATTCGGCATCTTTTCTCCCGCAGGAAACCGAGGAAGAGATGAAAAACGCGGCAATAGAAATGTGCTATTTTCTCGCGCAACTCTATTCGAAAGATATGGACAGGGTAAACCTGTGGGAGCGTATCGGTAACGGGCTTAAAATCTGCTCCGAAAAATGCGGCGGAGACTGGGAAGCTATGCTGTCCATGTTGCTCGATTATGTAGGCGCAAACTCCGGGGCGGTGGCGGGAAATGTAAACATCTTGAATTTTATCGCCGCGGTAGAAAAAAAGCCGGAAGAATGGCATACCAAATTTGTCAGGCTGTGCGGGAACAAACATTTTATCATTGTTGTCCACGCGCGGCAGGCTTGGAAAAACAAGGAAGGCGGAGCATGAACCAGATAAAAACCTGCCGCATACATTGCCTCTCGAAAGCGTTGTCCCCTATAACGCACATGATGGGCATTGCCGGAAACGAAGCGATCATAAACCGGGAAACCGTGCTTTACAACGGCGAGCGGAAAAATGTCCCGGTGCTGTCCGGCAACGCCATTCGGCACAAAATGGTACGCGAGCCGGGCGCGTTACACCTCGTAGATACGTGCGGATTGCGGGGCAAGCTCACGCTTGATCAAGCCAACTACTTGCTTAACGGCGGAAGCCTCACCGAATCTTCGGCGACGGATAACCTTACGAAAATAGCGCAAATGCAGGAATTGCTTCCGTTATACCGCGCGTTAGGCGGTTCCCTCCGCAATCAGGTTATCGGCGGAAGCCTAATCGTTACGCGGGGCGTTCTGCTGTGCCGCGAAAACGCCGCGATTATCAACAAGTGTCTCCCCGCAGGATTTACCGTACCGGAGAATCTTCTTCCCGCGGAAGATTTCATTTCCCATAGCCAGTACACGCGAGGCGACGCGGGAAGACGGAGAGATTCTGCGGCTCTCCTTGACGAGCCGGAAAGCGCAGATGATACCAACCTGATGATATACTCAGGGCAGACGATAGTACCGGGCGCGATGTTTTATCACGGTTTTATTTTGCAGAACGTCAGTCTGCTTGAAGTCGGCGCGTTGCTTAACGCGCTGTACGAATGGGGCAAGTACGGCACTATCGGCGGAAGCGCGCGGATTGGACACGGGAAACTGCATACCTATTTCTTCTTTGAAGAGCGGGAAGGCTTTTTCGGCTCCGAACTTAATCCTGAAGAATTGACCAACGTCTACCGGGTTCACTGCGAGCAGAATCGGGAAAAGATTGCTGAATGGCTTGCAACCACTTTCCCGCGGCGGGAGCGCAAGCCTGCCGGTGAAAAGCCTGCGAAAAAAGCGAAAAAGCCGACGGGCGCGGAACTTGCCGCGGAACTTGAAATGGAAGCGGAAGCCTATGAAAATCAGCAAGGGGCATTGATGTGATAAGGAACTGGAAAGTCACGGCGCGGCTTTCCAGTTATAATCTATCATTTAAAAGGCGAATTTCTATAAGTATAATGTTATTACCCAGCAAGAGAGTAATATATTTATAAGTCTTGTATGTATATTTTTATATACATACAAGACTTATAAATATCTATATTATGGTGTCCGTATGGGTGCAAAAATAAAGAAATTAACCCGCCATGCCGTAGTAAGCAAACAGAAATCCCAAAATACTATGCTCCAAACCCGCCGGGAAAGTCAAGTCCAAAATCGGAACCATCGACTGAGAAATCAACCGGACCCACGAAAGAGGGGGGCAGTAATGCGGTTAATGAACTTCTTTTAAAACCGCCCGAATTCTGTCTATCGGCTCAAAGATTTCGGCAGGACAAAATACCTCCTCATCCGGCTTACATTCTTTCTAAAAAAAGTATTGATTGTTCTCAAATCGGACAAACTAATTATGTAATTCTCTGCTGACCCGGTAAACGTAGTCTCCATTTTCGTTCCACCCGGTGGCTTGAAAAATAGCTATATCTCCTGCATTAAGCAGAGAAGCCCTAAGACTGTTAAAAATCAACATAGCCCGGAGTCGGTACTGTATTCCTGTAAACGCATAGGTATAGGAACAAGCATACAAGCAGGTTAATCGCCGGAATATGCTTTGGATCAGTGATTTCCTTGTCAGGACAAAACGTAAAATCTGCTCTTTTGTCAAGAAAGATATCTTAAAGACACATATATTTTGTTCAGCCATACTTGCATTCTGAAAATTTTTAGATTCAATAATTGCCGGATATAACGCAAAATGCTGATCCCCTTTTATATTTTCTATATTTCCGATGGTATTAGGCTGATTTATCGTTATTCCTTGCAATGCGCCTTCCGCTCCGCCATCGCAGTATCGCTGTTGTCCAGAAACAAAGGACGCGACAGTATCTCTGCCTTTAACTCATTCCACGCGCTTTCAAGCTGTTTTAATGTTCGTATATCCCGCATTTAAACCTTTCTTAAAAAACCTTAAAACAGCCCTTTACGGGTGGAATAATCGGACATCTCTTGAAAAATGCCATCCCAGCATGGGTCTAGCTTTGTTTTCAAATCCGGCTCATGCTCCGCAAGCCACCGATTCGCTACCTTGATCAAATCAGTTACCGCGCACAGATACTGCGTCCGGGCGTCTATCTT
>JAIRPY010000126.1 GCA_031256905.1 Spirochaetaceae bacterium
GCCTTTGGCATAATACGCGTTGCCGCGAAGGTAATAATCCTCGGCGGAATCCGGAGGCGTTGCATTTTCTGTTTTGCCGCAATTAGGGCAAAACTTCGCGTCTTCCTCTAGGTTTGTTCCGCAATACTGACAAAACACAAAATTCTCCTTTCGGGTAATTGCCCGGCAATCGGGAAAGCCGCGCCGATTTTTTTTCTAAAAATACTTTTTCTACACAAAATATTTTTAGAAAAAACTTTACGAAAAAACTTTTTTTAAAAAATTTAGAAAAATTAGAAAAAACTTTTTTAAAAAGATAAAAAACTTATTGACCTACGATGCACAGCCATTCCGCTTCGGCCGCGAGTTCTTCGCCCACGAAGGCTTTGCCGGACTGCTTAATCGTTTTCGCCGATACTCGCAGGTTTGTTATTTCCGAGCGGACTTCTTCGCCGGGGCGCACCTGCCGGCGGAATTTCACCTTGTCCACAGAAGCGAGAAAAAACAGCGCGTCTCCGCCTAATACGCCGGTTTTCCGCAGTCCCGCCCCGCCGGATTGAGCCATCGTTTCAATTAAAATCACCCCCGGCACCACAGGATACTGCGGGAAATGCCCGGCGAAAAAGAATTCGCTTTCCGTAAAAATATGCCGGGCAATAATCTTTTCCTGATCCGCTTGGACGATCTCGTCTACAAAGAGAAACGGCTTCCGATGGGGAAGCAGTTTTTCTATCTCACTCATATACTACCTCTTTTATATTTTCTTCTTTTGCATTTTTCAGATGTATATTTTTCACGCCTTTAAGCAGTAATACTGTTCCTAACCCAAGAATTACTACTCCGGTCAAATCTAACCACAAGGGCTGAAATTGTACCGGAGTAAGGTAATTCGCATTAAAACCGGGAATAGGCGGTTCATAATAGGAAGTTATCGTATAGAGGGTATTGTTAAAAAAATGGATATATATACCTAAAAGGATAGAGTTGGTATTCAGACAAAGCCATCCTAAAATTAAGCCGATGAAGCATCCGCTGAAAAACTGCCACGGATTTAAATGCACAAGCCCGAAAAGCAGAGAACTGAGGATAACCGCTTTCCGTCTTGAGTAATTGCCGGCAAAACCGTCTAAGATCAGTCCTCTGAAGAGGAGTTCTTCCGTGACAGCCGGAGTGATTCCCAGCGCGATAACGCTCAGTATAAGCGGCTGATCCGCGGCTAAATTCTCAAATATATCCCGTACAAACTCAGGCATCGGCAGTACATAATTCAGCAGATTATCAAATTCTGAAAACACGATTATCAGACCGATCATAAACACTGTCGCGCTAATCCACGTGAACAGCGGAACTTTATTCAGTTTAAAAACGCTGTTCCAGGGTTTGTTTGTTTTTTTTAATCCGATATACAACACTATTCCGCAGGGAATGACACTGCTTAAAATGGCCGCGATACTGGCGTATCCGGGGACAGTGAAGAGCCTCGCAATGACGCCGGTTATAACCCCTACGCCGAACTGGATTCCCAAAAAGAGAAGACACAATACCGCCGCGTTTTTTATCTTCATTTTCAGTCGATGAAAAACCGGCGCGAAACCCGATTAAAGCCCCTTGAGAGGCCCTTTATTTCCCGAATCATAATCCGTACTTTTTGAACACCACCGCGCCGTTATGTCCCCCGAAGCCCAGAGAACCCGAAACCGCCGCGGAAATTTCGCCGTATTGCACAGTGTTGGGAACATAGTCGAGATCGCACTCCGGGTCCGGGTATTCCAAGTTGATAGTAGGCGGGAAAAAACCGCCCCGAATCGCCAATACGCAGGCTATTGCTTCAAGTCCGCCGCTACCGGCAATGCAGTGGCCGGTCATACTTTTCGTGCTGGATATTTTCATCTTATAGGCCTGATCCCCAAAAGCGGTTTTGATCATTTTTGTTTCTGCGGGATCGTTTATCTCGGTAGATGTGCCGTGGGCGTTGTAATATTGCACTTCTTCGGGGCGAATATCGGCGTCCTTCAGGGCCAGCGAAATCGCGCGGGCTCCTCCTTCGCCGTCCGGCGCGGGCGCGGTTATGTGATACGCATCGGCCGACGCGCCGTAACCTGCAAATTCCGCGAGAATTTCCGCGTCCCGAGTCCGGGCGTGTTCCTCGCTTTCAAGCACAAATACCCCGGCCGCTTCGCCAAGCACAAATCCATCCCGATCCGCATCAAAGGGACGCGACGCTTTCTCCGGGGTATCGCATCGTTTCGTGGAAAGGGCCTTGAGCATCTGAAAACCTCCGATGGCAAAAGGCACAACGCACGCTTCGGTGCCGCCGGCCACAACAACTTCGCATCGCCCAACCCGGATGAGATCCAGGGCCTGCCCCAGGGCGTCTGTGCCGGAAGCGCACGCGGTTATCTGGGTAAAGGCTGGACCTTTCATCCCGAATACGATAGATATATTTCCGGGCGCCTCATTTGAAATCATCATCGGCACCGTCAAAGGCAACATCCGCCGGGGACCCTCGTTAAACAGTTTCCGATAGGATTCCGCCACCACCTCAAATCCCCCGATGCCGTTTCCTAACACCACTCCAGCGGTCTCCGGGGCGCAACGCACCTTCCCATTCGATAAAAGCCCAGCCTGCTCCAAAGCTTGGGCCGCCGCGGCCACCGCAAACTGCGTAAACCGGCACATCTTTCGGGCGTCTTTTTTTTCAAACCATTGGGCGGGATCAAAATCCCGCACCTCTCCGGCTATGGTGACGTCAAACCCCGCGGTGTCAAAAGAGCGAATTTTTCCAATTCCGCTCCTGCCCGCTTTCAGGGATGCTTCATATTCCGCCGCAGAATTTCCGATAGGCGAAATCACGCCCATTCCGGTAATAACCACTTTTCTTTGCATTTTTCTTCCTTAAATATTAAATAAACATTCCGCCGTCAATCGGAAGGATCTGACCGGTAATGTAGCTGGACCTATCAGAGGCGAAAAAAAGAACCCCCTGGGCGACATCTTCCGGGGTTCCGGCGCGCTTTAGAGGAATGTGATCGAGCATCTTCTCCCGAGCCGGGGCAGGCATCGCGTTGGTCATGTCGGAAGCGATGAAGCCGGGAGCCACCGCGTTGACCCGCACTCCTCGGCTGGCGACTTCCTGGGCTAGGGACTTGGTAAGCCCGATAAGTCCGGCCTTGCTCGCCGCATAGTTTGCCTGGCCGCCGTTACCGTGGAGTCCGACAACACTTGCTATATTGATGAGAGACCCTTTCCGTCGGCGTATCATATCTCGGGCAACCGTCCGGGCTATGAGAAAAGCCGCGGTTAAATTCACATCCAGCACCTTCTGAAAATCCTCAAGACTCATCCGGAAAGAAAGGGTATCTTTGGTGATGCCCGCGTTGTTCACCAGAATATCAAAGCCTTCGGCGGCCGCGACGGCTTCGTCGATAAGCCCTTCTACGGAAGGCAAATCTCCCAAGTCCGCGCTGATCCAGTGCAGTTTCCCGCCGGATTTCGCCGACCGTTCCTCCAAATCCGCCGGGGCTTTTGTTCCAAGGCCCCAAACTTCCGCTCCTTGGGCGAGAAACAGGTCGGAAATCGCCCGTCCAATACCTCGGGACGCCCCGGTAACCAGAGCTTTTTTATTATTCAGCATTTTTTCCTCTTTATTTAGTTTTTTCAGAGATGAACCGATGGATAGCCTCCACCGTTCCCGCCCCGAAGCAGGGGATTGAGGTGTCCGAATCTTTCCAGAGACCTGTCAAAACTTTGCCTGGTCCGGTTTCGAGAACCGCCTCGGGTCCGTCTTTATCGATAGCCTGCTCTTCGGCAATCCATCGGACCGGTTCGGTTATCTGCCGCAGGCTTAAACGTTTTGCTTCTTCTCCGGTAAGGACCTGGGACCCGGACACATTAGAGTAAAACGGAATAACCGGGTCCCGAAAATGCAGGGCCTCAAGGGCGGGGCGGAATTGTTCGGCCGCGTCGGAAATCAGGGGCGAATGAAAGGGACCTGCAACTCCAAGCCGAATAAACCGTTTTGCCCCGGCTTGTTTGAAGCGAGGTTCCGCCGAGGCGAGAGCTTCAGCGGTGCCGGACACCGCGACTTGCCGGGGGGAGTTGAAGTTTGCCGGATAGAGTCCGGGGATGCGCCATTCCGCGATGAGGGCCTCGACCTGGTCCGGCGCAAGCCCAAGAATCGCCGCCATGCCCGGCGCGTTTTTGCCCGTACCGAGACGATCCGAGGCGATTTGCATCGCTTCTCCCCGTTTTTTCACCAATTTGAAGCACTCTTCCGGGGAAATCACCCCGGCCACGGTCAGCGCGGCATATTCTCCGAGACTAAAGCCTGCGCAACCTGCCGGTTGGATGCCTTGTTCCGCGAGATACCTCGCCGCGGCGAGGTTGACCAAGGTAATCGCCGGTTGAGATACGTCGGTGCGTTTGAGGGTTTCGTCGTCCGCGTCTTGGAGCAGAGCGGTCATATCTCGGCCGGTAATATCCGAGGCGATTTGAAAGAGCTCAGCCCCGGCGGGGGTTTCCCGGAAGTCTGCGCCCATACCCCGATACTGCGCGCCTTGACCGGGAAACAAAAAAACGTTTCGCGTATTGTGTATTTGCATATCATTTTCCATGACAAAACAGAACAATTTTGTCATAGTCCCCTTTAAGTATAGTATATTTTCAGAAAGTATCAAGCCGGGAAAGCCCAAGAAGGGGTTAAACTCCCACAATAGTACGATAAAATCCATAGATTTCCCGGATTTCCCCAAATTTCCAGAGCGATTCCTCGGTTTATCTTGAAGATATGGCAAATCCGGATCCGAAAGTCGGACCAAAAGGTGAGAATTTTTAGGTTTGCAGTATTGCAAAATGCGTAGTATATTAAAATCAGCTAATTAGGAGAAAAATATGAGTATGGAAGACAAGATAAAAATCGCCTTGAATGGGATTCGGCCTTCCCTCCAAGCGGACGGCGGAGATGTGGAATTTGTTTCGGTCGCTCCGGATGGCACGGTGTCCCTCAGGCTGACCGGCGCGTGCGGCTCCTGTCCCATGGCCCAGATGACCCTGAAAATGGGCGTAGAAAGCGCGCTGAAAGAGGCGGTTCCTGAAGTTACCTCGGTCGTCGGAGTCTAGACGAGCCTTCCTTCCCTTAAACCGGCAGGATCTGCGGAACCGAGGATGGGACGCGTGCGATTTCATCTTCGTTTCCGGGGACGCCTACGTGGATCATCCCTCTTTTGCAACCGGGGTGGTTTCCCGAGTCCTCGAACATGGGGGATACCGAGTCGGCATCATCCCCCAACCGGATTGGACAGATCCGCATTCGTATACGGTATTGGGCAGACCCCGGCTGGGCTTTTTGGTCGGCGCGGGGAATTTGGATTCTATGGTAGCTCGTTACACGGCTGGGAAAAAACCCCGATCCGAAGACGCTTATTCTCCCGGGGGCAAACCGGGGCGCCGGCCCGACCGGGCTATTCTCAAATATGTCGAAGGGATTCGGGGGGCGTACAAAGATATTCCGGTGATTATCGGGGGCGTCGAGGCGAGTATGCGCCGGTTTGCCCATTACGATTACTGGTCCGATAAGGTTCGCCGGTCGATTCTGTTGGATTCCAAGGCGGACCTTCTCGTGTATGGCATGGGGGAGCGGAGTATTCGGGAGATTGCGGACCGGCTCAAAACCGAGAAAATCGAAAACATCCGAAACGTCCGGGGAACTTGTGTGCCCTCCCAGGGACGTCCGGCCGAGAAATGTATTGAACTTCCGGCTTACGACGCGGTCCATGGGACGGATCCGGAATCCCTCAAACGGTATGCCGAGCATTTTATGCTTCAGCGGCGCCAGGCAGACCCCGGAACGGCCCAAGCTTTGGCCGAGGAAAGCGACGGAGACCGATGGGTTTTGCAAAATCCCCCGGCGGCGCCTCTTTCCCAGGCCGAGCTGGATGAGGTTTACGAGCTTCCCTATACTCGGCAGTATCATCCGGTGTACGCCTCGGCCGGGGGCGTGCCGGCCCTACAGGAAACGGCCTTTTCCCTGACCGGAAGCCGGGGATGTTTTGGAGGTTGTTCGTTTTGTGCGATTACCTTTCATCAGGGCCGGGCGGTGGTGGGGCGGAGCCGGGAGAGTCTCCTGAGGGAGGCGGCGGTTTTGGCAGAACTGCCGAATTTCAAGGGCTATATCCATGACGTCGGAGGACCTACGGCGAATTTTTTCCGGCCCGGGTGCGACCGGCAGGCGAAGGGAAGTTTTTGCCCGGATCGGGAATGTCTGGACCCCGAAGTGTGTCCCCATTTGCGGGCGGATCATCGGGAGTATCGGGAGGTTCTCCAGGCTCTGCGGTCTTTTAAGCCGGTATTTAAAAAGATTTTTATCCGATCCGGGATTCGTTTTGATTATTTGCTGTTGGATTCCCGGCATTCCGAAGGGTTTCTCGAAGATCTGTGCCGGTATCATGTGAGCGGTCAGCTTAAAGCCGCCCCGGAACACGTCAACGCCGAGGTTCTGCGGGCCATGGGCAAAGGCGCGCCCGGATTATACGAGAAATTTAAACGCAAATTCGACGCAATTAACCGCAAACTGGGATTTAAACAATATTTACTGCCCTATTTTATGTCTGGACATCCCGGATCGTCCTTAAAGGCCGGAGCGGAGCTGGCAGTGTATTTAAAAAAGAGCGGATTTACCCCGGATCAGGGACAGGATTTTTATCCGACTCCAGGGACTCTTTCGACAGCGATGTATCGCACCGGGCTGGATCCGAGAAATATGCAGGAAATTTCCGTTCCCCGGGGAAAAGAGAAGAATCTTCAGCGGATTTTGCTTCACTTCAGCAAACCGGAACAGCGAGCCGCCGCTCTGAGGGCCCTCAAACGTGCAGGCCGGGAAGACCTTATTCGGTATCTCTTAGGATAATTTTTTCTTTTACCTTTCCGGCGATTCTTTCCCCGGAGGAATCTAAGGTTTTTCCAAAAGGATGTTAAATTTTTCCTTGAGAATTTTACGTTTTTCCAAAAGAATTTAATATTTCTCTGCAAGAATCCAGGGGCTTTCCTGCGAATTTATCGCCCGTCCCCCCAGGACGTAAAGGAAATTCGCAAGGATTTGAGGCTTTTCCGCCGGAAATCAACATTTTCTCGGCAAGAATCTGAGGTTTTTCCCGGGAACCCCCGGCGAATCCCGGCGAATCTACGCCGAATCCGCCCCTATTTCAGGTAAATTTCACCGAAGAATCCCCGCCGGTCCCAGTAGAAGTCCCCGGCATATCGAAATCCTTCACCTCATAAAGAAAACGAGTACCCCCAATAAGTTTCCGGTTGACCGACGTCGATTGCACATATACGATATATTCCCCGGTCTTCTGGGGCCGCAGTTTTTCATGTTCCCCCCCGGCGGCCCTTTGGGGCTGTAAACCCAAGTACTTCCGCACTTCGCCCCCGGAATACATATCCCCGCTTTTTTTATCCTCCAGAATAATCTCCTTGTATTGCTGAATCGTTTCCGGCTTGCTCAATTCATAAAAGCCCCGGCCCTTCTCAAAGGCTATGCCGTTGGCTTCGACAAAATCCCGAATCGAACAATCAGCCTCGACATACAGGGCCTGAAACCGCCCCGGAAGAACCGGCACCAACGCGCTGGACTGAAGATCCGCATAGGTCTGCACCGCATAGGTCTTGCCCGAAAGCTGTTGAAGATTCGACGCCATGGACCGGGAAAGTTTCCCCTTGTCCCGAATAATCTGCACAAAACGATTAAAGGTTTCCTCTTCAAACCGGCTGTAACAAGAAGCAATAATCAGGTCCGAAATTTCGCTGAACTGATCCAGCCGCAAATACACTCCTCCGGTAGTTTGCGCCAGAGTTTGGTAAAAGGCCTTCGCCCGAGATCGATAACCCGCCAAGGCATGAACCGCATAAATCTTAACTCCCAACTCTTGGAGAAGCCCGGCTTCGTTTTTCCAATCCAGAGTATTCACAAAACCCGGACATTCTTTGCACGTATAACCCACCGGATGAGGATCACAATCCCCAATAAGCACCAGCATCTTTTCATTCCCGGAACGCCAAGAAAAGGCGGTCCGGGCAGTGTTCAAAGCCAGCTCGTAACATTCGTCGCTGTCGCCGCCGTAGGTATTGCCCGTCTCGGTAATGAAACGATGCAAAGCGTCTTCGTCGCCGGTAAGGTCAAAACTCCGAATCGTGTAAGTCGAGTCCTTATCGCAGTAATCCCCATGGGCAATAATCCCAATGCGAATGTCCGGGTCCGCTTCCTTCATGGTCTTGACCAAAGCATGAATGTTCCGCCGGACGCTTTTAATGACCGCGTTCATACTTCCAGTAGTATCGAAGCTGATCACCAAGTCTATTCCTTTCATATTCCAGCAGTATGCCGAAACAACCCGAAAAAGAAAAGCCCCAAACCGCCGAAAAACCCGCGCCCGGTTAATCTTTTTCGGGGTCTAAGGCAAGCCGGCGTCGGCTTCGGTAAATTCCTCGCCCCGGGATTCCGCAATTTTCCGCGCCAGCTCGCCGATGATGCGGAAACTCTGACGGCTTGTCGCCGCCTTCGGTACGGCCGCCGCAGAAGCCAGCCCTCGGCTGACGCGGCGTCAGACGCCCCCTCGGATATCTGACAGCAAAACCAAAACCAGCGGCAGGGTTATCACAGCGTTAAAATGAAAGAACCGTATGTCGTTGCCGCAGAGCAGAAGCATGGTTCCCAGATTATACACGACGGAGGGAACAACCAGCGGCAATATCCTTACGCCGTTTTTGCTCAACGAAACAAGTCCGGCCGCATAAGGTATACCCCAACACGTTATTTTTCCTCATAATATTCCTCCAAAGAATACACCGCGTAATGTTCGCTTGAAAATAATAATTCCGCGTTCATTGCGGCTTTAGATTCATTTTCCAAAACGCGGGCGGATTTTGGAGAATCATCCTTGTTGATTATCAGCAGGATTCTCGCGTTTGGGTTTAGATTGGGAAATTTCCGGCGAATTTCGGAAATATCCTCTATTTGATATATCAGTTTGTTTGATACCGCGAGAAACTGCGGAGGGTTCGCGCTGATGGATTCGGTAAAAGAAAAATAGACATCGTTGAAATGGTAATTAGCGTGTATAAGATTTTCGCGCTCATAGGATACCGGCGCGTCCACGCGGGATGCAATAAAATTCCTGTCCGCGCCGGGGAAGACGCTCAATACAATAGAAACCGCGATAATACACGAATAAAAAACAGAAACAGTAATTTTCTGCCGGGCACCGCTGTTTTCCACGGGTAGCACAAAATTCGCGTCTGCCATACCTTTTAATTCCAGGGATAAAACAGCGATCACAAGGATGGACAATGTTACGGGAAGGGCGAATTTTAGCAGGGAAAATTCATGGATAGCGGAATGATTCTGAAGAACAAGAACCTGCAAAACAGGCGGTACATAAACTATCAGAATAACTCGGAACAACGCCTTATATTTCGCGAGAATATCCTTCCTTTTTTTTACAAGAACCCATGCGCAGAGAATAATCATGCAGGCAATTGTCAGCCTTCCCAGTGAATAAAAACTGGTGAAATTCCGCCAGATGACGCTTATATTGTTCATCCCGTTATATTCAGTAAATGTCCTGAATTTCATCTTGTTAAAAATGATCGTTTTGTAATCCGGAATCGTCATAATCTGCGTTATGAACAAGCCTATTCCAGATACTACCGGCAGGACATACACCAGAGAA
>JAIRPY010000062.1 GCA_031256905.1 Spirochaetaceae bacterium
AACACTATCTTTTCGCTGTCGAAAGCTCCGAGCCATTGGGGAGGCATATATTTTTCAAAGGTTTTCGCTTTGCCGATAGTCAAAATCAGCTGGGCGAACATTTCGGGGATGCCTGCGGGATTCCGTTTTACTTCGGCCCAGAGAACGGAAAAGTCGCCGTTATTCATCACGACGAAGTCGATTTTATCGAGGTCCGGGCGGTATTTGAAGAGTCCGCCCCCGAAGTAATCCGCGAAAACCTCGGCTTTCCAAGTTTCTTCGGTCCTAGCCATATCTTCAGGCTACCAAAAACCGCAAAATCCCGCAAGCCCCCCTCGGCTTGCCCTGCCCGGGTACTTCAAAACAGGGATGCCCCCGCAAAAAGCTGGGACGCCGGGGCAAAAAGCGGGGAAAACCTTGTTTTGAGGTAGGGGTAGGTACTTCAAAACAGGGACGCCCCCCGCAAAAAGCCTCGGCCCCGGGGCAAAAAGCCCGGAAAACCTTGTTTTGAGGGTGGCGCCGGCGTAGAAAACAGTGATCCTGTCGGCGCAGCGCGCCTCTCTACTCAAAGCCGGAATCTCCCGGAATACCTTTCGCTTCCCTTTCGGCATATTTTACTTCTGTCCTTCCTTAGGACTGAGTAAATACCGTAAAGTCGATCCCAGTTTATCCAACAGCAAAACCAGAACCGCCAGAGATAAACCCGGAAAAAAGGCCAGCCACCACGCGCCGCTCGAAAGATAGCGCATCGATTCCGAAAGAATTATTCCCACCGCCGGTTGCTCCGGCGGCAACCCAAAACCAAGAAAGGTCAGGCCGGATTCATGCATAATCGCATGGGGAAACAGCAAAATCAGGCCTACTAAAAACTGCGGAAGAAGATGCGGAAGAATATGATTCCGGGCAATCCAAAAGGAAGATTTGCCAAATTTGCGGGAAGCGGTTATATAGACCTTAGATCGAAGTTGCAAAACTTCTCCCCGAATAATTCGGGCTAAGTTACACCAATGAGTCACCGCAACGCCGATAAATAATCCGGCCGCTCCCCGGTTCAGCGCGAGAGAAATCAGTATCAGCAGTACGGTATGAGGAACGCTCATAAACACATCAATAACCCAGTTTATAGCCTGATCTACCCACCTTTTCCCGAAAGCCGCGGTAGTCCCGACAATCAGGGCAATAACCGCAGATACCCAGGATGCGGCCGCGCCGACCCTGAGACTCAGGGATAAGCCCTTAACCGTTCGGGTAAACATATCTCGGCCGAGGTAATCGGTTCCGAAAAGGTGTTTCCCGGAAGGCGGCAGACCTTTCCGGGAAAAATCCGGGTTCAGGGCCGAGGCCGGAGTCAGCCCTCCGGCGATATATATGGCCAGAATCAGCAAGATCAGGAGAGCTATTAATCCGGCCGCCCCAACCCGGCGATTAAAATTCATGCCCTCCCTCCTTCCCGGATTCGGGGATCAATGAAATTATACAGAATATTCGCCATAAGATTTCCCGTGAAAATAAAACAACTGGAAAACACCACCAGGCCCAGAAACAACGGAAGATCCGTACCTCCCGTTCCGGCGGCGGTAATCGCCGCGCCGAGACCGGGATAAGAAAAAATATTTTCCGCGAAAATCGAACCCCCAAACAACTCGCCGAAAGAGGCGAACTGCAAGGTCGCCGCGGGAATCAAGGCGTTCCGGATCCCATGGGTGAAAAGAATGCCGGCCTCGCTTCTTCCCCGGGCCCTGGCGAACAGCGCGTAATCGCTGTCGAATACGTCAATAAGCTTTTCCCGAGTATGCAAAGCGACTCCCGCAAAAGAAAGAAAACTTAACGTAAGAGCCGGCAGAATAAGATGATGAATCCGCTGTCCCAAGGTCACCGATTCCGGAGGCACGCCGGGAGGAACAGCCATTCCAAAAGGAAACCATCCCAAGATCGCCGAGAAAAAAGCGAGAAACACTAATCCTATCCAAAATGTAGGAACGGAACAGAGGATCAGGCATATTCCCTTGATAATCCTATCCCCTAATTTTTCCCGAAAGACCCCCATAACACAGCCCGCCGCAAAGCCTAAAAGCCCGGAAAACGTCCAAGCCGTAAGCATAAGAGCTAAGGATGTTTTAAAGCGGATTCCGATAACTTCCAACACCGGACGTCTGAAGGATGTGGATATTCCCCATTCGCCTTTTAGCAGGGATGAAACCCATTGAAAATACCGTTTTACCGGAGGTTCCTGTAATCCCCAATATTGTTCCATTTTTGCGATGTTTTCTTTGGATGCTCCGGGATTGGCCTGAATGTATTGCCGGATCGGATCGACCGGAGAGGCCGCCGCGAGAATAAACGAAAATACCGATACCGCGACAAGAAGGGTAATTCCCCGAAGGACGTAAATTCCGACCGCTTTCATTCCCATCGCCACTCCCGAAGATTCGCCACCAGAGGCCAGGCCTCTCCATGGGCATGAATCTTCTGCCTTCCGGTGTATAATCCCTCCCGAACAAAGTAAAGATGATCCTTGTTAATGAGAAAAATATAAGGCGCGGCTCCCCGCATAGACGTTCCGGTAAAACCATCCCACTGCGCTTGCTTCCAAAAAGGAAGGGCTTCTTCCAGGCTGGAAGCGTTCAGCCCGGCCTCGAGATACCTATCCACCGTTTCGTTCCGGAAGTTTTCAGGATTGTACCAATCGTTTTTGCCGGCGTTGGAAGAATGAAAAAGCATATAACTCGTCATCGGATTGGAGGATCCCCAAGCGAGAATTATCGGTTCAGAAAACATGCGTTTGGCAATGTCTTCTTCGCCTACGCCCTCCACGATAATTTCAAGGCCCAGATTAGTTCGGGCTTGCTGGCTTGCCGCCATCCCGACAGCCTGACGCACACTATCTCCGGCAAAGTAAAGCAGAGAAAAGGACGCTTTTAGGCCCCCTTTCTCCCGTATTCCGTCCCCATCCGTATCGATCCAGCCGGCGTCATCGAGCAGTTTTTTGGCATACTCCAAGTCAAAGGGAATCGCGCTTTCCGGATTGCTCCAGGGCATTCCATCGTTTTCCGAGTAGGCCGGAGACCCGAATCCGTTCAAGGCATCCGCGCAGATTTTCTGCCGGTCCAGGCCGAAGGCCAGAGCTTTGCGAATCCCCGGATCCGAAGTTACGTTATTTCCCACCGAATATCCGTACTCGTTTTTCCCGCCGAGATTCGGCGTCACCGGCGCGGCTATCCCCATGTTATCCACGCTTTTTTCTACCAGCAGTTTATAGCCCGGAATCCGGTTGGAAGCCGCTATAGTCGCAGAAACCAGGGTAATATCCACCTGCCCGGATTTTGCCGCCAGAAGCCGGGTATCTTCACTGGCCATTTTGAGAAACGTAACTCGTTTCACCTCCGGAACGCCTCCGTAATAGGTTTCATTAGCTTCCAAAATAAATTGCTGATCCACATCATACTGAACCAGCTTAAAGGGTCCCGATCCAATAGGTTTAAGCGCGAAATCAGGAGTATAGGCGTCTTTCGGAACAATCCCAACCTGCGCAACCGTTAGGATAAACACGGAATTCGGTTTTTTCAGGGTGATTTCGACGGTATTATCCTGGGCCCTAATACGGCTAACCCCGGAAAGATCCAGGCTCGTCGCATTCTGCATCAATGTGGTGTAACTGAAAAGCACATCTTCCGGGGATACCGGAGTTCCATCGGAAAACAGAACGTCCTTCCGCAGAGTAAACGTGTACGTAAGGGCGTCGCCGCTTACCCTATAGGATTCGGCCAGATCCGGAATGATGTTCATGTCCGGGTCCGTCTGAACCAGCCCGGAATACAGCAACTGCACTCCGTTAGAAAAGCCGTTTAACGGATCAAAATGCGCCGGAAGGCCTGAAAAGCCTAGGAGGACTTCGGTTTTTCCCGCGCTCTTTTCCGGCGGCGGAGCCGCCGGCTCTTTCCCGGTACAGCCTGCGAAAATCCCAGGGGCCAACAAAAGCCCGGCCGCGGCTTTGAGTATTCTTTTCATCGTTGATTCCTTAGAAATAAAATTTCACTGCCGCCGCAGGCAAAAAAAGAGACCCCTCCGGCGACAAACCGCGTACGCGGCTTCATCGACCTTCATGGCCGTTCTTGATTCGTATAAAGTCTACTCCTTTTTACAAAAGGAGTCAACTCTGAAAAAACGTCAAAAAAACGTCGAAATAAGGATAAACCGGCTTGACTCTTTTTGTTAGATTAAGCTAATATAAGGTTGTTAGCTTAATCTAAAATAAGGAGTCCTTATGTGCGCAGTATTAGTCGGCGGGATGGATCGGCTTCACCGGGACTACATTGAAACCGCCAAATCCCTGGGAGTATCCCTCAAGGTTTTTAACGGTCAAGAACGGAGTATCGAAAAACAGCTCGGCAAAACCGATATGGTGATCCTCTGTACCGGCAAGGTCTCCCACAGCGCCCGGCGGGAAGTCGTAAAACACGCCGGAGCAAACCACATACCGGTCCGGATGATTCATTCCGCCGGAGTGTCCGCTCTGCGGTGTTGTATCGAGGAATGTCCCCTCAGAAACGCCTGTCCCGGCTGTCTGCCCCGATAGTTTTCGCTTTCGTCCTTGACAATCCTTCCCCATAGGAATATAGTAATCAAGAAGGAGGCTTACCCCGGTCCGGGGCGGGCGTTTATTGGCGGATGATGAGAGATACAAAACCCGGGGGCGTTAAACCCGGAGGCGGGGCGGGCAGGAAGCCTGAGTGGATTCGGGTGAAAGCAGTTTCCGGGGAAGCCTGGAAAGGGCTGGCGGAAATCCTTGAAAAGCAGAAACTTCA
This sequence comes from Spirochaetaceae bacterium, assembly GCA_031256905.1. GTDB lineage: Bacteria > Spirochaetota > Spirochaetia > Treponematales > Breznakiellaceae > JAITHW01. Next base: position 4,785 of record JAIRPY010000062.1, read on the forward strand.
TACGGTTTGCGATTCAGCCCAATGTCCCAACAAGGGAGAATGTTGGAGCGCCGGGACCGCGACGTTTATGATTCTTGGGGACCTTTGCACGAGGGCGTGCCGTTTTTGCGCGGTTCCAACGGTTTCCCCCGGGCGGGAGGTGCGATCTGATGAGGGTTCTGCCATCGCGGCGGCGGCTCTGGAGCTGGGGCTGAAATATGTGGTATTGACTTCGGTGGATCGGGATGATCTTCCAGACCGGGGCGCGGGGCATTTTGGGTCCTGCCTTGGGGCTCTCCGGCAGAAGATTCCGGACGCGGCGGTGGAGGTTCTTGTACCGGACTACACTTCCCCGGAACTTGCCCCCATCGGGGCCCAGGGGCCCCGGGTACTAGCTCACAATGTGGAAACGGTCCGTTCCCTTCAGGGAATTCGGGATAACCGGGCTTCTTTTGATAAAAGTTTGGCCACTCTGAAAGGAGCGAAAGCTCTGGGCATCGGAGTTACGAAATCAAGTCTGCTTTTAGGCCTTGGGGAACGGGAAAGCGAGGTATTTTCCGCCATGGACGATTTGCGGGAAGCCGGGGTGGATATTCTCGTGATGGGGCAGTATTTACAGCCGACCAAAGGGCAGATTCCGGTGGCCGAGTACCTTCATCCGGACCGATTCGACGCGTATCGGCAAGCCGGATTGAGCCGGGGCTTTGGAGCGGTAATTGCAGGGCCCTTTGCCCGAACCAGTTACCAGGCCTTCCGCGCGTACTCTGCGGCGATAGCGAAAAAATGAGAATTGAAGGTATAGGAAAACCCGAAGGCTGTAAACTGATCCGGCTTCAGGCGGATATTACGGACCGATGCCTTACCTCGATCAGGATTCGGGGGGATTTTTTTGCCAGCCCGGAAGAAGGCTTTGAACAGGTTGAATCTCAGCTTAGGAACATTCCCCTGGAAGCCTTAGCCGAGGCCTTTGACCGCCGGCTTGCCCAAGCCGGGGTGGAAGTCTTCGGCATTTCGGGCAAGGGGCTGACGGCAGTGTTATTTTCAGCCCTGAAAGCCCCGGAGCCTGCGGGATGAGGCATCCTTTTCGGCTTCTCCGAACCGGTTTTCAGGCCGGATGGTACAACCTGGGGCTTGATGAAGCTCTGCTTGAAGCGGTCGCCCGGGAAGCGTCTCCGCCGGTCCTGCGTTTTTACGGTTGGCGGCCTGCGGCGGTTTCCCTGGGCTACTTCCAGAGCCTTGAGGAAGAGGTGGATGCCGCCGCCTGCCGCCGAGAGGGGGTGGATATTGTCCGGCGCGTCTCCGGGGGCGGCGCGGTTTTTCATCACCGGGAATTAACGTATAGTATCATTCTGCCGGAGCATCATCCCTTGGCTGGAAAGAATATCCAAGAATCCTATAGTATTCTCGCGCCGGGGATTATTCGGGGGCTTGCTTTGTTGGGGGTTTCCGGGGAATTTGCCCCGATTAACGACATTCTCGCCGGGGGGCGCAAGGTTTCCGGCAACGCCCAAACCCGCCGAAGGGGCGGAGTTCTCCAGCACGGCACGGTTCTGCTCGATCTTGACGTGGAACTCATGTTTTCCCTGCTCAAAGTTCCGCCGGTAAAGGTATCCGGGTTAATTCAGGATGTAAAAGACCGAGTAACCTGTCTCAAGGCTCTGGTGGGCCGAATGGTTTCTTACGAAGAAGCGGAATCCGCGCTCCTCGAGGGATTCAGAGCAGGCCTGTCCCTGGATTTTTCGGAATCCGTCCTCACAGAAGAAGAAGAAACCCAAGGTCAACTCATAGGCAGAGCCAAGTTCTGCTCCCCGGCTTGGTTGCAAAAAAAGTAATTACTCAAAAGCGATGCCGATCCAATAGGCGGTGTTACTCGTTTTCACGTTGATTTGTCCTATCGGCACTTTTGTGGTAGTTTCCGCCACAAGCCAAGACTTTCCGCCGAAGTTGAAATGCGCGCCGGTCCCGGGAAGGTCCGCAAGCCCCATGGCATGGCTGTACTGGGAGGATACCATAATCGCGGTAGGAATGTTTGCCTGTTCAAGCACAATAGCCCAGAGCATAGCCCGGCTGTCGCAATCGCCTCGGCCTTCCGTCGCGGCGGCGACGAGATTAACAAAATCGCTTCCCAGCAGATCCCGCTCATAGTGAAAGGCCTGGACCCATTCCAAAACTTTGCCTGCAAAATCCCGATTTTCCAGGACCGGAATATTCCAATGCCGTTCCAAAGCAAAGGCGATATTTGCCAGCCGATCAAAGGAATCCCGGTAGATCATCCGGTAAAATCGGGACCATGCTTCTTTCCAAAGCGGAGAATCCTCGTACCGGCGCAGGACCTCAAACTCCCGATCCACAAGATACTGAGCGGCTTCGGCATCCTGCTCATAGACCAGAGCTTCCGCGGCAAGGCCCGCCACCGGAACATATCGGCCTTTGCCCCGGGGATGGAGGCGTTCCGTAATGGGACCCGGCGTAAGCCGATCCGCAAGAGTCGGCGCGATGGAATCCAACGCGGAAATATGCAGAAGTTGCAAGTCTTCCCGGGCCGCAGGTCCGTACGCAAGGGCAAGAAGCAGTGGTTTTCCCTTATCCCCAGAGCGAATGGGCCGGTCTAGTTCCAGACAGAGTCCCCAACCTTCGGACCCGCCGCCGGGTCCCGCGGAAAACCGCAGTTTGAGGAGAACCGCCTGTTTTTTATGATACTCGAAGCGTTCTGCGGTCCCTTGGTTTTTCAACCGCCGCTGAATATCTTCAGCCAAAGCGTTCACCGAAGGGTACTCGCTTCCGGGGTATATCTTCAGGTCCAGGGCCGCCCCGGTCGGAGACTGAAAGGCAAAACTGTCTCGTTTATCGCCCCCGGTGTAACGGTATTCAACAGGCAAATCAATGCGGAAACCCCAAGCAGACGATAAAGGACCCGGGTAAGCCAACGCAGGCAAAAAGAAAAACAGTATCCATAACCAGCCTTTTTCAGCCGGATTTTTTGCAGTAGCCATAGCGATTTAATTATCGACATTTTTAAAGAAGAAATTGGTATTTTTAATTTTAAAAAATTCAGCTTGACTTTTTTTGCTGTTTTTTCTATACTAGATATGACAACAGGGAGCTGGATAGTTCCGGCTGAGATGAAGCGGCTTGACGCTTCGTACCTATGACCTGATCCGGATAATGCCGGCGTAGGGAAATTCGGGAAGATTCTTCCATTAAACGTAATTTCAACGCCTTCGCGGAATCCGCAGAGGCGTTTTCTTTTTTTAAAAATTTATTTTTTTTAATTTTAGAAAAAAGAAGATTAGAAAAAAGAAAAACTGAGGAGAAAAGAGTGAAAAATGTTTTGAGCGTCGCGGGTTCGGATTCGAGCGGAGGCGCGGGGATTCAGGCGGACCTTAAAACGATGTGCGCCCTCGGGGTGTACGGTATGACCGTCATTACCGCGGTTACCGCGCAAAATACGCAGGGCGTCTACGGCGTACAAGAAATTACGCCGGATGTGGTGAGCGCGCAAATAGCCGCGGTCTACTCGGACATAAGCGTTGA
>JAIRPY010000004.1 GCA_031256905.1 Spirochaetaceae bacterium
TCATGACCGCTAACTATCCCATCACAAAAGATATGATCGAGGATATAAAAGAACCAGAACCCGCAGATTAAACCTAAAGCCGGACAGGTATCCAAACCAGCCCGGCTTTTTACAGCAAAAATTTCCCTACCTTTGCAAATTTTAATTTTCCTACCTTTGCTTTTTCAGTAGTTATAAGTCTTTATATTATATAAAATTATGACGAAATTCACTACCTTTTTCAATCTTATTCTTTAATTCACCACCTTTGGAGCTTTTTTCTGATTTTTCGTTTGCGCTTTTGCAAGCAAGCCTCACACTAAGTCTATATATATAAAGAGTTGAATTCAATTAAAGGCTCTTAAAGCGTAAGCGTCGGATTCGCTGTTTTCTAGCGGTTTTTAGGGATTTTTCGTCCTTTTTCGCATTTCCCCTTTCATTCAAAAAGCGAATCTTTTCAAAATAAATCTTTACAGTATATAGACTTATTCCAAATTTTCCTCTTTGAGGTAATTCGCCTTTTAAAGGATCCCTATATATGACGTCTTTTAAGCTTTGTTTTTCAAAATGAATAGTTATGCTGTCGCGTTCAGTTTTGATACCAGGACCATTAAGCGGGAATATATCTTTTACAGAAAATCCCCGCATATAGTCTGATTCATTACTGAAATCTTTTGGGATGAAAAATAAAAAGAAGCTTCGGGTTTTAGTTTATTCCATTGCATGGAAGAAAGAGTATTTTTTTTGAGAAAAGCGTACTTTTCATCGCGTCTGCCGTGCAAATCAAAATGAAACACATCGGCTAACTCGCCGGTTTTTTTCTTGCCAGTTTTTATAAAGATAGTGATACTGACTCCTTGCATAATATCAAAAATATTTTCATCTTTACCGCCATCCAGGGCGCGTTCTTTTTTTCTGGCGTTACCGTGCAGATCAAGAATATATATTTTATCAAATCGGTCTAACAATATTTTTCGCATTGTCCGGTGGGTGAGTCCGTCAATAAAACTGTTGTTTGATATGCCAAAACACCAATTCCATTTTTGTCAATTATAGTCATCGTCAAGGTTGAGTTTCTTTTCGTTTAAACCTTTTTTGTAATCAGTGATACGGACATCAATCCATTCGTTCTTATTTTGGGTGCTTAATTTTATGGGCCGCTATTTTTCGCGGTGGAATTTAATTTTCGTTGATCTTGTTTTGGTGGGTCTTCCGATAGTTTTGATGTACGCGTTTCTTCAGAAGTACCTTGTATCCGGAGTTACCCCCGGCGCGGTAAAAGGCTGATTCGCCGGAAACGTTTTTTTAAAAATTGGCCGGCAAGAACGGGCGGGGACGTTTAACCTTGCATTTCGCAGAGCGTTGTATTTGCTGTTTTCCGGTCTAGTTTTTGGGGGAAGGGTTGGGTTTTTTTTGCTGGTTGGGGCGGGGGCGGGAGGCTTCCCGGCGGGGGAATTTTTTGGTATATTATTTTTTATGGATACGAGAGAAGTCCTGGAGGGGCTGGCCCGGGAGCGGATTCTTCTGTTGGATGGCGGGATGGGGTCCCTGATACAAGGGGCGGGGCTTACGGAAAAGGATTTTCGGGGAAGCCGGTTTGCCGGGCATCCTGGGGATTTGGCGGGTTGTACGGACCTCCTTTGTCTTACGAAACCGGAGATTATTGAGAATATTCACACCGCTTATCTTTCTGCTGGGGCGGATATCATTGAAACGTGCAGTTTTGGGAATGGGACGGCCGTGACTTTGGGGGATTACGGCTTGGAAGCCCTGGCTTACGAGATAAGCCGGACCGCGGCGGAGATTGCCCGGGCCGGGGCGGATCGGTTTTCTACTTCGGATAAGCCCCGATTTGTTGCGGGCAGTATGGGTCCCCTTACGAAGAGCGGAAGTCTTTCTCCGGATTTGCAGGATCCGGGGAAGCGAGGCATTTCTTGGGATGCGATGACCGCCGCTTATTATGATAATGCCCGGGGTCTTCTGGATGGCGGGGCGGATTTGCTCATTTTGGAAACGATCTTTGACACGTTGAATGCGAAGGCCGGGATTTTTGCCATTTCCCGGCTGGAAGAAGAGCGGGGGGTGAGAATTCCGCTGATGCTTTCGGCGACGGTGTCCGATGCCGGGGGACGGCTTCTTTCCGGGCAGACTTTGGCGGCTTTTTGCGTGTCTGTTTTGCCGGCGGAGCCCTGGTCTTTGGGCTTGAATTGTTCTTTGGGGGCGGCCCGGCTCAAGCCTTATCTGAAAAGTCTGGCGGATTTCGCGCCCTGTTTGGTCAGCGCCCATCCGAATGCGGGGATGCCCAACGAATTCGGCTTGTACGATGACAGTCCTGCAATCATGGGGGCCTGTCTCGAGGAATATATGCAGGAGGGCTTGGTCAACATTGTCGGGGGATGTTGCGGATCCACTCCGGATCACATCCGGGTGATTGGGGAGTTGGCGGCCAAGTATCCTCCCCGGCGGGTTCCAGGGAAAAATTCCCGGACCCTTTCCAAAAATTTCGCACATTTTGGAGAAATTCCGCCGAGTTCCGGGGAAACCCGGCCGGCCCCAGGGAAAAAAACCGGAAAGTCTCAGAAAAAATCCCTCCGGATAAAAAGAAAATTGCTGAAAATTCAGCGAAAAAAAGGGACCCTCAAGAAAAAGCCGAAACTGAAAAATTGGTTTCCCGCCGCAAAAAAGGAAATTATCTCGCTACTGCCTCTGCTTTGGGAGGATCCGGCCCAGTTTGACGCGAGGACTCAAGCAATTCCCGGGGACCCGGAAAAAATTTCCTTTATCGTGGAGAATATCTTTTCTACCCCGGAAAAGATTTTTTCGGACCCGGAAAAGTTTTTTTCCGAGATGGAAAAGATTTTGTCAGTCCCGGAAAAGTTTTTGTCAGCGACGGAAAAAATCTTGGCTGAGAAAGAAAAGTTTTTTTCAGCCCCGGAAAAAATTTTGTCAGCCCTGGACAAAAACTTTTCAGCCCTGGAAAAGATTTTGTCAGGCCCGGAAAAAAACTTTTCAGCCCCGGAAAAAAACTTGTCTATGGCCGAAAAGGTCTTGGCTGAGACTGACAAGTTTTCCGCTGGGGCCGACAAGATTTTTTCTGAGACGGACCGGTTTTTGGATGAGACGGAAAGGCTCTTATTTGACCCGGAAAGGCCCTTATCGGACCCGGAGGTTTTTTCCGGGCTAGAGGAACGGATCTGGGCGGAGACGAAAAAGCTGTTCTCCGAAACGGACCGGGTTTTGGGGGATGCGGAAAAGTTCATGAAGCAAACCGATAGGCTTTTGGACGAGGCGGAAGAGACCCTGGAGAAAATCGAGGGAAGACCCAAAATTTCTCCGAAAAGGCGCCGGAGGGCCGGGAAAAGACGCCGGGGCCCGAAAAATTTCCGAAAGGGCCGGGAAAGGGCCGGGGATTTTGGAAAAACCTTCTTTTCCGGGCTGGAGCCTGTGGAGGTTAGGCCCCTCGTCAAAATCGGAGAGCGCACCAACGTCGCCGGAAGCCGGCTCTTTCTCAAATTCATTCAAGAAGAAGCGTACGAAAAAGCCCTCGGCTTGGCCCGGGAAATGATCGACCAGGGGGCCCAAATCCTCAATGTCTGCATGGACGACCCCTTACTCGACGCCCCGGGGTGCCTAACCCGGTTTCTCACCCTCGCCCTTTCGGATCCGGATATTGCAAAAGTCCCCATCATGCTCGACAGCTCCCGCTGGGAAACCCTGGAAACCGGACTGAAACTCTTGCAAGGCAAAGGAATCGTCAATTCCCTCAGCCTCAAAGACGGAGAAAGCGAATTCCTCCGGAAGGCCCGGCTCGCCCGGCGTTACGGCGCGGCTATTATGGTCATGCTTTTTGACGAAAAAGGGCAGGCCGCCACCTTCCCCCGGAAAATCGAAGTCGCCGGCCGGGCCTACCGGCTCCTCACAGCCGCCGGAATCCCCCCGGAAGACATCCTTTTCGACGCCGTGGTCCTGACTATCGCCACGGGAATCCCCGATCACGACCGCTACGCCCTCGATTTCTTCAAAGCCTGCCGATGGATTTCCCGAAACTGCCCGGGGGCAAAAGTTTCCGGGGGTATTGCCAATCTTTCCTTCAGTTTTCAGGGGAATGAAGGGATTCGGGCCGCTCTACATTCCGTGTTTTTGAAACACGCCGAGGATGCGGGCCTTTCTCTCGCCATAGTCAACCCGGGAACGATGATTCCTTACGATTCCCTCGACCCGGCTCTGCGAACCGCCGCGGAGGACCTGATTCTCTGCCGAAAACCCCAAGCCGCCGAGGAATTATTGCAATTCGCCCTCCCCAAAACCGAAAAAACCGAAGGCGAAAAGAAACTTTGGCGGACCGAAAGCCCGGAAAACCGAATCATCCACGCCATGCTCAAAGGAATAGACGACTATATCGAAGCCGACGTCCTAGAATTGCGCCCCCAAGTCCCCAAACCCCTCGATATAATCGAGGGGCCCCTCATGGAAGGAATGCGGAAAGTCGGCGACCTCTTCGGAGAAGGCAAACTCTTCCTCCCCCAAGTCATCCGAAGCGCCCGGGTCATGCAAAAAGCAGTTTCCGCCCTCACCCCCTACCTCGGGCAGGAAAAAAAAGGGACCGGAAAAATCCTTTTAGCCACCGTAAAAGGAGACGTCCACGACATCGGAAAAAACTTCGTCGGAGTCGTCCTAAGCTGTAACGGCTGGGAAGTCCTCGACTTAGGGGTGATGGTCCCGGCAGAAAAAATCGCCGAAACCGCCCGGCAGGAAAGGGCCGATCTCGTAGGCCTTTCGGGCCTCATCACCCCATCCCTAGACGAAATGATCCGAACCGCCCAAGAAATGAACCGCCAGGGCCTCCGAATTCCCCTTTTAATCGGCGGCGCCACGGCCAGTCTCGCCCATACCGCTCTGCGGATTGCCCCGGAATATTCAGGCCCCGTGGTGTACATCCGGGATGCCAGCCGGTCCGCTCAGGCGGTCCGGGCCCTGCTGTCCCCCCTGGACCGGGAACCCTTCCTCGCAAAACTCCAAACCGAATACCAACAAGCCCGGAACCGGCACGCCCAACTCACAGAAAAACGAAACCTCCTCAGCTTCGCCGAAGCCCGGGACAACCGATTCATCCCAAATTGGTCCCTCCCCCAAAATAACCCGGAACCCAAGGTAAAAGGCGTGCTGAACCTCTCCGATTACCCCATAAGCCGGGCCGCGCCCTACCTGGATTGGCAGGCCTTTCTGGGAGCTTGGGATGCCGGTCCCGCCGGAGGGGAAACCCTGCTGAAAGACGCCCAAGACCTCCTCGAGGATATTCAAACCAAAGGCTTACTCACCCTCCGAGGAGCCCTAGGCTTTTTCCCGGCCGCCTCGGTAAACGAAGACGCCCTAATCTTCGACGCCCCGGAAGGAAAAGAAATTGCCCGGTTTTCCTTCCTCCGGGATCAGCGGAAAAAATCCCCGGGAGAAAAAAACCTGTGCCTCGCCGACTTCCTCCCCCAGGCGGACGAGAAGGCCGGGCCGATTCGGGCCCCCGGGTGGCTTGGGGCCTTCGTCCTAAGCGCAGGCTTCGGCTTAGAAAAAGCCCAAACCGGCCCAGACAAATACCGGCGGCTCCTGCTGGGAACTCTGGCAAACGCCCTCACCGAGGCCTTCGCCGAAGAAATCCACCAGCGGGTCCGCCGGGAATGGTGGGGCTACAGCCCCAACGAAAATTTATCGAAGGAAGAACTTTTTGCCGGAAAATACCCAGGCCTGCGCCCCGCCCTGGGGTATCCGGTTTGCCCGGACCATCAAGACAAAGGAATCGTCCTGAACCTGCTCGACCCGGAAGGACGTTGCGGTTTCACCCTCACCGAATCGGGTATGCTAATCCCCGGCGCGGCCGTATGCGGCCTGTATTTCGCTCACCCGGAAGCCCGATACTTCGGCCTCGGCCCCATCGGGGCAGACCAACTGCAGGATTGGGCAATCCGGAAAAACCTCAGCCTGCCGGCCGCCGAAAAACGCATCGCCAGCCTCTAAGCCCCAAACCCCCCGAATCTACCCCCCCTTCCTACAGCCTTCAATTCCACCCTAAACAATAACCCAGCCTAATCTAACTTGGAATAAAAGATTTTGCCCTGGTTGTTACTATTATTACCGACGACCACGAACTCGCCTTTGTCGTTGCCGGCCACGGCGGTAAATTCGATTTGGTTGAAGGTGGGGGGATTGGTGTTTGTTGAAGGTGGGGCATACAAATTCCAGTTTTCGCCGTCCACGGAGTAGGCTATCTTGCCGACGTTGCCGCTTTTGCCGACGGCCACGAACAAGCCGTCGCCGTTATAGGCTACGGCGTTGAAAACTATGCCGGTCAACGCCGAATTATTGTTAATGCTAGTCCAAGTTAAACCGTCAGTTGAATGGTATATAAAGCCATAGTTATCAGTCAGTTTCGTAACCAGAACGTACTTTCCTCCAAAGTCTTTGCAGTAGGCCATACTTTTGATTTCGCCGGAAACGTTTGTATTGGTTGATGTTGTCCAGTTAAAACCGTCAGTGGAGGTTATGATTTGGCCGATGATGTTGATTGGGGATGTGGTTGTGCCGCCTGTGCCGCCGCCGGCGATGAACTTGGTTTCATCAAAGATTACGCAGTTGATGCTTCCAGCCCGGTAAAACGGAGCGACGCTGGTAGCTACTTCCCAGGCGTTTGGAACGTCTGTATTAGACCTTATGGCATTGCTCCGGGCGACCATGCCCACATTGCCGACAGCCACAAACTGGTCTTTCCCAAAAGCTAGACCCTTGATTCGGGCGATGTTTCCAGCTTGCTCGGTGCCTCCACTGTAGATAAATCGTGAATTCACGCCCGTTCCCGGGGATACCATAGAATTCACAGCCGGATTTCCGTTAGGGTTAATAGAGTAGCCGATGGTAGCCCTGTTCGTGTTCCATGTGTAGGCCAGCACGAAGGTATCGTGGGCGTAAAGGCCGGCCGTGATCTCGGTTACATTACCGGTGGGTCCTACACCGCTCCATGAAGAGAGGTCTGAGGAACTGTAAACCATATACACATTACCGGTAGTGGACTTGGCGCCGGCGTACCATGTATTCCCCCCGTAGACTACGGTGTTAAAAGCCGGCGGCGCAGTAGTGCCATTAGCCCACGACCCCGCTTGGAAGTTCAGGGGTTTAATTGCCGGGGTTAGGGGGGTGTCTTGTTTCTTTCCGTTATAATAGACCGTCAACGGCCTGTTTTCGTCAGTCTCAGTTTTTGTCGCGCTAAACCTCCCACCGGTCCAGGTACTACTGTTCCAGTTTGATGTAATATTAGAGCGTAAATTTGGTTGTGGAGTTCCATTGATCGAAAGTGTTACATCCGTCGTTGGGTTAAATATATGTCCCAATAGAAAGCCTTGATTATTAGTCAGAGTAATTGATATAACATCCGACTCTGCCGGGGGGCTTGGGGTGTCTTCGGGGTCGTTTGAGCTTGGGTTTTGGCAGGCCGGGAAGGTCAGCAGGACCGCCAGGAAGCCTAAAAAGACCCTCCCTTTGGGGAACGCGAAAAACGATAATTTGGAAATAAAGCGCATAATTGCTCCTTTAATAAAAGTTTTTTCTCTTTTTCAATCTTTCTAAAAAGAGTAAAAGAAACCGCACCCTAGGGTATTAAAGCGGAAACCAAGGGACCCCAGGGACCCTTCCGAGATTCATTCTCAATTTGT
>JAIRPY010000044.1 GCA_031256905.1 Spirochaetaceae bacterium
CCCTGGGAAGGAGGAAAGTTCTCTTTCCCGGCGCCGGTCTGCACGAGAACCAGAAACCGCCCCTGTTCCGCGGATACCGAAAACTGCTCTTCCATAGTGACGTTGCTTATCCCGAAAAAGCCCCGTTCCCAGCCAAGCCCGTTCAGAGACCACTTGAGATTCAGGCTCTTCGCGCGCCAGGGACCTTCCCCAAGGGGAAATACCGATACCATAGTCCTAAGCCCGTACTGCAAGAGCAGAGGATGCGGGTCCTTGAGGCAGTAAATATCCTCCCCCGCGGTAAACCACCGGTCAGGACAAGGAGTCCGCTCGAACAGGGACCGAATCGCAAAGAGGTGATCCGTCCGTCCGCCGCCTCCGCCGATAAGCCACGTCTCGGTACAGCCTTTGCCCCAAAGAAAGGTCAGCGCGAGTTCCGTATCGGTGTAGTCCTTGTCCGGCGGGTACGAAGCAATCCGATCCGGCGGATATTTCTCCAGCCGCCGAAGGTCGTCCAGGGAATCCATATCCCCCAAAATCCGGTCCAGCTTCACCCCGGACCGTTCCGCCAGCAGTAGCCCGGAATCGGCCGCAACGATAATATCTCCTTCGGCCCCCAGGTCTCGGCATCGTTCAAGACTCGGTCCTTCGCCTCCGATAAAGGCGATTCCCCGGATAACCCGCATCTCAGGCTCTTCCGTGGCAATGTTTGTATTTTTTGCCGGACCCGCAGGGGCAGGGATCGTTGCGCCCGACTTTGGGCTGAGTCCGGATTACGGTAGCGTTTTCCGGCTGAGATCGGGAGGTTTGGGGGGAATGGGAGGTTTTCGCGCCGGCGAAGGCTCCGACGGAGCCGTGACTTGCGGACTGAGCGGCAACCAACGGGCGGGGGCGGACTTCCCGCTGACCCTCTCCGGCGACCTGAATCCGCACGAGGTGAAGCCGGGACGCGATTTCCTCCCGAATCTGGTCGATCATGGCGTCGAAAATCTGGAATCCTTCGACTTTGTACTCGGTAAGGGGATTTTTTTGGGCGTAACTTCGCAGGTAGACCGCTTCGCGCAGGGCTTCCATATTTTCGAGGTGATCCAGCCATTTCCGGTCAATGAATTGCAGGTACTGCATTTTGATGAACGTATTGAGGCGGTCCCCGCCGATGAGCGCGGCTTTATCGGCAATATCTTTTTCCAGGTCCCCGAGAATCCGGCTTTCCAGAGCTTCGCTGTTGTATTCTTTGCCGATATTATCGAATTTTAAGGCATAGCCGAATTTGGCTTTGAGGTAATCCGTGGCGTCCCGAACTCCGGCTTGCGGGTCCCGGCGGTAGGTTTCTTTGAGGGCTTGCATTACTCCGGAAACCATATCTCCGGTGGCGTCGTTGACCCGTTTCTGCAAATCCGGGTCCTCAAGAATCGCGTCCCGCTGTTCGTAAATATACTTTCTCTGTTGGTTTAGAACGTCGTCGTATTCGAGGAGGTGTTTGCGGATTTCAAAGTTTCGTTCTTCCACCTTTTTTTGGGCTTTTTCGATGCTTTTGTTGAGCCAGGGGTGATAGATAGGTTCGCCCGGTTCCATACCGATTTTCGCCATGACGCCTTTGATATTTTCTCCGCCGAAGAGCCGCATCAGGTCGTCGTCCATAGAGATGAAGAATTTTGACCTGCCCGGATCGCCTTGTCGGCCGGATCGGCCTCGCAGTTGGTTATCGATGCGCCGGCTTTCGTGGCGTTCTGTGCCGATGACGTACAGTCCGCCGAGGGATTTGACTTCTTCGTAATCTTTGAGCCATTTTTGGTATTCTTCTTGGTAAATTTTTGCGTAGCTTTCGGGGTCTGCGTCGGTTCCGGCGCGTTTTCGGGCCCGATGTTCCGGGTTTCCGCCGAGTTTGATGTCGGTTCCGCGGCCTGCCATATTGGTGGCGATAGTGACCGCGCCTTTCGCGCCGGCTTCGGCTATGATTATCGCTTCTCTGGCGTGATTTTTGGCGTTTAGGACTTCGTGGCGCACGCCTTTGCGGGTGAGAAGAGCGGAAAGGGTTTCGGATTTCTCGATGGAAACGGTTCCGACGAGAATCGGCTGACCTTTTTTGTAGGCCGCGGCGATTTCGTCGCAGAGGGCGGTATATTTTTCCGCTTCGTTGAGGTAGACCACGTCGTCTTCGTCGAGCCGGGCGACCGGCAGGTTTGTCGGGATCACCACCACTTCCAGTTTGTAGATTTTGCTGAATTCGGTAGCTTCGGTATCCGCGGTGCCGGTCATACCGGAAATTTTTTCGTAGAGTCTGAAATAATTTTGGAAGGTGATGGTCGCCAGAGTCCGGTTCCGCTGGGCGATGCGGATTTTTTCCTTCGCTTCGATGGCTTGGTGCAGACCGTCCGAGTACCGGCGTCCCGTGAGGATTCGGCCGGTGAATTCATCGACGATTTGGACTTGTCCGTCCTGCACGACGTAATCGACATCTATATGGAAGAGTTTGTGCGCTCTGAGGGCTTGGGTAAAATAGTGCAGGTACTCGAAATTTTCTTCGTCTACGATTGCGCCTTTGATGAGGTTGCGTTTCTGCAAAATTTCTTCGATTTTAGCGAGTCCCGCGTTGCTGAAGGACACGTTTTTATTTTTTTCGTTGAGTTTGTAATCTCCGATGACTTCTTCCCCTTGGGTTTCGTCCGGGTATTCGCCGTCCTCTTTTTTTTTGATTTCTTCGAGGGACCCCAAGAGGCGGTCAACTTCGGCGAATTTGAAGGTATCGTCTTCGGCCGCGCCGGAGATAATCAGCGGAGTTCGGGCTTCGTCTATGAGAATAGAATCGATTTCATCGACGATGCAGAAGCGGTGACCCCGCTGGACTCGGCTGGATTTATCTCCGTGCATATTATCTCTGAGGTAGTCGAAGCCGAATTCGTTATTGGTGCCGTAAGTTATATCGCAGGCGTAATTTTCTTTCCGCCGGAGGTTGTCCATATCCGAGAGGATGGTGCCGACGGTGAGGCCGAGACAGCCGAAGATGGGGCGCATCCATTCGGCGTCCCGAGCCGCGAGGTAGTCGTTGACGGTGACCACGTGGATGCCTTGACCGGGGATGGCGTTGAGGTAAGCGGCGGCGACGCTCATAAGGGTTTTGCCTTCGCCGGTTTTCATTTCGACGATTTTGCCGTGGTGCAGGACTATGGACCCGAGGACTTGGACGTCGTAAGGGCGTTCTCCGAGGTTTCTGCGGGCGGCTTCCCGGGCGAGGGCGAAGGCTTCCGGGAGCATTTCGTCGAGGGTTTCTCCTTCGGCGTAGCGTTTTCTGAATTGGGCGGTCATTGCCGGGAATTCCTCCGCCGGCAGAGCCGCGGCCCAGGCTTCTTTTTCGTTCACTTTGTGCAATATAGGCAGTAATACCTTGAGGTCCCGCTCATGCTGAGAACCGAATAAGGCTTTAACAAGATTTTCCAACATAGCCTTAACTCTACCCTTTTATCCCCTCAATAGACAAGCCCGTCCAGCTTAGGGAACAAGCGCAGGTCCGAGACAATATTTTTTCAAATTTTTCAAATTTTTCTAAAAAAAAGGAGTAAGCCCGTTGACATTTTTTTTTTGTTTTAGTATATATAAATATATGCCGCTGTAGCTCAGTTGGTAGAGCAAAGGACTGAAAATCCTTGTGTCAAGAGTTCGATTCTCTTTGGCGGCAATATTTCTTTATACGTTATAGGGTCTAAAAAGCTGAGTCACCGGTTTATCGTCTTCAAAAAGATATCGCAGATACAGCCGATTTTTCAGATTAAGCTGTTCCCATACGCCGTCCTTTTGTATCTCCATTGCCATCCAGATAATATCTTCCCGGCACAGCACGTCCCGGACTTGAGCGAAAAGATACTTCCCCGTTGACAGCTCAAATCCGTCCGTAGAAGGACCGGAAGTTGCGCGCCCGCTGACTATCAGCTCTCCTAAGTATCGATCATACTCAGGCTCAAGACTTAGGTACTGGTCCGGGGAGATTTCAAAACAGAAAAGGCTTTCTTCCGGTATATCCTCAGTGTATTCAAATGGCTTAAGCTCCGGTTCCCTGCTGTAATAGAGCGGAGCATAGAGTTCCAAACGTATAATATTAAGTGAATTCATACGATCATAGTACCTCAAATTTTTTTTTCAGAAAAGCGTCTTTCGATTGAAGTAAATTTCCCGATCAACGCCGTCATAGACATTGGAGGTACCTATGAAAAAATATGGTATTATACTATGGACCGTATTAATCTGTTCGTCATGTTCTAATTCCAGCGAAGCCGCGGAAGCCATACACAGCGTATTCGGCGTCGCCGCAGAAGCGCCGGTATTCCTGAACTGTAAGGCGGTCTCTTCACAAGAAATAACCTTTGCGTTTTCTCTTCCGGTAAAGGTTCTTTCTCTGCGTTTTGATCCGCCGGTCCCGGTTGAGTCCGTTACCGAAGGCTCATTGGTGCAGGTTAAGGTCAACGAAGGACTAGACGCAGGAGAACGGATCACTTCGGATATTTTGGTGGAAGATACCCATCAAAATACGCTTAATGTCCTAGTCCCTTTCAGGACATGGAATGATAGAGTTCCTTCATTCGTTATTACCGAGATTCGCACGGAATACTCAAAGCCGAAAGTGGAATTCATAGAAATCAAAACCCTCAGCCCGGGAAATCTTGGGGCTTTACGGCTCTTTATCGCCAGTAACGGGCTTGAAACGCCGGTATTCGAGTTCCCGCCGGCAGAAGTCAGAGCCGGCGAGTACATCGTCATTCACTTACGCAGTATAGAAGAGGGATTAGTGAATGAGACCGGCTCGAATCTCGCCGCGTCTAAAGGGACTGAAGCTCTTACGGACGCGCGGGATTTTTGGATTCCCAATTCAAAGAAACTGCTTAGAAAAACAGATGCGGTGTTTTTCATGGATCAAAGCGATAAAATACTGGATGCGGTGGTGTTAAGCGAAAATCCCGATTCTTGGGGTTCCAAGCCGGATGTGGCTGAAGCCGCGGCGATGCTTGCCAATCAGGGAGCGTGGCAGTCCCTGGGACGAAGCGTCATCAATCCGGGCGACGCAGTGCCGAGTAAAAACGCTACCGCAACGAGAAGTATTTGCCGGGACGAGCGGGTTTCCGATAGCAATCGCGCGACAAATTGGTATATTACCGTTGCAAGCGGAGCGACTCCGGGAAAACCGAATAATCAAAAACGGTATACCCCTAAAAACGCTCAATAAAAAATCTGTCCCGTTTTTCCAACCGCGCCTCTATCCTCTTCTACGGACAGGGATGCGGTTAAAGGGGTCTATCCTTTTTTACGCTAAACAGTATCGCTGTTTTTTACTTTGGGATAGTAATGACGAAGCAGGTTCCGGTTTCGCCGTATTGTTTTGACTGTACCGCGATAGACCAGCCGTGAGAATCGATCACCCATTTCACGACCGCAAGCCCAAGCCCTAAGCCCTGCTCCCGCCGGGAAGAAGTGCCGCGATAAAACAGCTCGAATATGTGAGGCAAATCCGTTTCGGCAATGCCCGGTCCGTTATCGCTGACTGTTAGTATTACTGCGTTCTCCCGCCGATACGCCCCAAGTCTGATACGGCATCCTTCAGGAGTATGCCTGACCGCGTTGCTAACCAGATTCTCCAAAGCCCGTAAAACCATCCGTTCATC
>JAIRPY010000045.1 GCA_031256905.1 Spirochaetaceae bacterium
GTTTTGCGGCCAGGTCCCGAACCTGCCGGAAATTCGCCAGCACCACGTTGCCGGTCAGGGAAAAGAGCGCGCGGTCCAAGCCGTGGCGTTCCCGGATTTCCCGGAGGATATGAAATTCCCTAGCCGCCGGGGGAATTCGGGGAGTTCCGGGCTTTTCAAAAACGGAAAGCCGGATTTCTAATTTTTTCATTTCTTATCCTTTCTTTTTAGCCGGGGCTTTCTTTTTAGGAGCCAGCTGAACCGCCGCGAGGTCCTGAACCATCCGGAGGAGTTCTTCATCCTGAGCGATTTCCTCGATAGTCCCCGGAAGCCGGTAGGTCCAGTTGAAGGCGGAAACCGTGCCGGGAACGTTGATTCGTTCCGATGCCGGGTCCGGGGCGTACCAGCGATTCGAGAGGTGCAGAAGGTCTTGGATGGGAAAAACCCGGAATCGGGAAACGGATTCCGCCATTTTTTTGAGGATTTTCTGAGCTACCCCGGGGTTGTAAATCGGGGGAAGGGAAGGTTCTCCGATAAAATCGCAGAAAGCCTGCTTATCCGCTTCGTGGTCCCACCATTCCCGCAGAGAAGAACTGTCATGTACCGAGGGCGTGCAGACGCTGAGTTCCGGGTATTCCTCGAAGGGGATGTAAGGCTGTCCGGGCTTGTCCCACGCCCGGAACCAGCGGACAACCCTCAGCCCGAGAATGCCGAGTTTGCCCAAAGTTTTGGGAACGCATTCCGGTACGGCTCCTAAATCTTCGGCGCAGGGAAGCATCGAGGAAGATTCGGTGAGAACCTTCAGCAGTTTCGCCCCAAGTTTTTCCCAATTTTTTTCCGAATCCTGTTGCCGTTTTTTCAGGAGCCCTTCGAGATTTACCCGTTCTTCTTCGGAAAGGGACGCCCAGCCCCGGGAATTCCGGCAGTACCAAACCGGGAAAAACTTGCCCTTTTCGTATTCGAGGAACAGCCGGTTCGTCCAAGCCCGCAGGAGATAGCCTGCCGCCCCGGGGTGCAAACCCAAGGCTTCGATGTCCTTTTCCCCGCGAAGGCCGGGCTTGAACATCCAGAGTTCTTCGCCGCCGATTCGGTCTAAGGCGAAGGTAAAAACCCGTTCCGCCTCGACGTTCAGGGGATTGCCTTCTAAGCCGCTGTTTTTGAGGCTGTCCCAGACTTCCCCGGTGGGGATGTGGGGCTGAGAAAGCCATCGGATTCGGCCGGAATCGAATCCGAGGGCTTTCAAATCCTTTTCGGTTATGGGGGTGTAGGGAACGTATCGGCCTAAAAGAGAGGAAGTATCGGTTCGTTGGGCGGTCCAGATGCGGAAAAAGCCTAAAACGTGGTCGATTCGGTAGGCTTGGTAATATTTTTCCGCAATTTTGAGCCGGTTTTGCCACCAGGCGAAGCCGTCTTTTTCCTGAGTTTGCCAGTTATACGTTGGAAATCCCCAGTTTTGCCCTTGGGGGCTGTACATATCCGGAGGCGCCCCGGCGGATAAGTCCAGATAGAAGTATTCCGGATGGGCCCAGACGTCGCAGGAGTCTTCGTTCATCAGGATCGGCAGGTCTCCTTCGAGGAGGATGCCTTCGGCTTTGAGGCTTTCCACGGCTTTACTGAATTGGGCGTCTAAGGCTTCCTGGATCCAAACCCAGAAGAGGTGTTCTCCTTTGAGGCGTTCGTCGTTCCAAAGGGTTTCGATATCTTCTGAAGAAACGTCTCGGTAGCTGATCCATTCTTTCCAGCTTTTTTCGCCATGAGCTTCTTTGAGTCTGCGGTAGACTGCGTAGGCCTTTACCCAGGGATTTTTTGCGATCCATTCGGCGAGGGGGCCGCCGGGTTTTGCTTTTTGCCCGATTCGGGTTTCCGCGGCGCCGTACATTTCCCGGAGGAGTTTTATCTTTGCCCGGAGGATTTGGAGGTACGGAAAGCGTACTTCCTTTTCGAACTGATTTTTCAGTTCCGCGATGGGGGCGGCGTAATTTGCCGCTTCCGGCATAGCCTCGATCCGGAGATAGAGGGGATGCAGGGCGAAGGCGGTCAACGCGCTGTACGGAGAACTTTCGTAGCCCGTATCGTTTACCGGCAGGATTTGAATCAGCCGGATTCCCATTTTTTTGCACAATGTGCCGAATTCGATGAGGTCCAGGAATTCGCCGACTCCGGTACTTTGGTTTCCCCGTAAGGCTCCGATGGGAACCACTACTCCGGTCAGCCGTTCCGGGCCCGGTTCTTTTTGGTATGCGCTCATACGCTTGTACTCCGAATTAGAAAAGATACCCTAAGTATAACCGGAAAGCCCGGTTTGGTAAACCACGCCGAAAGGTATATTTTATCTTTAAGGTGTATTTTTAATACAAAAACGGAGGGTTTTCCTCCCAAAATTACAACGTATCTTCTTCTTTAAAAAATTCGACAGCCCGGCGGCTGGAAGCGTAATCGTCCGCGCCGAGGGGGGTTTTTTGGCGTCCGAAGTATTCTATCGTAATGCGGTCCCGGGTGGCGCCGTATTCCCGGATAAGATAATCCGCGCAATACTGGGCCCGGTCCCGCGCGAGGAGCGTACTCTCCTCGGCCGGGTCCGAATAGCCTCGCAGTACGAGCCGAGAGTTGGGATTTTGCAGAAGATACAAACCCGCAACGCTAAAGGCCCCCTGATATTCCTCTAAGGGTTCAGTTGAGTCTTGCTTGAAATAAACGAGAACCAAGGGACCTTTCGGGCTTTCGGGTTTAGGAGATTTTTCTTGGGTCTTTTCGGTTTGTTTTGGTTTGGATGACGTCTCGGAGCTGGGTTTTTTCGGGCTGGGGCTGGCTGGGGCCGACCTGGTCCCGAACCGGATCCGCACGCCCAATTCTAGGTCCGGCATGAAAAAGGCGGAGTCTTTTTCTATAATAACATCCAGGCCCCCTCCCAAATAAAGGCTCCAAAGGGGGCGCGATGAGGGCGCGCCGAATCGGAATTCGCCCTGGATTCGCGGACCCACCGCAAAATCCAACGCCTTATCGTTCAGGGAAGAAAGGATAATCATACCTCCCATAGCCCCTCCAAGATTGATGGAAAACCGGCTGATATGCAGAGCGTACGTTCCCGAAACCATCAACGGGATAAGGCAAAACGAAGCGGGACTAGCGGAACGTTCATAAGTGAAGGTAAACCCGGTTTCGATGCCGAGATCGAGATCCCCTGGACCCATCGGGAATTCCCAGCCTCCTCCGAGCCGGGCCCCGGGGATCATCAGGGGCTGAGTTGTGGGAAGGTAATACTGCCCCCCAAAATGGAGATACGGGCCGTTTCCTTGAAATTCCTGCGCCCCCAGGAGGTTCAGAGAAAAAAAGAAAAAAAGAAAAAAAGCCGAAAATATTTTTGTCATAGTATATTTAGTACAACCTTGTTATGAGCAATTCGATAAAAGCTAAGACATCCGGTTCTTTTGCGTATTTGGTTTTTTCGGTTTCCAGATATTTTTTCCCGGATTCTGCATCCATTTCTAAAGAGGTCCTCAAAATGCTTGATACGTCGGCAATGCCGTATTTGGGAGCCGGTTGGATTTTTTGGGACAACTCTCGGTTGATATTTGTGAGCCGGGTGTTTTCGACTTCCAATTTGACGATCCAATCGCTGATTTGATTGGTAAGAGAAGCGGCTTTTTCTTGGTCTTTGGACAGATTCTCATTTGCTTTGGCGAGTTTGGCGTTCTCCGCCGCGATTCGGGCGTTTTCCTGCTGAAGTTGGGCGATTCTTTCGGAAAGGGTCTGAGTTTGCCTCGCATTCTGGGTCAAGCTCTGATTCGCTTGGGTGAGCCGGGCATTTTCCTGCTGGAGTTGGGTGATTCTTTCGGAAAGGGCGGCGGCATTCGTCTGAGTCTGCCCGGCATTCTGGGTTAAGCTCTGATTCGCTTGGGTGAGCCGGGCATTCTCCTGCTGGAGTTGGGTGATTCTTTCGGAAAGGGCGGCGGTATTCGTCTGAGTCTGCCCGGCATTCTGGGTCAAGTTCTGATTTGCTTGGGTGAGCCGGGCATTTTCCTGCTGGAGTTGGGCGATTCTTTCGGAAAGTTCGGTGATTTTCGCTTCGTTTTGGGTGAGCCGGGCTCTTAGGGCTTCTATTTCGCTGTTCCGCTGTCGGTCTTGCTCGGAAGTTTTGGACAATTCGGTGTTTAGCCGATTTAGCCGGGCGTTTTCTTCTTCTAAAGCTGTGATTCGGGATCGCAAGGTGTTTGTTTCGGAGCTTCGCTCGGCGTTTCGGTTCTGTTCGTTTCGCGCGATTTGCGCCAGCGCGCTGGCTAAGTAGATGTCCAAGCTTCGCCGTTGGTTGGTATCTGGGGAGCTGTTTTCGAGGTATTGGATGAGGGATTCGGCCTGAGCTATTGCCGAAGGGTATCGTTCCTGTTGTAACGCGGTCCGCAGTTGGTTGAACATCCCGGTGATGCGGTTTTCCTCCAGCTGAGTCTGTTTCCGTTGGGCTTCCAGCGCGGCTAGGGCGGCTCGGGCTTTTTCGGATTCCGGGTCCGGCGAACCGGCAGGCCCGCCTCGAAGTTCTTGTTCTCGTTCTTGCAGAACCTTTTGGATAGTTTGGCGTTCTTCGCTTAAAGACTTGATGTCCTTTTGGTAGCTGTTTTGCAGGGCCTGAAATTTCGCTTCTGCGGACCGGCGTTCTTGTTCGATTTCTTCTTTATACTTAGCGAGTTCGTCCTGATAATAGGCGAATCGTTCTTTTTCGTACACTGCGAGAAGTTCATCAACCTGTCTTATAGCGACGCCTGAACGGATAAGGCGTTCCCGTTCCGCGGCGATGTCTTGTTCCAAGCGTTTGCGGTCTTCGATTTCCCGATCTTTATATTGGGTTTCAATTTTTGCGAGGGCGTTATTTTTTTCATTAGCGAGATTTGCCAGTTGTCTGCGCATTTCTTCGATTTCCCGTTCTTTTTCCGCGGCCTGATACTCCGCTTCCTGCCGCATCTTCTGAATGAGCTGACCTTCTACAGAAGAAAAGCCCGCGTTTTGGAAGGTATTCTCTTCTTCTTCTTTATTTACGCCGAGGATAATGCCCGAAATGATCAGTCCGGCGAGGAAAATCATGAAACCGTTGACGGCCAAGGGAAGGGTCAATTCACTGGCCCGATGGGTGGCGACGGTTTCGGTATTTCTTACGGCCAGCCGGTTTTGATGGATAATTTCGTCGATTTGGTCTTGTATTTGGGCGAGATCGTCGTTAGTTATGACCTTTTCGTCCGGATCGGATTTGGGAGCTTGTTTTATTTTGAAGAGATTTGCCTTTTGTAACAATCCTTCCTTGACGGGAAAGGCGTACACTTCGGCAGAGGTTTTTTTACGGTTATTAGTGGCGATCATTTTTATTCCTTCATATCAGGTATACAAACGTTACAATGTATTGTATACTATTGCGGTAAGAATGTCCAGACTCCAGGCGTCTTTCCAAAGAACCGTATTTTTTCTAATCTGAATAAAGATAACAGCATCGGAAAAAAATGACGATATTGAAAAAAGATGCCGGCCTTTAAGAAAAACCCGGAGGAAAAAGGGCATCAACAAAACGGAAAGACGTTTGACGGCTCGGATAGACGGCAATATTTTATTAGGGAGGTCCGGTTAAAATCCGGTGGCGTGTACACGTCAACATTTGGTATGAAACGTATATTTTTAGGAATCAGTCTTTTATGCGCGTTAGGAGCCGGGACGCTTTTCGCCCGGCCGGTAACGGAAATGGAACTCGCCCGACGGTCCCAAGCGGTCCAGCGGCAAATGGAAGCGGCAAAAGCCGCTCAAGCCGAAGAAGCCCGTAAAGCCGCCGCTCAAAAGCAAGAACCCCAACAGCCCCCGGAAACAGGTTCTCAAGAGACCTGGGACTGGAACGCCCAAAGTACCCAAATCGCCCAAGGTTCAGGGGGGCCAAGTCAAGGAACTCCCCAGACGGCCCAGGGCGGTCAAACCCAAACCGCCGGGACGGCCCAGGGCGCCCAGGCGTCTTCCGCGGATGCGGGACGCCAGCGGGTTCAGCCCATCCGAGGGGTCAAACGGAATCAGCGGTACGAGCTGATTCTCCTCCATACAAACGATCATCATGGCACGGTCCTTCCCGCGGCGGATGGGCAGGGCGGTCTCGCCCAGAGGTCTGCTCTGGTCAAACTCGCCAAGATTCTCTTTCCCCAAGTGCTGTTAGTTGACGCCGGGGACATCAATACCGGAACCGCGCTTTCCAATATGTTCAACGCCGAACCGGATATTCTCGCGTACAATATCATGGGCTACGACGCGGGAACCGCCGGGAATCACGAATTCGACGGCACCCTGGAAAAATTGCAGAAACAGCAGGCTCAGATGAACTTTCCTTTGGTTACATCGAACATCAAGGTTGCGGATGGTAATTATCTCGGAGTCCCGTACCTGCTGAAAGGCTATGACGGTTTTACGGTGGGTATTTTCGGCATCACCACCCTGCGGACCAAGAGCATAGCCAGTCCGGACTCCAGCCTTGAATTTATTGACGAATTTCAAGCCGTCCAAAACATCGTGGATTTTCTGAAGAATCAGGAACAGGTGGACATCGTCATCGGCCTTACCCACCTGGGAGATGTCCGGGAAGAACCGGATCACATTACTTCCCTTGATATCGCCTCTGAAATTACCGGAATCGACGTCATCGTGGATGGCCATTCCCATTCGTATTTCGATTCCGCCAAAAAATTGCGAAATACCTACATCGTAAGCGCGAATGAATGGGGAAAATACCTGGGCGCCGGGCGGCTCACGGTAATGAACCGAAAGCTGGTCGGCTTCGACTGGTTGCCCGTCCCGGTGGGACCCGACGCCGAAATGCTCGAAGCCCTCGAACCGTACATCGCGCAAGCGGAAACATCCCTGGGCCCGGATAAAGCCCCGGAAATGGTGGAAGCCGGCGCATCCGGAGACGCCGACGTCCCGGATTTCGTGCTGATTTCGGGAGAAGAAGACGATCCGTCCCTCGCTTCCGGGGAAACGGAAATTCCCTTTGACGCGAATGATTCTCTTCTCGCCTCCGGGGATGACGAAGAAAGCGAACCGGAAGAACCGCCCCCGGCCGGCTTGGCGGCGATTACTCCTCAAAAGCTCCGCCCCCGGCAGGCCGTGCAGACCGGAAAGGCCTACGAGCTGATTCTCCTCCATACAAATGACCACCATGGCGCGGTTACCCCCGGAAACGCCGGAGACTACGGCGGACTGCCCCAAAGGGCGGCGTTGGTAAAAATCGCTCGGGCCCTCTATCCCCAAATCCTGCTGGTGGATGCCGGGGACATCAACAGCGGAAGCGGGCTCTCTAAAATGTTCGATGCGGAACCGGATTTTCTCGGGTACTCGAAGATGGGCTACGACGCGGCAACCTTCGGAAGCCATGAATTCGACGGGGGCCTGGACCGCCTTCAGAAACAGATGGAATCCGCGGATTTTCCCCTGGTCAGTTCCAACGTCAAAACTTCCGACGGCCATTACCTCGGAGTCCCGTATCTGGTGAAGGCCTATGACGGTTTTACGGTGGGGCTTTTCGGCATCACCACTTTGCGGACAAAAGCCATAGCCAACCCGGACTCCAGCCTCGTCTTCCTGGACGAAATCGAAGCGGTTCAGGAAATCGTAGATTTCTTGAAAAACGAGGAACAGGTGGACATCGTCATCGGCCTTACCCATATGGGAGATAAAAAAGAATCCGATGAACACATCACTTCCCTGGAAGCGGTTTCGGAAGTATCCGGGATTGATATCATCGTGGACGGCCATTCCCATTCGTATTTTGATTCCGCCAAAAAATTAGGAAATACCTACATCGTAAGCGCGAATGAATGGGGAAAATACCTGGGCGCCGGACGGCTCACCGTGGTGAATAGAAAACTTGCCGGCTTCGACTGGTTGCCCGTCCCGGTGGGACCCGACGAAGAGGTGATCAAAGCCCTCGCGCCGTACATCGAAAAAGCCCGGGGAGACCTGAAAACGGTCATCGGGAAAGCCGCCGGGACCTTTGAGTTTGGAGACCGCCTAACCCGCAAACAAGAAACCGCCCTGGGAAACGCCATCTGCGATGCCAATGTCTGGTACTTCAAAAACGTGTACAAGCAATCGGTGGATTTCGCCTTCCATAACGGAGGCAATATGCGGGCCGAGCTTCCCGCGGGAAACATCACCCAAGAGCAGGTTCTCACGATCCTGCCTTTCGAGAATTATTTATACATCGCTTCCCTCAAAGGCGCGCAGATTACCGAGCTGTTCAAATTCATCGCTTCCATCCCCCAAGGCGCCGGAGGCTGGGCCCAGGTTTCCCAAGAAGTTCGGTACACGATTGACTACTCCAGCGGAACCGGACAACTTCGGGACCTGACGATTCACGGTCAGCCGGTGGATCCGGACAAAGACTACCGGTTCATCACCAACGACTACCTGCTCCGGGGCGGCGACGGCTACACAACCCTCCTCAACGCCAAAGAGCCTTTCAACACGTCCCTTCTGCTTTCCTATGTATTTGTCGAATGGATCAGATCCTCCGGCGGCGTCATCGCCCCATCCACCGATGGACGCATAAAAGTCATCCCTGAGATGTGATAAACTTAAAAAGCCCCGGTTCCCCCGGGGCTTTTTCGGCAAAGACGCCTTGGGAAATCAGCGGAGAAGGGAAAAAAGAAACTTTACAAAACCCGCCGGATGCCCTATACTGGCCCTATGGATACGGCTATTACGATAAACGCGGACCTTCTTGACGAAGCGATGCGGGTATCCGGCGGGACCGACAGACGGCGGATCGTAGAGGACGCCCTGCGGATAATGCTGGACCAGCAAAAACAAATCGATATACGGAAATACCGAGGATGCCTGCGCTGGGAAGGCGAACTCGACGCCCTCAGGAGAGCGACATGGTTGTTGTAGATACTTCAGTGTGGATAGAATATGTAAACGGCGGCGTTTCCCCCTATACCGACGCCCTCGATGCGGAACTAGCGGCAAAACAAGTCGCCACCGGGGATATTATCATCACTGAATTCCTACAGGGCTTCCCAGACGACGCGGATTTCGCGGTCGCTAAAGAAATTATGGACCGCCTGGTCTATTTCGATATGCGGGGCAAAGACATCGCCGTCAAGGCCGCGCAAAACCTGCGGATCCTACGGAAACACGGAGTAACCATCCGCAAACCCATCGATATAACCATCGCCACATTTTGCATAGAACACGGATTTTCACTGCTCCACAACGACCGAGACTTCGACCCCATGCAGATGTACTTCGGACTGGAAGTCTACAAGATTCTCCCTAAAGACGCCTAGCCCCCGGCGGGCCGGCGGAAAGCGGCAGATCCGCCGGTCTGGAGAAATAAAGAAAAAACTTGCTATATTTTCAGATATAAACTATAATAAAAGAAATAGGAGGTCCGGTGAAGGATACGCAAGAGCAGATAGTAGTCCAGATGGAAGGCATAGACAAATGGTTTCCAGGAGTTCATGCCCTCGACAACTGCCGATTCGAACTGCGCCGAGGGGAAGTTCACTCGCTCATCGGGGAAAACGGCGCGGGAAAATCCACCATGATGAAAATTCTCGCCGGCATTTACCCAAAAGACGCGGGAACAATTAAAATTCGGGGAGAAACCGTTGAATACTTCGGCACAAGGCAAGCCCAAAGTTTGGGGATTAACATCGTTCATCAGGAATTAAACTTAATGAAGCACCTTTCCGCGGCCCAGAATATTTTTATCGGCCGGGAACAGAGCAAAAAAGCGCGATTCTTAGTGGACGACGCCGAAATTAACCGCAAAACCGCGGAACTTTTTCAGCGGATCAACCTCAAACTCGATCCCAAAACCCTGGTCGGCAGTCTCACTGTGGCGCAACAACAGATGATCGAAATCGCCAAGGCCCTGTCTTTCAATACCGACGTGCTTATTATGGACGAACCTACTTCGGCGTTAAGCGAAACGGAAATTGAAGAGCTGTTCAAGGTGATCCGGGACCTCCGGTCCCAGGGCAAAGGCATCGTCTACATCTCCCACCGCATGAACGAACTCCACCAAATCTGCGACCGGGTTACCGTCATGCGGGACGGCGCGTTTATCGCTACCTCCGTCATGCGGGAAATTACCCCGGAGCAGATTATCGCCCAAATGGTAGGCCGGGAAATTTTTGAAAGCCATCATCCCCACCCGGATACCTCGAAAAACGAAATCGTCCTGGAAGTGCAGGACCTGCGCCGGGGCCGAGCGGTAAAAGCCGTATCCTTCCAGCTCCACAAAGGCGAAATTTTAGGCTTCGCCGGACTTATGGGCGCGGGAAGAACCGAAACCATGCGGCTCATTTTCGGCGCGGACCCCCTGGAATCAGGACGCATCCTCGTAAAAAACCGGGAAGTCCGCATCAAACAGCCGAAAGACGCGGTCGAACACGGCATCGGCTACCTTTCGGAAGATCGTAAACGTTACGGCCTGGCAGTAAATATGTCCATCGAGGTAAACACCGTAATGGCTTCGTTCAAGCGATTCCTCAAATTCCCGGGCATAGTCGATACCGCAAAAACCAAAACCGTCACGGAAGAACAGGTCGCCAAACTCAACACCAAAACCCCCGGAATAAGCCAGCTCGCGAAAAACCTTTCCGGAGGAAACCAGCAGAAAGTCGTCATCGGGAAATGGCTGGTTCGGGACTGCGACATCCTGATCTTCGACGAACCCACCCGAGGCATCGACGTAGGCGCGAAAAGCGAAATCTACAAACTGCTCAACGAATTAGCGGATTCAGGCAAAGCGATTATTATGATCTCCTCAGAACTGCCGGAAATTCTCCGTATGAGTCACCGAGTCGTGGTCATGTGCGAAGGCCGGGTCACCGCAACCCTCAACACCGAAGACTGCACTCAAGAAAAAATCATGTACTACGCCACCCTGCGGAACGAAGATTCCCTTTCAGCGTAACCGGGTTTGAAAAAAAAAGGAGTGTATATGGCAGACCTAAAAAAACGGATGGCGATCCAGTTAGCTTCAAAAAAACGTACCGCGAAGGGAGCGCAAACGATTCTTGCTTTCGGCAGTTTGATTTTACTTTTTGTGATTTTTAGTATTGCGTCGCCCTATTTTTTCACCAAAGATAATATCATCACCATTCTGTTAGCCACATCGGTAAACGGTATTCTCGCGGTGGGCATTACGTTTATCATCGTTTCCGGCGGCATTGACCTCTCTATCGGCACGGTAATGACCTTCGGTTCCGTGATGGCGGGTATTCTCATCACCAAACTGGGAATGCCGATTATCGCCGGGGTCCTGGGCGCGATTGCCGCCGGAGGACTCTGCGGGTTCGTCAACGGCGTGAGTATCGCAAAATTGGGCTTGCCCCCGTTTATTGCTACCCTGGGCATGATGAACGTCACCAAGGGCCTCAACCTGATCATTTCCGAGTCTAAACCGGTATACCTTACGGACCATCCGGCTTTCGGCAAAATTGCGATGGCCAGCATTTTCGGCATTCCATCGGCGGTATTTTTCTTCTTTATTATAGCTTTACTGGCGGCGTTTATTTTATCGAAAACTATTGTGGGACGTTACACATACGCCATTGGCTCAAATGAGGAAGCGACTCGGCTTTCGGGCATCAACACGAATGCCTGGAAAATCGGCATCTACTCGATGAGCGGCGCGTTTTTCGGTTTTGCGGGCATAGTCATGGCCAGCCGTTTAAGTTCCGCTCAGCCAGCCCTGGGACCCGGCTACGAAATGGACGCCATCGCCGCGGCCGTCATCGGCGGCGCCTCCCTTTCCGGAGGAGAAGGCAACATCCTCGGTACCGTCATCGGCGCGTTCATCATCACCGTCCTAACCAACGGCTTACGGATCTTGTCCGTTCCCCAAGAATGGCAAATGGTGGTCACCGGCATCATCGTCATCGGCGCGGTCTACCTCGACATCGTAAGACG
Source organism: Spirochaetaceae bacterium (assembly GCA_031256905.1). Lineage (GTDB taxonomy): Bacteria > Spirochaetota > Spirochaetia > Treponematales > Breznakiellaceae > JAITHW01. Next base: position 11,917 of record JAIRPY010000045.1, read on the forward strand.
CAAAGTAAAATAAAGGGTAAACCCGGGATAAAAAGGTTTCACAATGATCCGCCCCGCGGATCAATATTTATATGTGAAAAAAAAGGAAAATTTGGAGGAAAAAATGAAGAAAGGTATTATCGCAGTCGCCCTCGGCATAGCGGTCGCAGTCAGCGGATTCGCAAACGCCGCGCAACAACAGCAAAAAAGCGGAGGGACCTACATCGCCATCGTCTGCAAGGGCTTTATGCATCAATTCTGGGTAGCCGTCAAAAACGGCGCGGACAAGGCGGCCTCGGAACTCAAAGCCCAAGGCGTGAACCTCACCCACACCTTTGAGGGTACCGAAAACGAAACCATGGTAGACAAACAAATGGAAATGTTTCAGGCGGCCCTCGGTAAAAGTCCGGCGGCCCTGGGTTTTGCGGCCCTGGACAGCAAAGCCGCCATCCCTCTGCTCAACGAGGCTAAAAACCGGAAGATTCCCATCATCGCCTTTGACTCCGGAGTTGATTCGGATATTCCCCTTACCACGGTAAGCACCGACAATAAAGTCGCCGCCGGAGTCGCCGCAGACAAAATGGCTGAAGCCATCGGCGGGTCCGGGAAAATCGCGCTGGTCGTCCACGACCAAACCAGCCGTACCGGTATCGACCGCCGGGACGGATTCCTCAACGGAATCAAAAAATACCCCGGCATCGAAGTCGTATCCGTTCAGTACGGCGGAGGAGATCACCAAAAATCCGCAGACATCACCAAAGCCCTGATCAACGCCAACCCGGACATCAAAGGCATTTTCGGCTCTAACGAAGGTTCAGCCGTCGGCGTGGTCCTGGGCGTCCAAGAACTAGGCAAAAGCGGCCAGGTTATCGTCATAGGCTACGACTCCGGAAAACAGCAAATCGACGCCATCCGATCCGGCCTGATGTACGGCGCAATCCAGCAAAACCCCGTAAAAATGGGCTACGAAACCCTCATGTGGGCGTACAAAGCATCCAAAGGCGAAACACCCCCCAAATTCATCGATTCCGGCTACGTTTGGGCGGACAAAAGTAACATCGACAGCCCGGAAGTAAAATCTGTCATCTACGAGTAATGTTTCTAAAAGACTTTGCCCCCGCTGTAAAAAGCGGGGGCTTTTAAATACCCAGCGAACTTCTTGACAAGATACCTATTCCTCTCTACAGTTTAAATGTGAATACCCAAGGAGAACCCTGACCCATGATCGGTATAAAAACAGCAAATGGTGAATTTTATCCCATTTTGGAGGAAAATTCTGCTGTTGAAAAAAGACTTGTTCTTACCACGGTTCACAATAAACAAGCAAGCGTACATATCGACCTGTATAAAAGCAATAATCAAACCATAAGCGATGAGGGCTACATCGGAAGTCTGGTTGTAGAACCCCTTAGGTCGAAGCCCCAAGGGGACCCTTCAATAGAATTGATTATTTCTTCTAATAAAGCGGGAGAAATCACCGCGGAAGCCATCGACTTAGACGCCGCCGCCCGGGGAGAACCCCAGTTCTTGCACGTCTCTCTGAAAACCGACGACGCCGGAACCGCCAGGCCGGATTTCAATTTAGACCCGGAAGAATACGAAAATTCCCCACCTTTAGGATTATACGATACAACCGATAATGTTAAGTCTTCGCCCTGGGGCAAAATCGCCCTTATTGGGTTAGCTCTTCTTGCGGTAGGTTTTGGGATATGGTGCCTGCTTTTCGGGGGATTCAAGGGCAAAAATTCTGCCCCGGCTTCTCAGCCCGAAGCCGCCGCAACGATGCCCTTATCCCCGGACCAGTCTGCATCAGACCAGTCTGCATCAGGCCAATCCGCATCAGACCAGTCCGGCGCGGAAGCGGCGTCCTTTGGGGAAGAGTCGGAAATCCATGAGGGCTTGCCGGAACCGGCGATTCCAGAAGAACTTGCGGAGGAGACTCCGCCGGCAGAGTCCCTTCCGCCGGAGCTAACCGCCGGCAGAGCGGAAGCGACTCTGCCGGAAATGCCCCCGGATTCGGAGGAAACGCCGATCTTCGAAGCTCCGGAATTGCCGGCTCCGGTTCAGCCTGCGGTCAACCGGAGCTTGCGGAATCCCCCGGTAGCTTCGTACAAAGTACCTGCTGTTATTCCCCGGGGGGGCTTTGTGTATAAAATTCGTTGGGGAGATACCCTTTGGGATATATCGGAGGCCTTTTATCGCAACCCTTGGCTTTATCCGCGGATTGCCCGGTTTAATAAAATACGCAATCCTGACCTTATTATTGCCGGCGCGGCTATCCGCATTCCTCCTAAACAGTAATGTTTTGGTCTGTCTGCTCTGTTTCTGCCTGTTTCTGACCTCCTGTAAAGGGCAGGAAGCCCCGGACCCAAAGCAGGAGGAAATACTGCGGAAGTTCAAAACCGGGGGGCCGGATTTTATCCTCGAAGCGGATGCCGCCGCCATGCAGGAACTGGCGGAAGCGGATCCTTCGGCTTCGTTCTATGCGGGTTTGTTGGTTCGGGAGGGAGAACGTTCCGGCGCGATTCTTCAAGAAGAGGCGGAAGAAATAGCCCGAAGCGTCGCGCTGTTTCAAGCCGCCCTGGGAAGCCCGGCGGTCCGCCTTAGGGAGGAGGCGGCTAGGGAACTGATTGAGCCGGTATTGGCCCAGTCTGCGCCGGCCGAACAAATTCTTCCCCGGATCCGGAAAATTCCTTTAGAAAAATCAGAAAAAAGCGAAAAAAATTCCCCGATTATCACTCTGCATATTGCGGGTTTGTATGTTTTGGGCCGGTACGGCGAAATTGCATCTTTAGCCGAATCCCAGGTTGAGCCTTCGTCTTGGGATCGGGGCCTTGCGCTGACCGCCGGGCTGAAAGTTCAGCGGCAGAATCCGGGTTCTTCTCGTTTGTCTCCGGAGGCGAACATTTTGCGGGGAAAACTTCTCGCGTTTTTGCTGACCGCGCCGCCGGATGAGGCCTATACATGGACTTTTCGGGAAAATCTTAGGACGGACCCGGAATTTTTCAGCGAAGCCGAAGGAGCCGCGATTTTGGGGCGGTTCGCGGTTTCCGAATCCGCCTATGCCGCCGCGCTTCGGCATTTCCGGCTTGTTTTGGAGCAGGATCGGATGCTCTTTTTTCAATATCCCGATCTTATCGGCGATTTGGGCAGGACCTTTCAGTACGTCGGGGATGCCAAAGCGCAGGCGGAGGGCATCGCGCTTTTCCTTGACTGGAATAAAACCTTGCAGACTGACAGCGGTTTTGACGTCTCCGGGGCCAGTTCCGCCGGCCGCGGAAATCCGGGGGTCGAAATTTCGCAGATTCGGTTTCGGATTTTGTATTTTTTGGGCAGAATAGAACGGCGCCGGCAGAATTACCTGCCGGCGGCGGCTTATTTTAAGGATTCTCTACCCTTTGCGCCGGACGATATTCAGGAAGACGCGGCGGTATGGTACGTTATTGATACCCTCAGACTGGCAAAACCTGAGAATCTGCTATCTGCGGTGGATACGTATCTGGAGCGGCGGCATGATCCTTCATATTTTTCGGATGTGCTGGATCATCTGTGCCGGTCCTTGACGCTGAATCGGCAATGGCCGGAGATGCTGAAGGTCTTCCCCAAGATTCGGAACTTGGGGGATGGCGGAACTTTGGCGAAGTACGCCTATATTCTTGGACGGGTCCTGGAGGAAGGGTATATTTCCGTCCCGGAGGCCGAAGACGCCGTGAGCGCGCATAGCCTGAGCGGACCCGTTTCCGAGGAGGAACGCAAGACTTTGCTCATTCGCACCTTTTTCCGCATCGCTTTTGAGGAAGGGAGCGCGTCCTTTTACTACCGGTCTTTGAGCGCGTCTCGTTTGGGAGAAGCGGTGATTCCGGTTTCGGCAGAGGCGGAATCTCTTTCTTCTCAAGAAGAAATAAACGCGCCTAAAAGCGATGAATTAGAACTGCTTTTGGGTTTTTTTGAATTCGGCGCGGCTTCTCAGGGTCTGCCCTACATCCAGGCCGCGGAGGATCGGCTTTCCGTGCCGGAACTGCGGATTCTTGCCCGCCTTATGACCGAGCAGGGTATGTGGCTCGAGTCGATTCGGCTGGTGAACCGCTACATGATTCGGGAGGATCATGCTCCTAGCTCTGAGGATATGCGGTTATATTATCCTAGAGCCTATAGGGACATCATAGAACAAAACGCTGAAGAGGCGGGCCTCCCGCCGGAGATGCTTTACGGCCTTATCCGCACGGAGAGCGCGTTTGACTCCGGCATTCGGTCCCAGGTCGGAGCCTTGGGGCTTACCCAGCTTATGCCCGGCACCGCCAAGGAATGGGCGGATCGGATTCGGCGGCAGGGGGGACCCGATTATCGGGACAATCTCGACCTCCAGGACCCATCGATTAACGTGCATATTGGCGCGGCTTATCTCAAATTTCTCTTGGGGGTTATGAAAAGCCCCATGCAGGCTTTACTTTCTTACAACGGCGGATATAATAGAGTACAGAGATGGCGGGCCGCGGAGCCGAAACTCCCGGAAGACCTGTTTTTGGAAACCATTGAGTTCATGGAAACCCGAGAATACGGTAAAAAAGTATTGGGCGCCGCCGCGGCCTACGGATACCTTTACTTTGGCATGACTATGGAAGCTGAAGCCGCGAAAATTTTTCAATACCCTGACCTCTTGCCATACTAGGAAATCCTGCATTAAAGTAGAGATAGGGATTTGGGAAGGATCAGGCTACGTCAAAAGATTGATTTGGAGGATTGTGTTTTAGTGTTGCGGCAAGACAGCGGATCTCAGCAAAAAACCAAAACCCGAGCGCTGGAACTTACGGGGGCGGTCATATTGGGATTGTTTTCGATAATTATGACCCTTTCCATTGCCGGAGCTTTGTTTCGAGGTTCTGAAGGATTTTTCGGCTTAGGCAATTTTTTTGTCGACGCCCTGGGAATCCTTGCTTTCGGGATTCCGGGCTACCTGCTCTGCGCCGCATTACTTCTCGCCAGCCCGGTGTACCGCCCGGACCGTATTTTTATCCTCAGCTGTTCCCTGGTGCCCTTTGTAACTTTGTCGATGGGATTTGTCTTTCTTCGGGATTTCGAGTATTGGTCCCAAGAATTCGGTTTGTTTTATTGGATCGGCAAGGGGGGATTCAACCTTTTTGTCATCCTTTTGACGATTATCGAAGGTTTGATTATCGTCGCCTTTACTTCTACCCTTTTTCCTCAAGCCCCAGAAAAGGAGGAGGAAATGGATGAGCCCCCGGACGAAGACTTCTATCCCGAAAGGATGCCGCAGAAATCGAAATTATTTTGGCAGTCTGCGAAGGATCGGGCGTCTCAGCTTGTGCCGGAGGTGTTTAAACGGAAACCCGCCGAGCCGGATTCGCAATTTCCCCCTCCTTCTGCCGAGGATGTCAAAACCTTTGACTCTGAAGAAATCGACCTTGAAAACCTCCGGCTTCCGGATCTCAAACCTTTGGCGTCGGCTTCGGCGATGAGTAAATGGGAAGCCCTTTCCAGCCAACGGGAGGACCCTATCCCCCAGGACGTACATCCGGAATATTGGGAGGAAGAAACAAGGGAAGAAACCATTTCCGCTTCATGGGAAAACTATCAAGTTCCGTTCAAGGGGATTCTCAACGGGTATCCGGCCGAGCAGGCCGATCTGGACGAACAAAGTTTGCGGGATGCGGCGATGATTCTCAAGGAAACTCTGCGGGATTTTAATATTCAGGCGGAAATTATCGGCATCTGGAAAGGTCCGGCGGTTTCCATGTTTGAAACGATACCGGAACCGGGGGTAAAACTCCCGAAAATTATCAATTTGCAGGACAATCTCGCGCTGAGGCTGGCGGTCCCGTCTATCCGGATCGTCGCGCCGATTCCGGGAAGCCCCGCGGTGGGCATCGAAGTCCCCAACGAAAAACGTTCAAGGGTGTTTTTTGCGGATCTAATCCGAGAGGAAGCCTATTGGGGGGATAAAAAAATGGAAATTCCCTTGATTCTCGGCAGAGAAATCACAGGCCGTCCCCGGATCATCGATCTGGTTCAAATTCCGCATCTGCTTATCGCGGGCGCCGAGGGGTCCGGCAAATCCGTATGTCTTAACAGCCTGATCCTCTCGATGCTTTACCGCCTTTCTCCCGCGAAATGCCGGTTCATCCTGATCGACCTCAAAATCACGGAATTCAAAGTCTACAACGACATCCCCCACCTGCTGACTCCGGTTATCACGGAATCGAAACGCGCGCTCCAGGCCCTCCAATATTGTCTTGACGAAATGGAACGCCGATACGCCTGCCTCAACTCTCTGGAGGTTCGGGATATTCGCTCGTATAACAAGCGCATCCGGGAACGAGGCATCGCGGTAGAGCATCTGCCGTACATCGTGGTGATTATCGACGAATTCGCAGACCTCATGACCCTCGCCGGAAAGGAACTCGAATCCGCCCTTGCCCGCCTCGCGGCCATGAGCCGAGCCGTGGGAATTCATCTTATTTTATCAACCCAACATCCGTCTATTGACATAATTACCGGCAAACTTAAAGCCAATATCCCCGGCCGAGTCGCTTTCATGGTGGCCAATAAAATTGACAGCCGGCTCATACTAGACGCCCCGGGAGCTGAAAAACTCTTGGGCAAAGGCGATATGCTCTACGCCGGTTCCGAAGACGCCCCGGCTCGGATTCAAGGCGCGTACATTTCCCAAGAAGAAGCCGAACGCGCGGCCGAGTACGTCAAAACCCTGGGCTACCCGGATTACATCGACGACGAGCTGTTTATCGACGACGAAAATGCCGCCGAAGGAGACCAGCTCTACGAACGGGCGGTGGATATTGTAATCCAGGCCGGCAAAGCCAGCGCCGGGTATCTCCAGCGGCGGTTAAAAATCGGCTACAACCGGGCGGCCCGGCTCATCGACCGCATGGAAGAACAAGGGCTGATCATTCCGGTAATCCAAAAAGAATAACATTTTTTTAACAAACCCTTGTATTATATAAAATTTGCTTGTATACTGAAAATAGATAGGAGGTGAGTATGCTCACGGAAATGATAGGAACCGGTAATACCGCTATAGCGCAGGAATTCGGGGGATATAAAAAAACCGAAAAACGAAGCTCGGAAAAAATCGTTCCGGGGGCGGTTCTTTCGGCCCAGGCCTCGGTAGCCCAAAAGTCCCAGGCAGAAATCGAAAAAATCACCGCCGACATCGGCCGGATCAGCCTCGCGTTTAACAAAAAACTCAAATTCACTGTCGATTATAAAGATCATGACATTACTGTTAAAGTAATTGACCCTGAAACCGATAAAGTTATAAAGGAGCTTCCCCCAAAAGAATTGGAACAGCTCCGGGATCAGATTAAAGACGCCATCGGCGTCCTCTTCAACGTCCAAATCTAAGAAAGGCAGGACCAAGGGAATATGTCCGATATTTATGTGCCGGGATTGAAAAGCCGGTTTGATACCAACAAAATCGTCGATGACCTCATGAAAATTGAACGTATTCCCAAAGAGCGTTCTGAAAAAAATATCGAAAACCTCCAAGCCCAAAAGTCTTACTGGCAGGACCTAGGACGCCGCATCACCGCTTTCAGAGACAGCGCGCGATTTCTTTATTCTTTTCAAAACCCTTTTAATGAACGAGTTGCCAACTCGTCAGACTCCGCCGCGCTATCCGCAACAGCCACCCGAGAAGCCGGGGAACAAGAATACTCCTTCACCGTTAAACAAATCGCTAAAGCCGATAAATTCCTCTCGGACCCCCTGGACGATTCCTTCAAAATAGACGAAGGCACTTACACCTTCGCCATCGGACAGGAAACCGTCACCTTCCCCTTCAAAGGCGGATCCCTCCGGGAATTCTCGGATACCATAAACCGCAGAGGCCGAGGTAAACTCACCTCAAGCCTCATCGCTGTCCAGCCCGGTAAAAAATCGCTCCTCATCGAATCAAAAATTACCGGCGCGGAAAATAAACTCCAATTCCTCGACGCCGCAGAAAATTTAGGCGTCCAAGCCGGAATCCTCGGCGAAAAAACCGGCGATACTACTATCAAAGCCGACGCGCTCCAAGTAAAAGCCGGCGAAACCGCATTCATTCCCCTGGATATACAAAAATCTCCATCCAGAAACGCCCTGCTTCAATTTGAAATCGCTACAGAAGTCCATACCGAACCCGCAAAGCCGGCGCCAGAAGAAAAACCGGCGGCCGAAGAACCCGCCGCAAAATCGGCTTCAGAAGAAAAACCCGAGGTAGAGCAAAGGCCCCCCGCCGAATCCGCCCCGGGGCAAATTGCCCAAGTTCCGACTCCCTCGGCGGCTATAGCCGCCGCATCAGCCATGGCGGCCACCGCATCCAAAGCCGTAGCCGAAGCGGTAGCCGCCGCAAAAGCCCTCATCGCCGCCGCTATGGGCGAAACTCCCGAAGCGGAAAAAACCCCCGAGGAAACCGCCAAAGACGACTCGCCTCAAGAAGAATTAGCCGAAACCGAGCAACCAAAAGAAACCGAAATTGAGATAGCCGAAGAACCCGCCGAAACCGAGCAGAAAGTCGCGGCGGCCGAAGCGGAAAAACCCCCATCCGTACCTTCGGCGAATGTTCCCGCCTGGACGCCCCTCACCGACTCCGCCAAACGAGTCGATACTATGCAGGTCCTATACCTCACCTTCGCGGACGGCTCAAGCCGGAGCCTGCCCCCGATCAAAGATTCCGACGATTTTTCTTCTTACCAATACCGCCTCTTTGACGTGGCCGGGGAGAAAAGCATCGTTTCCCTCGAAATAGTCAATCAAAACACCCATCGGGCGGTTTCCATCCGGAACATCCGTCTGCACAACCCCGAAGCCGCTACGGATGGCATCGGCGCGCTCAAGCCCATCTCGGAAGCCCAAGACGCAATCATTACTATGGAAGGAATCGAAATCAGCCGGCCTACAAACGCGATCAGCGATCTTATCCCGGGGGTAACCCTCAACGCAAAAGCCCCGTCAAATTCCCCGATTTCCCTTAAAATCGAACCGGACCGGGAAAACATAAAAGACGCGGTCATAACGTTTGTGGCGAATTATAACCGGCTCGTAGCGGATATTAACGTACTTACCCGGAATGACGACAAAGTCGTGCAGGAACTGACCTATCTTTCGGCAGATGAACAGGCGGATCTGCGGAAGCGGATGGGCGCGTTTGCCGGGGATTCTATTCTTGGACAATTCAGAAGCACCTTACAGCGAGTTGCCGCCGCGCCGTATATGACCGCAGAACAAGATGTCGCAATGCTGGCGCAAATCGGAATCGGCACGGACGTGCGGGGAAGCGGCGGAAGCGGCTACGACCCGGCCCGGCTTAGGGGTTACCTTGAAATCGACGAAAAAGCTCTGGATAACGCGCTTGAAACAAACTTAAACGGGGTCCGTCAGCTTTTCGGTTACGATTCCGATGGGGACTACGTCGTTGATTCCGGGGTAGCCTACACTCTTGAAAGCCTCGCCAAACCCTATACCGAAATCGGGGGCATTATCGCTCTGAAAACCGGCAGTATTGATTCCCGGGTCGCCCAGGAAAACCGCCGCATCGAAACTTTGGATCGCCAGCTCGCGGCAAAAGAAGCGGCCCTCAAAAGCCAATATGGTCAAATGGAAGGCGCGTATAACCGCATGGAACGCATGAATTCATCGCTGGATCAGTTCAGCCAGCAAAACAGCAAATAGGAAAACTATGGAAATATCGATCAATGAACGCCCTGCGGATATTGTCTTAGAATCGGAAAAAACCGTAGGCGATTTGTTAGCCGGTATCGACGAATGGCTTCAAGGAACAAAAAACCGCATCAGCGGTTTACGGATAGACGGTCAGATTGTGGACGCCGCTTCTTTGTCCGGGGTTTTTCAGCAGGAGCTGAAAACCCTCCGGGCGATTAACATTACGGTCAGCACCTGGCAGGACCTGGCTCTGGAAGCTCTCATCACGATGCAGGACTACCTGACTATTTACGAAACCGGCTCTTCCGAGGACCAGCGATGTATCCGGGACGGCTGGGAAGCCAGCGTCGCGGCCCGATTCCTAGCCGAGCAAATCCCGGACGTTTTTGCCGGAATCCGCCAAACCCTTACCGGCGAAGGCCTCGGCCCCCGGGAGGCCGGGCGTCTCGTAGAAGAACGAATCAAAGAGCTTATCGAACCTCAGACGGAACTTAAACAGATCAGTCCGGCTATTGCCGACATCGCGGTTCGCCTCGAAGACCTTCCCCTGGATATGCAGACCGGCAAAGACAGCCGGGCCGCGGAAACTATTCAGTTATTTTCCCAAATTGCGGATAAACTGCTTCGGCTTATTCGGTTCACGAAACTGCAAGGGGGGCTTCCGGATTCCCTGGGGGTGGAGGACCTTCCGCTCAATGATTTTATCGACGCTTTCACGGATATTCTCAAAGAACTGCTGGCCGCGTACGAAACTCAGGACCCGGTGTTGGTAGGAGATTTGGCGGAATATGAACTGGCCCCCCGGCTTTTGAAACTTTACGCCGCGCTTACTAATCCCAGGGCGGCATAACAAAATCAGGATTACATTATGAGAATACTCGCTATTAAAGACGTAATCAGAAAAGATACTCCTATTTATTACCGCAGATTTTTTTCCGGCGTAGCCAGTATCGAATTCCTGTCCAATACGATGGACCGGCGAATCGACTTTTTTATTGAAACCCTGCCCACCGGTCATAAGCAGATTATTGTCACCCTGGCCGAACCGGTGGATTACCCTTTGGTGCCCCTTATTAAGGCCCTGAAAACCACTATTGACGCCCTGGATACGGATGGAAAACTCCCTCTTTAGCTGTATTTCCTCGAACCCGGAAGAAACCTTGGCCCTGGGGGAGAATCTGGCCGGGCGTTTGGGCCCCGGGAGGGTTATTGCTTTGCGGGGAGCCTTGGGGGCGGGCAAGACGGTATTTGCCCAGGGCGTTGCCCGGGGGCTGGGAGTCGAGGAAACCGTTACCAGTCCAACGTTTCCTATTATTTCCGAATACGAAGGGACTTTACCTTTTTATCACATTGACGCTTATCGTCTTAAAGGGGATGCCGATTTCAGGAACCTGGGGGGCGAGGAATTACTGGAAGGTTCCGGGGTGGTTCTCATCGAGTGGAGTGAAAATATTTCCCGGTCCATACCGAAATCCGCGATTATCGTTGAGATCCGCATCCTGGAAGACGGCCGCCGGGGGATTCAAATAAGCGGCGGGGAAGGAATGTGAAGACTATTCTTGCCTTTGACACGGCTACTCCGGTGTGTTCCCTAGCTTTGGGGTCTGATAAAGGGATGTGGTATCTGGAGATTGATGCGGGGCCTCGGCATTCGGAATCTTTTATGGGGGGTGCGGCTCAGCTTATGGACCTGGCGGGCCTGGGGCCTGGGGATTTATCTGGGGTGGCGTGTATGCAAGGTCCGGGGTCCTTTACGGGTTTACGGGTGGGTTTTTCTGCGGCTAAGGGAATTGGTCTTAGTCTTGGGATTCCGTTATTTGCGGTTCCGACTTTGGACTGTCTGGCGGTTTCCGGGGAGGGTTTTCCGGGATTGGTAGCTCCGGTATTGGATGCGAAGCAGGGCCGGTATTTTACCGGGTTATTTCGGGCTGGGGCGGGGCTTACCGGGGTTTTGGTTATGGATGCCCGGGATTTTGGGGCTCTTTTGCAAACCCGGCCGGAGGAGCCGGTTTTGCTGACCGGTTTGGACGCGGAGAAGCTCTATACTGAAATGGAGCCGGAAGTTGTTCCCCGGCTGAGGCTTCATCCGGGCCGGCGGGCTGGGGCGGCTCGGGCCTTAGCGGCCCTGGGGCTTCGGCGTTTGGCTGAAGGGGGAAGGGACGATCTTTTTTCGGGCCCGGTGTATTTTCGTCCTGGGGCTTCGGCGGGCCCGGTCTTTTCGTCTTAGCTTTTCGGTCCTTTAGAGGCCCAGCATATACGCGCCGATGATTTCTTTTATATTTTGGGGGAATTCGGTAATTTCCCCGGCGATTTTGCCCCGGCAGAAGACGAGGATTCTATCGGCGGCGGCGAGAATTTCATCCAAGTTGGAGGAAATGAGCAGAAGGGCCGCGCCTTTTTCCCGAAGATCAAACATTTGGTTATATACGTAGCGGCTGGCCCCGGCGTCGAGGCCCCAGGTGGGTTCGGAGAAGACGATGTAATCCCGGAAGAGATCGATTTCCCGGGCCAAGATGACTTTTTGGATATTACCCCCGGAAAGAGTCCGGATTCGGGAGTCTCCCCGGCCGGGGATGCCGTAACGTTCAAAGAGTTTCCGGGAAAACCGGGCCGCGGATTTAATATCGAGGAAGCCGCCCCGGACAAATTCTTTTCGGCGCCCCAGGATAAGGTTTTCCGGGAGGCTTGCTTCGGCCGCGGTTCCCAGGGCCATTCTATCCCCGGGAACGTAGGCCAGGCCCCGCCGGCGCAGGCCCCGGGTATCCAGGCCGGAGATGTCTTCTTTTCCGCAGAAAATCTTACCTTCCGCGATGGGCAGAAACCCGCTGAGCACCCCTTCGAGGGTTTCCAGGCCATTCCCGCCGACTCCGGCAAAGCCTAGAATTTCCCCCTGCCGGGCGGCAAAGCTCACCTGATCTAAGAGGGGGCGGTTTTGGCTCCGGTGTTTTACCGATACGTTTTGGAAAATCAGGACCGGCCCTCCGGGGCGGGTTTTTGCCCGGGAAGGCCGGAGTTCCAGGTCCGGGGATTCTTTTCCTATCATCAGACGGAAGATTTCGGATTCCGGCGTATCCCGGCCCTCCCGGATTCCGGCGATTTTTCCCTGCCGCAGGACCGCCACTCGGGTAGCGATTTGCCGGATTTCCCGGAGTTTATGGGTTATGAGAACCAGGGTTTTCCCCCCTTCCGCGAGATTCCGGAGGGTTCGGAAAAGGGCCCGGGTTTCCTGCTCGGTAAGCACGGAAGTTGGTTCATCCAAAATGAAAATTTCGGTTCTGCGGTAGAGCATTTTGAGAATTTCGACCTGTTGCCGGCGCCCTACCGAAAGGGATTGTACCGGTTCTTCCGGATCCAGGGAAAAATCATGGGCCCTTATGAGTTCCCGAACCTCTTGATTGGCCCGTTTGAAGTTGAAAAAGACGCCGAAGGTGACCGGTTCCGCCCCGAGAACGACATTTTGGGCTACGGTAAACTCCGGAAAAAGCATGAAATGCTGGTGAGCCATGCCGATACCCAAAGCTCCGGCGGTTTTCGGCGAATCAATCCGAACCCGCTGACCCCGAACCCAAATTTCCCCGGCCGTGGGCGCCAAAAGCCCGTATAAAATCTTCATGAGGGTGCTTTTTCCCGCGCCGTTTTCCCCGGCTAAGCAAAGAATCTCCCCTTTTTTCACCCTAAGGCTGATGCGATCATTGGCCGGGACCGGGTCTTCTCCGTATATTTTCGTAATGTCCCGCAGTTCCAGGACGTATTCGGACATACTTCTTTGTACGTCATTTTGCTGAAGAAGGCAAGGGCGGATTTTTTCTTTTTCCGATGGAAAAAGCTCTTGACCCCTGGAGAATTTTTCGGTATATTTTTTCTGGGTACATTCCCCGAAGGATCAGGTACATTCCCCGAAGGATCAGGTACATTCCCCGAAGGATCAGGTACATTCCCCGAAGGATCAGGTACACTCCCCGAAGGATCAGGTACATTCCCCGAAGGATCAGGTACACTCCCCGAAGGATCAGGTACATTCCCCGAAGGATCAGGTACATTCCCCGAAGGATTAAGTACCCTCCCCCGGCATCCGGGGGAAATATATTAGCCGAATAAGGAGAACCTTATGCCCCAAAATCATGACTATATTCCCAAAACTGATGCGGATCTTTTGACCTTTGTCAAAAATATGTATGCTTACGCGTTGGTCCATGCTTCTCGTTGGGGTGTTCCGAGCTCACTTTATAATTATACTCCCTTTCCAGCCATCCGGAAATCTCCGAGGGCGGCCATCTCTTCTCCAGTTTCGGCTTGGACAGTTCCCAGATTTCATCCGTCATTTTTAATTTCGGGCATTGCGGCTTCCTCATTTGCTTGACAAGAAGTAAGTTATGAAATATACTGGGGGGGGGGGGCCGGCGGGGGGGGGGGGGGGGGGGGGGGGGCGGGGGGGGGGGGGGGGGGGGGGGGGGCGGGGGGG